>VEQH01000086.1 GCA_018883325.1 Flavobacteriales bacterium | reverse complement strand
ATTAAAAAGCATGGTTACAGAGCGAAAAGCCTTTTCAAATATGGATTAGATTACATTTCAAACATATTACTGAACCCGCAAAATAAGTCAAATATTGATGTTTTCAAATTTTTGTCATGTAGTTAGTCTAGAAAATTTCAAACTTGACAATTGTATAAAAGATATAATGTTGGATGTTGATACAGCTATCCCACTCGGATTGGTTGTGAATGAGCTGACCACAAATGCGTTTAAATATGCTTTAATCAACTCAGATGATAAGGAAATAAAAATCTGTTTGGAAGAAATTACAACAGGAGAATTTAAACTCACTTTTAAAGACAATGGGAAAGGTCTGCCAGAAGATTTAGATTGGAAAAAAATAAAAAGCTTGGGTTTACTTCTCATTCGAAGACTTTCTAAACAATTACATGGGCAACTTAACTATTATTTTAGCAATGGAGCTGTGTTTGAAGTAAGTTTTAAAGATTCAATTAGAAGAGCAAATGTGGATTAAGATAAACAAAATCGAATTATGAATAAAGTTAAAATCGGTGTAGTTGAAGACGAAATAATTATTGCTGATAACATCTGTGAATCACTTGAAAGTTTAGGTTATCACGTACTTGAACCAGCTATTACTTACACAGAAGGCAAAGAATTAATTGACAATGAACGTCCTGATATTGTTATACTTGACATCCATTTATCAGGTAAAAAGGATGGTGTTGATTTAGCGTTATATATTCAAGAAAATTATGATATCCCCTTTATTTTCTTAACAGCTCATGCAGATAAAATCACTGTTGAACGCGCAAAAATTGCAAAACCACCAGCCTATTTAGTGAAACCTTTTACAAAAGAAGAATTGTATAGTTCCATTGAAGTAACCTTGTCTAATTTCGAACAAAATAAAATTCAAAAACAAAACAAATCACCAAGAGATTACCTATTCATAAAGCAAAAGAATTACTTTATAAAGTTGAAATTTGAAGATATTATTTTTCTGAAAAGCGATCATGTTTACTTAGAAATTTACACGCTTCAAAATGAAAAGTACGTTGTCAGGGATACGTTAACAGACTTTGAATTAAAATTAAATGATAGCTTCTCTAGAATTCATAGAAGTTATTTGGTGAACACAAACTACATTCAAAAAATAAATGGTGTTACTGTTTCAATTAATCAACAAGATCTACCATTATCAAAACAATTTCGAGCTGATTTGTTAGAGAAAATTGGATGAAGCTTTCATTTCAATTAAAAGAAGTTTAACTTTTGGACAATAAATTCAATGCTGATTCTTCGGTGTACTCAATCGATTTCATCATCTTTTAAAATGAAAGCAAATCTTCAAATAATATTACCTTTGAATTACTGATTTATAGTAATTGAAAAAATCCCTTTTATTCTTATTTGCCTTATTTTTTTGCGTAAATCTTCACGCACAACAATATATTTTCAGGAATTATTCCGTGGAAGATGGCGTTGCACAATCGCAAGTTTACAGCGTAATTCAAGATCAACGCGGAATTTTGTGGTTCGGAACCCAAGGCGGCGGCTTGACCTGCTACGATGGTGTGCGCTTCAAAACGTTTACGGAACGAGATGGATTGCTAAACAACACTGTCAATCAAATCAAAGAAGACAAAAAAGGGAATTTGTGGATTGCCACCAAAGCTGGTTTGAGTTACTACGATGGTGTGCGTTTTCAATCGTTTCAATTACCAAAAAAGCAAAATTTACAAATTACCCATTTCGACATTGATTCCAAAGGCATTTTGTGGCTAGCAACGAATGTTGGAGTGTATATGTTTGACGGAAAGCATTTTAGCAATGTGTTTTCAGAACTTAAACTCAAAGAACAAATCATTAACACCATTCTTGTTGCCGAGGACAATCGCATTTTTTTTGGAGGTGAATCCGGCTTGTTTTGCTTGAAAGTAGAAAAATCACAACTGCTCATCAATGATTACAGTAAGAAATCACGTTATATGCTTAATTCCATAGCTTCACTGAAAATGGATCAGAATGGCACACTTTGGATTGGAACTTATGGCGATGGAATGTATGGTTTTAACGGTAAAACTTTTTACAGAATCGACCTAAAATTGGAGTTGTATCAAACTTCTGTTTTAGATATTTATGAGGACAAGAATCAAAACTTATGGTTAGCAACACTTCAAAAAGGTGTTTTTCGTTACAATCCTAAATCTGGAAACTTTCAGCAATTCAACGAAGCTGATGGTTTAAGCAGTCGCCATATTCGAAATATAATTCAAGACAATACGGGAAATTTTTGGTTTGGAACTTCGGGCGGTGGCGTTTGTAATTACTTAGGAAGACAATTCACAACTTACAATCGTTCGAGTGGTTTATTCGGAAAATTGGTTTACACTATTTTTCAAGATGCTTCAGGTTCACATTGGTTGGGGACAGAAAAAGGCGTGAGTGTCTTCAAGAATGGAAAAATCTTCAATTACAACGCTAGCAATGGTTTCAAAGATATTGGTGTTAAGGCGATAGCTCAAAATAAAGCAGGTGAATTGTTTTTCGGCACAGAAGGGTTGGGTTTATTTGTGCTCCGCGATTCTGTATTTAAAAAATTAGAATTTCTAAAAACTACGCACGTTCGCGGACTTGTTTGTGACCAAAACAATGCACTTTGGGTTGCAACAGCAGGTTTAGGTTTGTACCGTTTGGAATTTGCAAACGACGGCATTCAAGTGAAAAACTTCAATGTTACCAATGGTTTGCTAAGTAATCGATTGACTTCTTTAATTCAAGATAAAAATGGCGATTTATGGTATGGAACAGAAAAATTTGGTGTTGCTTGCATCGCTTTGAATGGCAAAACAAAATTGCGATTCACACAGAAAAACGGATTGCATTCAAATGAAATTGTGAGCGTAGCAGAAGACCCCAAAGGGAATATTTGGCTCGGAACTTTGGGTGCTGGCATTCATTGCATTGAACGCGCTTCCAACAACAAATTGCATCATTTTGGCTACGATGAAGGGCTGACTTCAACGATTGCTTATTTACTTTCGTTTGACAAGAAAGGAAACGTTTTTGTCGGCTCTGAAAAAGGATTGGATTACTTGATTTTGAAAAATGGATTTACAATCAACAAGGTAAAACATTACAGTAAAGGCGATGGGTTTTCAGGCGTTGAAACGTGTCGGAATGCAGTTTTGAGAGATAAAGAAGGAACACTTTGGTTTGGAACAATCAACGGTGTCATTCGCTTTTATCCTTCTAGTCAACGAAAGAATACGCAAGCGCCAATTTTGCGACTAACAGACATCAAATTATTTTACGAAAGTTTATCTAAAACGCCTTATTACAAATCTTTAGGTTCTTGGCAACAAGTGCAAAAATTAGAACTTCCATACAATCAAAACCATTTGACATTTGAGTTTTTTGGTGTCAACTTAAGCAATTCTGATGCGGTACGTTACCGTTGGAAATTGGAAGGATTTGACGAAAAATGGTCGCCTCCTTCAACGGAACGAAGTATTTTGTATTCCAATTTGAACCCTGGAAACTATCGATTTTTAGTGAGGGCATGCAACGAAGACCAAGAGTGGTCGAAGCAACCGTATGTCGTCGAATTTTCAATTGCAACTCCGTTTTGGTACCAATGGTGGTTCATCTTGTTGAGTATTAGCAGTGGAATTTTTGCTGTTTATCTCTTTGTGCGTAAACGCGTGCAGCACATTCAACAAGTGGCAACCGAAGCTCAAAACAAATTGCAATTAGAAAAAGAGCTTGTAGAGTTAGAACAAAAAGCTTTGCGTTTGCAGATGAATCCGCACTTTATTTTTAATGCAATGAATTCTATTCAGTCGCAAATTGGAGTTGGGAAAGACAAAGAAGCGCGTTATTATTTAGCGAAATTTTCCCGTTTGATGCGCCAAATTCTCGACCATTCACGGATGACAACAATCGCTCTGCAGGCTGAAATTGCCACGCTTGAAAATTACTTGTTGATTGAGCAATTCTGTAACGGCAATCGCTTTGATTACGAAATTCTAGTTCCTGAAAATTTAGAAACAGATTTCATTCAAATTCCACCGATGATTTTGCAGCCTTTTGTTGAAAATGCGATCAAACACGGTTTCCGTCAGTTGGAAGAAACGGGAAGAAGAGGAAAAATTGAAATTCGTTTTCAAGCGCAAAGTGGTTATTTGGAGTGCGTCGTTTCTGATAACGGAATCGGCCGAAAAAAAGCTTCAACTATTCAACAGCAGTCACCAACAGCAAAGCACATCTCTGCTGCTTTAGAAATCACACAAGAACGCCTAGAATTAATGGGTACGATTTCGAACAAAAAATCCATTGAAATCATCGACTTAGAAGAAAATGGAAAAGCCTTGGGAACGAAAGTCATTGTTCGAATTGCTTTGGTTTAAGTTTACAAAATCTTAAAGAAACAAAAAAGGAGCTCATTTCTGAACTCCTTTCTGTTGGCCCATTAGGGCTCGAACCTAAACTCTTCTGGACCAAAACCAGACGTGTTGCCAGTTACACCATGGGCCAATAAACATTTAATTAATCTCAAATGCGAGGGCAAATTTATAAACAAATTTTAGATTCGACTCAAATTTTTGAAAAAAAAGTTTTTTTATTCTTGAATTCTTTGATTGCTAAGGAGAAACAATCAATCTTTTTGATCTGTCAAAAAGAAACTCAAAAGATATATTCTTAAATTCGCACAACCAAAATCAAAAATTAATTCCCTTATGAATTACAATAAATGGAACACCTTACTAGGTTGGTTGACTTTTTTAGTTGCATCAATCGTTTATCTTGTTACAATTGAAGACACCGTAAGTCTTTGGGATTGTGGAGAATACATCACGGCCGCCTATAAATTAGAAGTTGGTCACCCTCCTGGCGCACCGCTTTTTATGGTGCTCGGACGTGTGTTTTCTTTCTTTGCTGCTCCTGAAAGTGTGGCGTTTTATATTAATAGTTTATCCGCAATTTCGAGTTCATTGACCATACTTTTTATGTTTTGGTCCTTGACTTTATTGTTAAAAAAGATTGTTGCGAAAAAAGCTGCAGATATTTCTGCAGGCGAACAAGCAGCAATTTTCCTTGCTGCAGCAATTGGTTCTTTGGCTTATACATTTTCTGATTCCTTCTGGTTTTCGGCGGTTGAGGGAGAGGTTTACGCAATGGCATCTTTGTTTACAGCTGTGATTTTCTGGGCAATGCTGAAATGGGATGAAGAAATGGCATTGGTGCAAAATGGAGAATTATCAATTGAAGCTAGACCAAATCGTTGGTTACTTTTAATTTTATTTTTACTTGGTTTAGCGATTGGTGTCCATTTATTAGGAATCCTTGTTGTGCCTGCAATTGGCTATATGATTTACTTCCGAGTGTATCAAAAAACAGATGTTAAAGGCTTTTTATTGACAGGTATTTTATCTGTTTTCATTTTAGGATTTATTCAAGAAGCAATCATTCCTGGAACGATTTCTCTAGCTTCTTCATTTGAAGTTTCATTTGTAAATTCATTGGGCTTACCATTTTTCACAGGAACAATTTTCTTCTTTATAGCTTTGGTTTCTGCTTGTTTGTATGGTGTTTATTACGCTAGAAAAACAGGAAAAACAATCCTTTACAATGCAATGATGGGCTTGGTTTTCTTGTTAATCGGATACGGTTCATTTGCTGTAATCGTTATTCGTTCAAACGCAAACACTCCTTTAGATGAAAACGACCCTGAAAATTTAGTTACACTTCACTCCTACTTGAAACGTGAACAATATGGTTCAGCACCAATTCTTTTTGGAAACTACTGGAATTCTTTGCGCTCAGGTGAAGTAATGACTGAAAATGGTCCACAAATGACCGATCGTGATGGATGGAAAGATTTATCACCTTATTATTTGAGAAGATTTGTTGTGTTGGAAAATGATGTTCCTGTTAAAGCTTTCACAAAAGAAGCAGAAGCACAAGAATGGGTTAAAAAAAGCGGAGGTTCTTACTCGATTGAAGAAAAATATTTTGAAAGTAACGCTTCCATTCGTATTGGTGCAGTTGCTACTTATTCGCAGTCAACCTTCTTCCCAAGAATGTATTCAGGCGACAATCCAATGCATCAGCAAGGATATGAAAGCTGGTCAGGTTATGACGCAACAGATGGAAAGGAAACAGAAATTGGAAGAGACGGAAAACGTCTTCCTACTTTTGGAGAAAATTTGAATTATTTCTTCCGTTATCAAGTTAATTGGATGTATATCCGTTACTTCATGTGGAATTTCTCAGGAAGACAAAATGATATTCAAGGACACGGCGATAATATGCGTGGAAACTGGATTTCAGGAATTTCTTTCTTAGATGAAATGCGTTTGGGAAGTCAAGAATTTGCGCCAACTTACACTACTCAAAATCCTTCGCACAACAAATTTTATATGTTGCCATTGATTTTGGCGTTAATTGGAATGTTTTTTCACTTTAGAAGAGCACCAAAAGATGCGTTTATCATTCTATTAGCGTTCATTTTCACAGGTTTAGCAATTGTAGTTTACTTAAATCAAAAGCCATTTGAACCAAGAGAACGTGATTATGCCTACGCTGGTTCGTTCTACTTCTTCGCAATGTGGATTGGCTTGGGTGTATTTGCAATTTATGACTTCATTCAGAAGAGAAATCTAATTAAAAATCAAATTTACACAGCTTCACTTTCTGGACTTGTTGGTGCAGTCGTTCCAATGTTGATGCTTTCTGAAGGTTGGGATGACCACAACAGAAGTGGTAAAACAACAGCTCACGACTTGGCATTAAACTACCTTGAATCTTGTGAGAAAAACGGAATTATGTTTACCAATGGAGATAATGATACGTTCCCTCTTTGGTACATGC
Organism: Flavobacteriales bacterium; assembly: GCA_018883325.1. Classification (GTDB taxonomy): domain Bacteria; phylum Bacteroidota; class Bacteroidia; order Flavobacteriales_D; family Crocinitomicaceae; genus UBA952. The sequence continues at coordinate 5,071 of VEQH01000086.1, read as the reverse complement.
AAGAAGTAGAAGGAAAAAGAACGGATGTGCGTGTTTGTAACCTTTCATTGATGGGAACAGACTGGTACACAAATCAGATGAAAATGAAAGCGTATGAGTCTGATCCGCTTCCAATTAAGTTTAGAGAAGATCAAATTTTAATGTACGCTGGAAATACCGACCAAATCTATTTCTTATCCTTATTAGAATTATTCTCAATGAATCCAGGAGAAGGAATTTTGGATAATGTCTTAGATATGCGATTGAAATACAATGCGCGTCAAGCAGGTCAAGCCTTGCGTTATTTCGATTTTAAAGCAAATGAAATTTTAAGTGGAGTTGTTTGCAACGATGCAGGAACGCAACAAGCAAAAACACAGTTATTGACATCTGATTCAACCAATTTAAAGCAAAGTATTATTAAAAAATACATTGGTTTATTGAAATTGTATGACGGTGCGCGCAACGGAACAGTTACGAATATGCAAGCTGCAGCGCAACCACTTCAAGAATTGATTGAGCAATTTGAAATGTCTTGGTCTTCTGTTGACTTAGAGGAAGCAATGGCATTTGTTCGCGATGATAAAAACATGATTATCAACGAAGGAAATCGTTTATCTTTCTTCCCTTCAGGACGTTTTACGATGAAAGTAAACAAAGCAAATGCTGTTAAATCTGGCGTTATTACGCAAGCAGAAGCGGCAAAATGTCCGGATAGAATTGCATTTGAATACAACACAGATCGCGATCGTTACCTTGCAAGAGATGAGGCAATGATGTTAGACATTATCGCAAACAATGACTGGAAACGTGGAATTTATTTCTCAAGTAGCCGTGGCTCTTCGTTGTCGATTGCTTTGTTGAGCGCAGGTCATATCAAACAAGTTGGTTTAGCTTACGAGTTCAGTCCGTTGAAAGAAGAACCAGTTTTCTTCAATGTGGACAAAATGTACAAACACATGACCAAAACTTACAGTTGGGGTAATATGGCTGATCCAAATGTATTAACAGATTACTATGCTCGTCGCCATACACAACAATACAGAGTGAATTTCTTATTACTTGCAGAGCAACTTTACAACAAAGGACAAAAGAAAAAAGCAGTTCAAATTTTAGATATGTCTTTGGCAATAATGCCAGTTGAAACGGTTATTGACTTTGCTGAAGTGAACGCATACGACGGAATGAGTTCATTAAAAGTGAACGCTACTCATTTAAATTTCAACTATCAAGGACAAGAAATTCGCGCTAAAGTAAGTGGAACTTTACATGAATATGTTCAGTTGTATTTCTTATTAGGTGAGAAGAAAAAAGCTACGGAATTAGGAATGAAATTGATGAAAAATTATGAATCAATTTTCAGATATTTCGAGCATAGTAAAGCATCATTCGCTGGAAATCAAGAAAATGCAGAAGATTTATATGCTGCTTTAGATGCTTCTTTCAAAATGTATATAATAGCTGCTGATAAAGAATTGGGTGATTTCAACGGCCCACTTGCGAAACATATTTACAAAAAATTAAATTACGTTTACAAAAGTGTAATGCCTCGAATTTACAATGAATTAGAGCAAGCAGCTAGCAACAATGGCGAAAGTGTTTCTGGAGGTACTTTAGGAACTTATGGAAGAATGATTGTTGGATTGCAAATGAATTTAGGTGCAATGGGCGAACACTATGGTTTATTACCTCCAAGTAATGTTCCGAAACAAGCTGCTCCAAGTGCTCCTTCCATTGATATGCAATTAGGTGCAGGACAAGTACCAACTGACACAATGCGTTGATTATGCGCTTATTCCGAAGTCCATATATCGCTCGTTTCGCTTTCAGAAACGGGATTTGGAAAGGAAGGGATAAGCGTGCAATTTATTTAACATTTGATGACGGTCCACACCCAGAGGTAACGCCTTTTGTGTTGGACATTCTGAAAAGAAACAACATCAAGGCAACTTTTTTCTGTGTTGGAAACAACGTTGAGAAGTATCCTGAGGTGTATTATCAAATTTTAGAGGAAGGACATCAGGTTGGCAATCATACAATGTCGCATGAAAACGGATTGAAAACGCCAAAAAGCAAGTATTTTTCTTCGGTTGAAAAAGCATCAAAGCTTATTGAATCGGAATTATTTCGTCCACCTTATGGAAAAATAACGCCTTTTCAGTTTAAATATATTTTCAGTTCCTTAAAGAAAAAAGTAATTTTTTGGACGTGGTTAGCGTATGATTTTGATGCAAAACTACCAAGCAAAGAAATTATAAAAAAAGCAGAGCGAATAAAAGGAGGAGATATCCTTGTTTTTCACGACAGCACAAAAGCACAAAAAAACCTTGAAGAAACATTGGAAACAATTATTCTAATGCTTCAAAAGAGAAATTTTCAATTTAAAAATAGCTTCTAATGGATTACTTTTTTGAGCATTTACTTTCTGAGTTTCAATTGCCTTTGCGCAATCCGGTGCTTGTGTTTTCGTTGTTGCTTTTTATTATTCTTTTATCGCCAATACTTTTACGTCGAGCACAGATTCCAGCGATTATTGGTTTGATTATTTCTGGTGTAATCATTGGTCCACACGGATTAAGATTAATTGGTGAACGCACAATGGAATCTGAAGGTTCAATCAAGTTATTCTCCACAATTGGCTTGCTTTACATCATGTTCATGGCTGGATTGGAACTCGAAATGAACCAGTTTAAAAAGTATTTGAATAAAAGTTTAAGTTTTGGGTTTTTCACCTTTGCGATACCAATAGCACTTGGTTATCCTTTGTGTTTGTATGTGCTACACCTTTCACCAATGGCAAGTTTACTTACTGCAAGTATGTTCGCAACACATACGTTGGTTGCTTATCCGATTGTGAGTAAATATGGTTTATCCAAGCATTCATCGGTAGCAATTACAGTTGGCGGAACTATACTTACCGACACAGCAGTATTGATTATTTTGGCAATTATTTCCAGTGCAACACATGGAAGTTTAGATTTTGCGTTTTGGGTGCGTTTGGTGACGTCCTTGACTATTTTCTCGCTAATCATGTTTTTGATTATCCCAAAAGTGGCAAAATGGTTTTTTAGTAAATTGGATAGCGAAAAATCTTCACAATATATTTTTGTTTTATCAGTTGTTTTTTTCGCTGCATTTTTAGCAGAAGTAGCTGGAGTTGAACATATCATTGGAGCTTTCGTCGCGGGATTAGTACTAAATCGCTTGATTCCACATAATTCAATTTTAATGAATCGAATTGAATTCATTGGAAACTCATTGTTTATTCCTTTCTTCTTGATTTTTGTTGGAATGGTGGTGGATTACAAAGTCTTCTTTCAAGGAACTTGGCCTTTGGTAATTGCTGGAATTTTAACTGCTTTTGCCATTTTCAGTAAATGGTTAGCCGCACTTGCAACTCAATTAATGTTTGGAATGTCGAAAATTGAACGCCAAATAATTTTTGGGTTGAGTACTTCTCACGCTGCCGCAACCCTAGCAATTATTATGGTTGGTTACGACGAAGGTCGTGGAATTTTGGACATTAATATTGTTAACGGAACTGTATTGTTGATTTTATTTACGTGTATGACCGCTTCTTTTGTGACGGAAAATGCAGGTAAAAAACTATTGATTCAAATTTCAGAAAATAGTGATTTAGACCATAACGAAACTAAATTGAGAAATAAGCACATTATGGTTTCAATGAATGAGCTGCAAGGAAATGAATCTTTAATCGAATTCGCATTGCTTGTTTCAGATCCAAAAGTTATCAATCCGCTTTCTGTGGTTAGTGTTTATCCCGACAATGACAAAGCCGAATTAATGATTCGAAAATCGCGAAAATCTTTAGAAGATATCGTTAAACATTTCTCAGGTCACGAAGCAAAAATCAACACTATCGCAACTATCGACCACAATCTTTCCTCTGGAATTGCACGTGTTTCTAAAGAATTGGTTACCGATATTATCATCTTGAACGATAGTCGACAAATGTCTTTGATAAAACGTATAGTTGGCGACGACCGCGATCATTTGTTAGATGTCTGCAACAAAACAATTTTCTTTTGTCAATTAGATAAACCAGCTGTTAGTTATGATAAAATTGTTTTAGTGACGCCACCACTTTCTGAATTGGAACCAACTTTTAACCTTTGGGCAGAGCGAATCATTCGTCTTGGGAAAGAGCTTTCAATCAACGTTGAACTTTATGGTACAAGTGCCACATTTGAGCGCTTTCAAAAAGTAGGTGTCGCAAATAAATTAGATTTTTCAGCTAAATTGATTGAAATCGAAACAACTGAAGACTTCTTCTTATTATACACAAAATCAATTCACAATATTGTTGTATTTTGTTCATCACGAATTGGTTCAGTTTCTTATGAGCCTTTAATTGAAAGCTTTGCACAAAAAATCGAGAAAGCTTGTCCAAATAACGATACCATTTTCATCTATCCAGGAATTGAGGCCGAAAACTATTATTCATCGTATCAGGATATTTCAGCAAACCCAATCAGTGCGGGTGTTGAAACATTCCAAAAAATCACAAGAGAAGTAGGAAACATCTTTAAAAAATCCGATGTTGAGAATGAGGAAAAGTAAATAAATTTCAACTACTTTATTTTCCGTATAAATGGCAAATCTTCATTTTTGGTAACCTTGACTAACGACACTGATTTAAAAATTAATTAAAGCCCCTAAATTGCGATTTCACTAATGAAAACTATAAATTCATAAAAATGGAATTAACACTAGAACAATTTCAATCGTTTTAAATGATAAAGCGTATTCTAAGAATGGGTTTGAATATTTCATTTAAACACAGGTAATTATGCCTTCAGAAAGGATGATTCACAATTAAACAATATTCTACGTAATCGATTAAGAAAAGGATTTAGTTAGCTCAAATAAGTTAATTAGAATTAATTTTTCGCATTAAAGTCATTTTAATTTCTATCCATGACAATTAGGTGTGATAATGATTCATTGATACTGTTTTAAAAAGTGTGTAAAGCCCAAAAATTGCGATTTTAGTATTGCAAAATTTAAACTCATAAAAAATGGACTTTACACAAGAACAAATTTCAGCAATTTTAGATGGAATAGCAAATTC
>VEQH01000032.1 GCA_018883325.1 Flavobacteriales bacterium | reverse complement strand
TTTTTGCTTTCTGCAAGGTTGTTGTGTGCTTCGACGCACTCAGCAACAAATTTTCTTTCTTGAAAGTCATACTTATTTTTTAAAAGTTGACTTTTACATACGAGAAAACACTATTTTTAGATCATGGAAACACGATGCAGGCTAGCGAAGCTTTTGTTCAACAAAGAATTGACGTAGTTGTGGTCAAGTTACTTTGGGGCGTGGCATCAATAATTGTTACCGATTCCGTTATTGTAATTCCACATTGTTGAATTGTAACACTATAAGTCCCTGGTTGATTGACAATTAATTGACTAGCACTACTTGGAATTGGCGACCATTGAAAAACAGCATTTCCTGTATAAAGTACTTCAATTGTTATGCTTTCTCCCTCACACATATAAACATCAGGGTAAACTAAAATACTAGGAGTCATGTATTCTTTTGCCTCAAATGGTGGTGATGTTAGATTGCAAAGTTCACTATCTGTAACATGACAATAGTAAAACCCAGCATCACTTCCATAACAGGTATTAATTGTTGACAGCGTATCTCCTTCTGGTCCAACCCATTGATAAGATAAATAACTTGAAGGCAAACTCAAAATAAGGCTATCGTCAGGGCAGATATAACCATCTGAAGGATTTGAAGTAATTGTTGGGGCTTGCTTTAGAGTTATTTGGTGTAGTTCATCAATCTCTTTTGTACAACCATTAATTGAATCGGTAATAACACCTGAATAATGATAATTTCCAGGTAAATTAATCTCAACACTGTCTTGATTTGAACTTATCCAAGATATTCCAGGACCAGACCATCCTAAACTTGGGTGAGTTGGATTTACTTTAAGAAAAATGGAGCCATTTGGACACAGTAAGTTATCGCCCTGGATAGAAGCATTGAATTGAGGACTTGGTTTTACTTCTATGTAAAAAGAGTCAGCTGCCAAAAAATGGAGCGTATCAAGTCCACAAAGATTGTTGTAACCTAAAATCAGTTCAAAATCTACTTGATACCATCCTGATGTAGTGGGATAAAAACTAACTCTTGAGCTGTCATTTCCATTGTATTGTACACCATTTATATGCCATTCAGAATCATAATAAGGTTGAATTGCATAAAAAGGAGGTGTAGGATTTGTTAATAAATTATTTCCTCTGAAAGAAACAATTTCTCCTAGACAAATAGAAATTGAATCACCATAAATGGGAGGATTATTCAAAACAATTCCTAATAGTATAGTATCTGGTGGGGTTACATAATCGTATTCAATTTTAAAGACACCATTTTTAAAACATAAACCATTTGTTACGTTTACGTTATATTCTCCCCCCAAAGAATGTACATTAGTTCCAACTCCTGAGATTATATTTCCATTCGGTTCAGTTGTTGTAAGAGTTACTCCGGCTTGTAAATTGGTATAATAAACACCTATTGTATCTGGATAACAAAAGTGATAAGTTCCATAATCTGGACCTGATTTATTTACAAAAATCCCTAGTGTATCTGTTAAAAGTGGTAAAGTTGGAGTTGGGTCCTTTACTGCCACAATGCTATCTTGTTCACTCGAACAGCCATCTATTCGAGCGACAATGACACTAAAATCATTTGTTGAACTTATAGATATTGGATTGATTGTTTGACCATTACTCCATGAATAAGTGTATGAAGGGCCATAACGCATGAAAGTCAAAGGGTCATACATTAAGGATGTTGATTCGCAAAAATGTACCGTATCTGTAAAATAATTGATTGTACCTTCAATAGAATCTGTAGTTGGAACTCTAAAATAATTATAATCAATTGAAGTTGAATCGATAAACTTTGCTAAAAATGAGTTTCTGGTGTCATCTCCTTTTAAGAAATAATTGGATACACCTGTAAATTCATAATTGAGCGAATAATTAGATCCAAATGGGATTGAAGGTGAATTTAAGCTTAGAGAAAAATTCAAATCTTTTGTAAATGAGCCACAAAGAATCGGTTCATCATTCGATTTAATTGCAACGCCATGCCCTTCGTCGTCTTTTTGACCACCAATTTGCTTTGCATATTTTCGTATCCCTGAATTGGATAATTTTAAAAGATAGGGGTCTTTAAAACCAACTGAATTCCAAAGTGAAGTTTGTGCAACATGTAATTCCGTCAAAGCACAAGAAAAATATCCAGTGATGTAAATGTCGTTATTCGAATCTATAGAAACGGAACGTGCAGACAAGTCATTAGCTGAACCCAAGGTATTTGACCAAAGAAATTGACCATTATTTTCAATTTTTAAAGCAAAAATTTTCTTTGAATGTGTATTGACAATTGGGTTTGGTGTGTTGTTGTGAAAATAGTTTAAGTTTCCTAAAAAGTCGCCAATAACTACCACTTGATTTAATGAATTTACCTCCAAATCATAAGGCAAACAAGAACCTGCTCTTAAATTATTGAAAAACTGAACTTGACCAGTAGGGGATAATTTTGTTATAAAGCCAACGTTATACCCATTGTTTGTATAAGTGTTTCCTGCAAATTGCAAAGTGTCTGAATATTGACCGGAAAGAAAAATATTATCCTGAGCATCTACTGCAACAGCTAAACCTCGGTCTTCTTTTTTTGCCAAACCAGCTTTCACCCAAAGTGGATTGCCATTGGAATCGTATTTGGAAATAAATAAATCAAAGGACGGTAAACTAGTGAAAGGGTCTGTAATACTTGTGAAATTCTGATTTGCAATGGAAGTTGTACCTTCAAACTGTCCAGTTAAAATTACATTGTTTTGATTATCAACGGTAACACCATACGCATTTTCAGCCAAATTCCCTCCTTCTTTTCGTGCCCAAATGACATTTCCAGTAGGATCAAGTTTCAAAAGAAAGATATCTTTTGAATTTTGAGAAGATTGTAAGTTGACTGAACCAAAATTAACTGAACCAAAAAACTGTCCTGTAATTAGAATATTTTGATCTGGACCAATTGCTAAATCATAAGCTCGATCCGAGAAATTTCCACCGAATTGTTTCCACCAAACTAATGCTCCATTTGAATTATATTTTGCTACATAAATATCGCTATTTCCGGGTGTTACTTGCAAAATATTCGTGGTATTAAAAGCCGTTTCTCCTGTTGCATAACCTGCGATGTAAGCATTTCCAGATGCATCAATTTCAACATCAAAAGCTTCATTCGTAAATTGACTAAACGTATTTACCCCCCACTTTTGACCGTAGATAGCTATGGAAATCAATTGCAAGAAAATGAAAAGAAGTAGTTTTCTCATTGGTCAAAATTAAAGGAAGAAAATCTTTTTTCCTTAGGTATTTATACCTTATTTATAAATAAAATTAAAAATAATCTATTGAAAAACAAAGGAATACTACTTTTTTATTAGAAATAAGTAATTAGGATTCCTCTTTCAAAACCAAACGGACAAATTTGCAAAAAGCTGAAACTCGTCTGAAACTCTTGTTCCATTTGCTTTTTCGAATGCATTATTTGCAGTTTTGAAATACCTGCCCTCTAAACGAAAAAGACATTTTTCAGAGAATTTATAAGCGAAAGACAAACCACTACTCCAACATTGAAAGGAATTATTGGTGTAATTCGCGATTTGCACAGGAACGATTGCATTTTCAGCATCATTAAAATATTCTATTCTTCCACTAACACTCCAATCTTCATTGATTTGCCTGCGTCCAATTAAATTTGCTTGCCACCACAATTTACTTTCTTTTTGACCTGAAAAAGCGCTGTATTCTTGAATTCCTGCATAAGCACACGAAGTAATTTTCCATTTTCCTTTCTCAAAAATCCAATAAATATCAGAAAAGTAACGCATTCCATAAGTTGGATTAAATGAGGACTTTTCATTTCCAATGTAAGTATCCCAGTTGAATAAGTTGTTTTTGTTTGGTCTAAACTCTAACTGCGTCCCAAGTGATTTTTGTTTGTTTACATCATAAATCTGTTGCCAACCATTTAACAAATACCCATAGAATGTCAATTTTTCACTTAATGGTATCGAAAGCTTTATTCCACTCAAATAATACGGAACATTTTCTGCTGAAAAACTTCTACTGTACATTAAATGATCTTTAGAAATAGCACTTTCATTGGTGTAAGGCGAACCCAAAACTCCTGCGTCCAACCATATATCTTTTTTCTTGAACAGCTTAACGCCAATATTTCCTTCTAAAATAAACTTTAAAGCTCCTTTTTCATTGGAATAATTTTCATTCATATACGTTCCAAAAGCAGGAGTGAACCTTGCCCGAACTCTTTTATCGGTGTATTTTAAATCTAAATATCCGAGGTTTAATTGAAATGAATTATGTTGATTAGAAGAGACAAAATAGTTGTTTTCTCCTGAAATGGGTTGATTGAAATTGAAAGCATAATAAGCATCGACATAAACCCCCAAACTCACATTTCCAATCTTCAAACCACTTGTGGTATCCATTAATCCTGTATTTGAAACTTGTGAAAACAAGAAACTTCCACTAATAAACGAAATGCAGAGACCAAGAATTAAATACAGAATTTTCATTTAGCAAGTTTAAAAAGAAAAAAGTAAGTAATCGAACGTTTTTAGGAGACAATATTCGTTTTAAAATGTGTTTCTTTGTCAGGCAATAATTCCGATTACAATATGATTAAAGCACTGTAAAAGTTTTATAGGCTTTTGTGCCAAATACCTGAAAATTGGGTTGAGAATTAATTGAAAAAGATTATTTATTTTCGTGAACTCTTAAAATTTCATCTAAATTTTATTTTTCGATAAAAAATAAGACGCTTTTGATAATCTTGGTAAACAATAAAAAACATACAAAGCAGAGCGGTCTGTAAAAGTAATTGATATGAAAAAATGGAAACAGAAAGCTATCGTTCAGAAAATAATCTCTTATTTGCCTTTTAGTAAAAACATAAATTATTTCTTTCAAAAATATGTTACCAAAGGTGAAAATCTGAACGATGAGTATTTTTTAGACAGGCTCGGACACGCAAAAGAACATTTAACTTGTTATCAAAAATATACTGGAAATCCGTTTCCAAATTCTTCTTTAGAAATTGGTACAGGCTGGTATCCTGTTGTTCCAATTAGCTTATTTCTCGTGGGTTCAGACACTATATATTCCGTTGATATTAGTATGTTGACTTCGAAAGAAAGAATTGCTACAACTTTGAGAAAATTCCTTGATTGTCACAATGCGGGTAAATTAAAAGACTTTATCAATTATAAAAAAGAAAGATTTGAAGTACTACAATCCATTCTGTCAAATCTTGAAAAGTACGACTTAGAAGCAATTTTGAAAGTTTTAAAAATAACATACATTATTGAAGATGCAAGAAAACTTTCATTACCAGAAAATGCAATCGATTTAGTAAATTCAAACAATACCTTTGAGCACATTTATCCAGAAATATTGATTCCGATATTAAAAGAGTTCAAGCGCGTTGTGAAGAAACAAAATGGTGTAATGTCTCATTTCATTGATATGTCCGATCACTTTGCGCATTTAGATAAAACAATCAACATTTATAATTTCCTTCAATTTACTGATAATCAATGGAAATGGATTGATAACTCTATTCAGCCACAAAGTAGAATCAGAATTTATGATTACAAAAAAATATATAAAGATTTGAATATTCCAATTTCAGAATTGACATTTAGAAAAGGAAATATTCACGAACTCAAAACAATTAAGCTTTCAGCAACTTATAGAAATCAATCAATGGATGAAGTTGCAATTAGCCACTGTCATTTTATTTCCAATATGAGTGAAAACTAAATAAGATGTCAATTAGAATATTACACAAATTTTTAGTTAATCTTGTTTATACAAACGATGAGTACAAACTTCAATTCTAAGCAGATTAGATTATTCAATTAAGAAAAGTAAATTGATGTTTTTAAATTCACCATTAAATGAAATACACTGTTACTAATTTCTGGAAACATGAAAACACAAAAAATGTTGAGAAACATGGAGGGTCGTTTTGGCTCAAGATAAATTAAAATCAGTATGAAACACATTAAACCTTTAGCTTACTATTTACCTTATTTAATACTGGTTATTGTATTGACTCCAACCCTCTGTCATTTTTCAGATAGACAATGTTGGATTGATTGGGCACAATTTCAACACCGTCATGGTATTTCAAACACTTATAGAGGCTGGTCTGATTATTTACCCCTATATCATTATGTTTTAAATATTTATGCAAAGATGAATGGCAATTTAGATGCAATTGCAGCTAATATCAATAGATTAAAATACCTAACAATTATCTTTGAGTTAGGCTCAACTGTAATCTTGTTTCATCTGCTTAAAGCTAAGTTTGAAGATTATTACAAGTCACTTTACATATCACTCTTTTATTTTTTAAATATTGCCGTTTTATTCAACAGTGCAATTTGGGGACAGGTGGATGGAATTATGACATTCTTCGTATTTGCTTCTATAATTTCCGGGTATAAAAATAAACCAATCTTTGCTTTAATGCTTTTCGTATTAGCCGTTAATATGAAATTGCAGTCAATTGTATTTTTGCCGCTGTTGATGTATATCTTGGCATTAAATTTCGAAAAGAAAATGATTTTAAAATACCTTCTTGGAATCGGATTAGCTTTTGTATTACAAGTTGTCATTATTTTACCTTTTTACCTCAATGGGGATTTTGAAGCTATGCTTCAAGTTATAGCTAATTCTAAAGGTAAATATCCATTTATTTCAATGAATGCTTATAATATTTGGGGAATATTAATCGATAATCGTTATTTTTTTAAACTCGACACTTCAAGTTTATGGGGTTTAAATTATAATTTATGGGGTCTAATTTTCTTCTTTGTATCCAGCTTTTTAATTCTAATTTTTCCTTTGATTAGAGTAATCAACTCTTTGTTTAGAGGACAAAAACAAGAAATTAACCTCAATGAAATTTTACTTATTGGTGCGTTAATTCCGCTTTTTTTCTTCTTTTTTAATACTCAAATGCACGAACGATATGCTCATCCAGCGCTAATTTTCATTTCTGCATTTGGAATGTTAAATAGAAAAATTTTAATAATAATTATTCCTTCGGTTGCTTATATTCTAAATCTTGAAGGTGCTGCCCATATTTTTAATTTAACAAATTATGGTACACTTATTTTTACCCCAAGATTTGTTGCAATTTTATACTTAACAACAATAATTTTATTGTTTTTTGAGTTGTATAAGACTCAGAGAAAATTATTTGAAAATCAAAAAAAACCTACAGATGTCGTGTGATATTTCCATAGTTGTACCCGTTTACAACGAAGAAAAAAGTATTCGTTTAATGTATGATCGATTGCTTGCTTCTATAAGCAACATTAGTTCAAACTTTGAAATAATTTATGTCAACGATGGAAGTCGAGACAATTCATTTTTGGAATTAGTGAAACTTTCTAAAGAAGATTCACGCGTGAAGTTTATCAACTTTAGTAGAAATTTCGGGCATCAAATAGCTGTAACAGCAGGTTTAGACAAATCGAAAGGCGATGCAGTTGTTATCATTGACGGTGATTTACAAGACCCACCAGAAGTGATTCCTCAAATGTATGCCAAACACAAAGAAGGATTTGAAGTGGTTTACGGTCAACGGTTAAAACGCAAAGGAGAAAGCTTTTTTAAGAAAATCACTGCAAAATATTTTTACCGAATTTTAAAAAGTATCACAAGTGTAAACATACCCGTAGATACAGGTGATTTTCGTTTAATAGATCGAAAAATTGTCAATGACTTAAAAAATATGCCGGAGCAAAATAAATTTCTGCGCGGTCAAATTGCGTGGTTGGGTTATCGTCAGACAAGTGTGTTTTTTGAACGCGACGAACGAAAATTCGGAGAAACGGGTTATCCTTTTTCAAAAATGCTAAAATTTGCCTTGGATGGAATTACTGGTTTTTCTGACGTACCACTTCAATTTGTTACCAAAACTGGAATTTTTATTTCTTTCATTTCTTTTTTAATTATTCTTTATGCCATTTTTTCTCATTTCGTACTTGAAAAAACAATCACTGGTTGGACGTCCTTAATTATTAGTTCCATGTTTATTGGTGGCGTACAATTGATTTCAATAGGAATTATTGGTGAATACATTAGTCGCATCAATAAAAACGTACAGAACAGACCATTGTATATCATAGACCAAACAAATATTGAGGATTAAATAAAATGAATTTTAAGTTTATAATTGATAAAAAACACATTCCGCTTTTAGCTATTTTTTTAGTTTATAGTTTAATTTTCGCGTCAATCACTTTTGTCAATCATTATAATTTTAGAACTTTTGGTTGGGATTTAGGAATCAACCAAAATGCAATCTACGATTATGCTCACTTTCGTTGGAACGATTGTATGATCATGCAGCCGCAATTTACCAACGTTTTATCAGATCATTTTTCCTTGTATCCGCTTTTGGTTTCTCCATTTTATTGGGTTTTTGGAGAGTGGACCATGTTGATTTTCCAATTTTTAGCGATTCTTTTTGGTGGTTTTGGCGTTTATAAATACGTTTTAAATCTCACAAAAAACACAACAATTTCTACATTAGCTGTGGCTCATTTTTTCTCTTTCTACGGGATTTATTCAGCTTTAAGTTTTGATTATCACGACAATGTTGTCGCAACGATGTTTGTTCCTTGGTTCTTGCTTTATTTTGAACAAAGAAACTGGAAAAAAGCAATAATCTTCTTTGTTTTAATTATTATCGCTAAAGAAAATATGGCTTTGTGGGCTGTATTTTTAGGCTTTGGTGTTTCCTTAAAAGCGCTCTTTCAAAGAGATAAAAAAGCCGCATTAAAAGGTTTGTATTTTGCTTTAGCTGCGGGCGTTTATTTCATCCTTGTTATCAAAGTGATAATTCCAAGTTTGGCTACTCCAGGTCGGGATTATTTACACAATTCCTTTAACGCACTAGGTGGAAATTTTGGAGAAGTAATTGTCAATATTATAAAGCATCCAATCAAAACAATTGAGTTACTTTTTGTAAATCACTCTGGTGATCCAATGTACGATGGAATCAAAGTAGAAACCTATTTAGCACTTGCTTTGGCTGGTGGTTTTCTTTTGGTTTTAGCGCCGGAATACCTTATCATGATTGTGCCGATTTTAGGGCAAAAAATGTTTAACGATTTACCCATTCGCTGGGGAATCAGCGTGCATTATTCGATTGAATTTGCACCAATTATTGTTATCGGTGTTTACACTATTCTTCACCGTTTAAAGCAATATAAAGTAGCCGTGGCAAGCGTGTTTTTGGCATCAACTTTTATTAGTAGCGCTAGTTTTCTAGACCATCGAACTTCAGAATATTATAATCAAGCAAACAGTCAATTTTACAAGAAAGAACATTGGAAACGCGATTTTAATGTTGCAGCGGTAAATAAATTGTTAAAAACGATTCCTGCAAATGCGCGTGTGAGTGCGCAATCTTGTTTGGCGCCCCATTTAGCTTTCCGAGATTATATTTTTCACTATCCATTTATTGGAAATGCCAACTACATTGCACTCTTGCCGGCAGAAGAAAATAAATATCCGTATGATGCCATAAGCTATCAAAAAGCAATTGATGATTTTCTTGCGTCGGGGAAATGGAAAATCGCAGCTAAAAATGAAGCGGTTTTGATTTTGAAAAAGGTAAAAAAGTAAAATCAAAACTTACTACTTATGAACAGAGTCGAGCATTTAAAATAATGTACTGTCTGCAAAAACAGAAAATTTGATGAGAAACTTGGTACTATTTGCGGACTTACGAATAACCTTCCAACTTTCTTAGGAAACTGCAAAGACTTCATTGAAGAATCTCGTGAGGTTAGACTTAAACGCTTAGCTGAAGAACAGAAAATTGCAAACATTAAAAAAAATCTCAACCAAGGTAGTTATGTGCTATTAATTATTGGATTGTTTTATGTTATAATGGGGGTTTTTGAGGGTTTTTATATACCAAATCACCAATTACTTTATGCATTTATTGATTGGGGAATTGCATCAATCTTTATTGGTTTAGGTATTTTGTCATTTTTCAAACCTTATTTAGCATTTGTCTCAGGATTAGTCTATTACATTTTATTAATAGTCCTATTTGCCAGCCTTGACCCAATATCAATTTTCAATAACTTGATTTTAAAAATTTTAATTATTGCATTCTTTGTTTACACTATTAAAATAGCAAATAATGTGCGGTCAAAAAATAAGACAGATAAATCTAATATATTAGATCAAGTGTAAAATTAAATGAGTTCTGATTGGCTTATTTTTTCTTCTTCTCCTTCTCCGGAAAACGATATCCTCCAACGATTTTAATGCTGTAAAAATATTGGCGGTAAATCAAATCAGAAAAACGAATCGATTTATTGTCAAAATCGGTCAGTAAAAAAATGAAATATTCTGGTCGAGAATAGCCACCCATCAAGCGAATATCGTAACGAGGTGCTAGGCCTAAAAATCCCCTTGGACCTTCAGAAACTGTATAAAACTTTGATTGAATCACACCGCCAAGTCCCAGCCAACCTGAAAATTGCCAGTTGTTAATGCGGTCAACATAAGCATATCCTGGAATTAAGCCAAAATCAAACGAAGAAAGTGTTGAAGATAACGTTTTGGAATTGCTTGGATTTTGCAAAGCTTGAGGAATGAGCGGCACACCGTTATTGTCAGCTCCAAAAACATTAACCGTTCCTTTTGCATACCACGTGTGAACCCGACGAATATAATGCGCTCGTTTTCCAATCAAAGCATTCATCTTGAAGTTTTTGTCGCCAAAATACCAAGCGTTCAAGGCAAAATTTAAAGTACCAATCGAAGCTTCATTTTGATTGGGTTTAGCTTGCGTATAGGTTGAATCCCAGCGGTAGGCATCTTGAATTGAATAACCCAAAACGGACTTAAACTCAAAATCGTAATACATTTTTTTAAATGAAAAATCCAAACCCAAATTGAATTGCTTTGTTTCTCCAAATTTTTCTTTTGATCTAAAATGACTAAGGATTGGAAAGCCAACACGCATGGAAAACCATTTATAAGCGAAGCCTAAGCCCATAAACATTCTGAAATTGTTTTTATAGCTCAGTTTTCCTAATTCGGAAGTGTAAGGGTATCGCAAAAAAAAGGGTGCTGTTGTATATCCAATATCAGCAAATATTACTTTTCGATTTCGGAAATTTTCAATCACCAAACTATCCTCTTGTGCTGCGACTAAATCAAATGAAGAAAAGAATAACAGACTAAATAAACAAAGTTTTATAGCGTTGAAATTGAAACGATTAAAACGCAAAAAATCAGAAAATAAGAAGTTGTGTTTTAACTTTTCCACTTGTGTTTTAGCATTAATATTCTATTTAGAAATTCCTTCTAAACTCAAAATAAACGCATAAACTTTAGCTACTTCCAAACGTTCTTGCGTTCGTCCTGAACCGCCACCGTGACCTGCATCCATATTGCATTCAAACACCAATGGATTTTTATTTGTTCGGTATTCGCGCACTTTTGCCACGTATTTCATCGGTTCCCAATATTGCACTTGTGAATCGTGATAACCTGTTGTGATATACATTGCAGGGTAATCCATTCGGTGAATATTGTCAATTGGTGAATATTTTAGCATGTAGTTGTAATAGTATGGATCGTTTGGATTTCCCCATTCTTCATACTCGCCCGTTGTCAAAGGAATTGACTCATCCAACATCGTCGTTACAACATCTACAAATGGAACTTGAGAAATGATTCCTTTCCATAAATAAGGAGCCATATTTGTAACAGCACCCATCAACAAACCTCCAGCACTTCCACCTTGCGCGTAGATTTTATCTTTGTCACAGTAGCCGTGGTGACCCAAATGTTCAGCCGCATTGATAAAATCGGTAAACGTGTTGATTTTCTTATCAAATTTTCCGTTTTCGTACCATTCTTCACCCATGTATTTACTTCCACGTATGTGTGCAACGGCATAAACGAATCCTCTGTTCAATAAACTTAAACGCGTTGGACTAAACACATCTGGAAGTGTGTAACCATAAGAACCATAGCCATATAATAAACAAGGTGCAGTTTTCAAATCGGTTCCTTTTTTATAAACCAAGCTAATTGGAATTTGAGTGCCATCATTTGCTGTAGCCCAAATACGTTGCGAGGTGTAATCTTCAGGTTTGAAGTTTTTATCAAGTAATTCTTTTCTAAACCATACCGTTTGTTGACCAGTTACCATGTTGTATTTAAAAACTGTAGATGGCGTAGTCATTGAATTGTAAGAATAGAAAATTTCGTCGGTGTCAAACGTATCGTTTAGTCCTAAACCTAAGAAATAAGTTTCTTCATTCATTGATAAATAACGCTCTGAATTGTCTTTGATATTGCGAATTTTCAGCTTGCGCAATCCGTTTGTACGTTCTTCAATCAAAAGGAAATTTTTAAAAACGGAAATTCCTTCAATTAAAGTCTTTGGATTGTGCGCTACTAATTCTTTGCAACTTTCTAATGTTGTTGGTGCACTTGTCGAAACAAGAATGCGTTTGTTGGCAGCTTTGTCGTTTGAAAGCACATAAAAACCTTCAGAATGATGAGCGATTTCATACAAATGCCCTTGCTTTCTCGGAATAAAAACAGTTGGTTTGTCCAAAGGTTTGTCGGCATCAATCCATTGCATTTCAGAGGTAGTGGAACTGTATGAATAAAGCATTATGTATTTGTCCGTGATTGATTTACCAATTCCAACACCAAATTTTTCATCTTTTTCTTCGTACACAAGCACATCCGTTTTTGGATCTGTCCCTAAGATGTGACGGTAAACTTGAAATTCTCTAAGCGTAACAGAATCTTTCTTTGCGTAAAAAACCGTTTTGTTGTCATTTGCCCAAACTACTCCACCGCTAACGTCAGAAATTTTATCTTTCAAGAATTTTCCATTTTTGTTTTGGCGGAAAGTAACATTGTATTTTCTTCTTCCGATAAAATCTTCGCTTACGGCAAGAATTTCATTATTTGGTGAAGGATTCCAGTCGGCAAGTTCGTAAAATGATTTTCCTTTTGCGCGTTCATTTTCGTCAAAAAAGATGCTTTCCTTTCCATTTTCGATTACCACAATTTGCTGATAATCTTTTCCTTCAATGCTTTTAACTTGATACGTTTTTCCATTCATGTTAAATGGCGCACTCACTTCATTTGGATTAATTCGTTGATCAAATTCGGTCATTAAAGATTTCACTAAACCTTGTAAGGGTTTGAAATATTCGTCGTTGTAAGCATTTTCTTTTGCCAAATGATCCAATACCGGTTTTGAATCGCGCTCGTTCATCCAGTAATAATCGTCGTTTCGTGTGTGATTATGAATGCTTAAAGCCTTTGGTTTTTTAGGTGCAATTGGTTCTTGAACTTGCGAAAATGCCAACATAGGGAACATCATTAATGGGATTAGAAAAAACTTTTTCATTATTTAAGTTTAGGTAACAAAACTAGTTAATTGTAGATTAACAACTGTCAAAATTATAAAATGATGGAATCGAAAAATCGCTGGTTAATAATTCCTGTAATCGTTCCACAGATTTGAACGGATACCAATCATCGGAACAGCGCGAAACTTATGACTTTGAGCAGCAGAATCAAAACGCAATTGGAGTTCTCCAAAAGCTTGTAAATTTCCTTTTTCTGTGAGTTGGTAAGCTCCAAAAAGATTCAAACGGGTGAAGTAATTTCTTTTTCCTTCGCCAATTTGAAATTCATATTCATAAGGTCTATTTGTGTAAGGCAGATAAATGTCACTTCCGTAATTTTTATTGTTCAAATTCCAGCCTTGGTACCCGAAAACAGCAATTATTTTAGCAAAAAAACGTTGCTGTTGCCATTTCAATTCTCCTAAAATTTCAGCAAAATTGGCTCCCAACGGATGACTTAAAGTACTTCCTCTATTTCCATAATTTGCCATTACATTGATGTGTGCATACGTGTATGGACGAACCGCATTCACTTCTAATCGAAAGGTGAAATTTTGCTTTAAAAACTTCATTTTTCCTTTGTAACCCAATTGTCCACCAAATTTATTTCCCCACCAACCTCTTCTCAATCGTATTTCTGACAATAAAAATTCGTCAACAATTGCTTGACCATACAACATTGTTCGGTTTAAAAATTTCACAGAAAAACTTGCTCCAATTAATACATTATCCGATGAACCTAGAGAATATTCTTGTGGACGATAAAACACAATCGGATTCAAATATTCCACGTCAAAACCACGATTGAGCATCGTATCTCTTGGTTGAAAAACAACGGTTTCGAATAAGCCAAAATTCAACCATTTCGTCGCGTTCCAACTTAGGTGATGCGTGGCGATAAATTTAGAACGGTTTTGATTTTGGAAATTTTCACGCATGAATTGATAAAGCATTGTGTATTCAACATGCCAAAACTTTGTTCGCACTTGCGCAAATGGATAGCTTTTTCCATAATCACTAAGGAACAGAGATCGCGCTCCGTCACCAATGAAATTCTTGTCAATTCCTGCTTGAAAATTAAAATATTTATTGGGTGTAAATGCTAAACGAGCGCTCGGTTGTAAATCCATTTTAGAATTTTCAAATGACTGAAAATAGTTTCCAGAAAGTAAGCTATCACCTTCATTTACAATTAAATTCATTCCTGCTCGTAAATACCATTTTGGTGAAAAATTCGTTTCCCAAATGAATCCTGCTCCAACTCGGTAATTTAATTTCGAACCGTATTGTAAACCAGCATCGACAGTTGGAATTAGCTGAGATTTTTTTCCAATTTCAAATCCAAATTTAGAAACTGCTGTTTGTCTGATTTTAGGATAAACGGCAGAATGGTCATCGAAGCTCCATTTTCCAACTGAATCTATCGTTTTTTCTTCATTGATCCAGCCAATCGCACCTTGGCCTTCAACCATTAATGGAAGAAAAAGCAATAACGGCAATAAATAAATAATTCTAATAATCATTGTAAAGGCTGAGTAAAGAAGTTTTCATTCCTGCGCTAAAAATCAATGCTGCGTTATTGTTGACTCCTGTTTGTTTGCGATAAATTATATTTCCGAAAATGGTCCAATTCAATTTTTTGTTAAGTCGCCAACCAAACTCCAATTGATTATGAAAAATTTTATCATTGGAAACAGGTGAGTTTACATATAAAGGAATGGGCAACAAATCGTTTTTTTTGTGGTTTTGCAAAATGTAGTTTACAGACTTGAAATCAGCATACAATCTATTCCATTCCCAACCTAAACGAACAATCAATTCATGAAATCCATTCTCCATAGGATGCGCAAGTGCAAGGTTGTAATGGCTGTAGTTTAATCGGTCATTAACTCCTTTATACATATTTGAGCTCGCAAAATTATATTCTAATTGAGCGTATAAATTTTTGATTTTAAAATAGTTACTTCCTCGGTATCCAATCTGAAAAGCATATTGTTTTCCACTAATTGAACCCAAAGCAAATTGTCCATAAATACGAGCATAAGGATGAACGAGCCAATTGATGTTCACACCTTGAATCGCACTGCAAATAGAATCGTTCAGTAAACTAGAAACAATTGGAATTGGATTGTAGAACAAAGGATTTACACGTTTGGTCGTTAGCGAATCACCCATTTCCCATGTTGAACCTTCGAATAACGAAAAACTCAACTTGTCGTTCGCTTGAAAAGAAAGGTAATTTACCGCAAATCCTTTTGGTTGGTAGTAAGCTTCGACCGTTGTTTTCTTTTTCTTTCTTACCAAATTCATCGCACGCGTTCTCAAAACTGTGAAAGACCATCTATTACTAATGCGATAATCTAAACGCAAATAAGGTGCTCCAGCACTGTTATCAGAAAGCAACATCGATCGGTAACCTGCACCAATAAACTGTTGATTGTTACCAAAAATAAGATCTATTTTATTGTGTGGTCGGTACACAACATATCCTTGCGCAAAAGCGTAATCGAAGCCATCATTTTTAAATTCTTTGGTTCGAGTTCCTCCAGGAACAACTCCGTTTTGTTGGCTGTAACCACTGCCATTTTGTTTGAAATAAAACTCACCATGTGAAGCAACAAAGTTGGATTCATACTTGCTAAATCGCGCTTGATTTTCATAGAAAGTAGTGGCAAAAGAGAAGTTTTTCGCAATATCCCCTTCCACAATAAAACCACGTGTATTTTGAAAAAGATTTCGACTAACAGTATCTTTTAAATCTCTACCAAAAGCAAAATTAAAAACAGGAGAAATGGTGATAAAACAATCATCCGTTTTGATTTCGACCCAGTGTTTTTTATAAATCGTTACAGCAAAATCATAGTATAAAACACTTGTGTCTTTTAATTCATTTTGTAGGTTGTATGTTGATTCTGTTAGCGGTAAAAAAGAATTACCATTATACGTTTCTTTCCTTGCCGTTTCAAATAATTTATCGCGATAAAAAGAATGTGTTGACATCAAATTATGCTGAGCTGCAACAGAGATTACAAAAAACAACAGAATGATGAACAACAGATTTTTCATGGCAAAAGAGCTTGTAAAGGTTTTGTTTTCGCTATAAAAAATGGGTTCAACAAATTTTCTTTATTGTAGCTTAAAGGCAAACCTGTTTCAACGTTGATAACCGAACCTCCTAATGCTTCAAGAATTGCCTGACCGGAAGCAATATCCCATTCCATTGTTGGCGCAAATCGAGCGTAAACATCCACTTCACCTTTTGCTAAATCGAAAAATTTTAAAGATGATCCTTTTGACTTTTGCTCAAATTCTGGTGAAATTCGTTTTAATTCTGCGATAAATCCATCCATCGATCCAGAACCGTGACTTCTTGAAGCTGTTAAAATGATTGGTGAATTTACTTTTTCAGGAATATTGATTTTTACCCAATTACTTGCTTTTTCAATGTTCTCAAAACTGGAAATAAATACCCCAAATTCTTTGGAGCCGAAAATAATTTCTTCGTTTACGGGTGAAGCAATCAAGCCAAAAGTTGGCACTCCCTTTTCAATTAAAGCAATGTTTACGGCAAATTCTCCATTTTTACTGATGAATTCTTTCGTGCCATCAAGCGGGTCAACACACCAACATTCTGTCCAATTTTGACGAATCGAAAAATCTATTTTATCCGTTTCTTCACCAGTAATTGGAATTCCCAAAGGATCTAAATGACGATGAATAATTTTCGTAGAAGCTAAATCCGCCTTCGTTAAAGGTGAACCATCTTCTTTGATGATTGCTTCAAATTCATGGTTGTAAACATCCATGATTTTATGCGACGCTTCAACAGCAGCTAGAAGTGCAGTTTGGAATTTTGGAGCTAAACGAGTCAAGTTATAATTGCATTTCAGGTACAAACTCTGGAACAACTAAATCGCCTTCAGTTTTGGCAATAATTTCTTCCACACTAACACCAGGTGCACGTTCGATCAAATGAAATTTCCCGTCTTTTATCTCCAACACAGCCAATTCTGTCACCACTTTTTTCACACAACCAACACCAGTCAATGGCAAAGTACATTCTTTTAGAATTTTTGATTCTCCGGCTTTATTGCTGTGCATCATTGCAACGATAATGTTATCAGCAGAAGCAACTAAATCCATTGCGCCACCCATACCTTTAACCATTTTCCCTGGAATTTTCCAGTTGGCAATGTCTCCATTTTGAGAAACTTCCATTGCGCCTAATACGGTTAACTGCACATGTTGCCCACGAATCATTGCGAAAGATGTTGCAGAGTCAAAAAATGAAGCACCTTCGCGCACTGTAATCGTTTGTTTTCCTGCGTTGATTAAATCGGCATCTTCTTCGCCTTCAAAAGGAAATGGACCCATTCCGAGCACGCCATTTTCCGATTGAAATTCTACCTCAATTCCTTCTGGAATATAGTTGGCAACCAAAGTTGGAATTCCGATTCCTAAATTTACATACCACCCATCTTGTAGTTCTTGAGCGATGCGTTTTGCTATTCCTGTTTTGTCTAACATGTTAATTTTATTTTTTGATTGAAAGTCTTTTAGATTAAAGGATTTAATGAGAGTAGGACTTTTTAAAATTTAATTATCGCTGTCAATTCTTTCTTTAATTTGACGCATAAATCCACCGATTCTATTTTGAAGCGAGTGTAAATTTTCAATAATTTCTTTAGTAGATAGATTAAAATTTGTTCCGATAAAATGAGTTGAGTTTCTAATTCGTAACTCGAAGATATTGCAATTTCAAGAAATCTTATAAACTCCTTATTCGAAGTTCTTCCTGAACCTTCTGCAATATTTGATGGGATTGATACAGCTGAACGATTAATTTGAGAGGTAATACCATATTTTTCTTCTTTTGGTAGATTCGATGTAAACGCATAAACTTCTTTCACAAGAACCAACGCTTCCTGCCAAATTTTAATTTCTCTAAAGTTATGTTTTTTCATTCCATCAAAAATTTATTATTCTTTCCCTCATTCTCTCCTTGACTCATTCTCTCCTTCTCTCATTCCCTCCTTAACTCATTCTCTCATTCCCTCCTTGACTCATTCCCTCATTCCCTCATTCCCTCATTCCCTCCTTAACTCATTCTCTCCTTGACTCATTCCCTCATTCCCTCCTCTTTAAATTATCTTTTCCTTACCGTTCTCTGCTCAATTCTTTTCTCAAACTTCTCGCCTTGGAAAATGCGTTGCACGAAAATTCCTGGTGTGTGAATGTGATTGGGGTCTAGTTGTCCAGCTGGAACAAGTTCTTCTACCTCAGCGATAGTAATTTTTCCTGCCATAGCCATCATCGGATTGAAGTTCATTGCTGTTGCTTTGAAAACCAAATTTCCTTCAGTGTCACCTTTCCACGCTTTCACGATTGCAAAATCAGCTGTCAATGCTTCTTCTAAAATGTGTGGTTTACCGTTGTAAATTCTCACTTCTTTTCCTTCAGCTACTTCAGTTCCATAACCAGCAGGTGTGAAAAACGCAGGAATTCCAGCACCTCCAGCGCGGCATCTTTCAGCCAAACTTCCTTGTGGAATCAAATCTACTTCCAATTCACCTGAAAGCATCTGACGTTCGAATTCATCGTTTTCGCCTACGTAACTCGAAATCATTTTTTTGATTTGCTTTGTTTGTAACAATAGACCTAAACCGAAATCATCTACTCCAGCGTTGTTGCTGATGCACGTTAGATTTTTAGTTCCTTTTTTTACCAATTCAGCAATTGAATTTTCTGGAATGCCACACAATCCAAAACCTCCAATCATCAAAGTCATTCTGTCTTCGATACCAACTAAGGCTTCTTCTACGTTTTTTACTACTTTATTCATATTTTCTAAAATTCAAAAGGTATTTCTATTTCACTTGTTGGAGGTGCAACCGTTGTCTCGGAGCAATCAAACATCATTGGGTCGTAATCTTGTGGCTGCCTAAAATCTTCATAAGTGCTGAAAATTTTATCCCGATAAGCTCTTTGCATATAATATCCATAAATTGGCAAAGCTGCTCGTGCTCCTTGTCCCATAGCTGTACTTCGGAAACGCACCACGCGATCTTCTGCTCCAACCCAAACACCAGTTACTAATTTTGGAGTTAAGCCCATAAACCAAGCATCTGAATTTCCTTGTGTTGTTCCAGTTTTTCCTGCTGTTGGCGCCGTGATTCCACCCCAAGGTCTGCCACTTCTCAAACTCCAACCTGTACCGTAAGCTACACCACCTTTCATCATTTTCAACACTTCGTAAGCAACGGTAGAATTTAATGCCTGATCGCGGAATATTTTTGTATCCGAACTGTAAATCACCTTACCATTTCTATCGGTGATGCGCTCAATTGTTGTTGGACGAACATAATAACCGTTGTTCGCAAAAATACATTGTGCAGCCACCATTTCGAAAAGCGATAAATCCATAACACCAAGTGCCATTGAAGGAACAACATCGTTTGGATTTAATTTGATTTCCACTTTTTTCAAGAATTTTTCTACTTCGTAAGGTCCTCCTTTTTTGCGATAGCTGTTGAATGAGCCCATTGTTTGCATAACCGCAGCTGTTGTTGGATTGGAAGAAAGTGCTAAACCATCTTTTACATTTTTTGCTGGTTCACCCGCAGGCGTGTAGCGACTTTTCTCAGAACCATCTTCATTTTCAACAATAACAGCGCATTGTTCTGGTGTGAAAGTCATACAAGGAGAAGCTACTTTCATTGACAATGCAGTTGCATACACAAAAGGTTTGATGGTTGAACCAACCTGACGTTTCCCTAGTCGCACGTGGTCGTAGGAGAAATGTTTGAAATTAACACCACCCACCCAAGCTTTCACGAAACCTGTTTGTGGATCAATTGAAACTAAACCTGCGTGTAAAAATGCTTTGTAGTAGCGAATTGAATCGTTCGGAGTCATTGTTGTGTCACGTTCACCTCTCCAAGAAAAAACACGCATAGCACAAGGCGTTTCAAAACTTCTTTTGATATCATCTGCACTTGCACCAGCTTCCACTAATTTGCGATAACGCTCTGTTGAACGTCTAGCATTGTCCATGATTTTTTCAATCATTTGCGGGCTCACAGAATTTGCAAAAGGATAATTTTTCAAAGATTTATTATTCTGATCAAATGCTGGTTGCATATCTTCTTTGATGTGGCGTTCAACCGCATATTCAGCATGGCGTTGTAAAGTTGGATTAAGTGTTGTGTAAATTTTCAACCCATCGCGGTAGATGTTGTAAGGCGTTCCATCTTCTTTGAGGTATTTCAAAGTTCCATCATCATTTTTTTCAGATAGAATTTCTGTTACTTCATTGCGCATTGATTCTCTGAAATAAGGTGCCATTCCTTCTTTGTGGTCGAGTGACTTGAAGTTAGTTGCAACTGGAGTGACTTTCAATTTATCAAACTCTTCACGCGTAATTTTAGTGCGTAATGCATCGTTTTCGTCTTCACTGTTTTTAAGCCATTGATACAAAACTTGGTTTCTTCGTTCAACTGCTCGCAATGAATCTTTTGATCTGCGTTCGTCTATTTCCGCTTGTGAAACTTGACTAGTTGGAATTCCTTTGTTGTTTGCTATTTTTCTTCTGTAATTATCAACTTGATAAGAATATGGATTGTATAAATCAGGATTTTTACACATTCCAACAAGCATGGCAGCTTCTGCTTTCGTTAAATTGATTGGTGCTTTATTGAAATAAACACGCGCTGCATTTTCAATTCCAACCGCATTGTACAAGAAATCAAATTGATTCAAGTACATGGTAATAATTTCCTCTTTTGTATAACGCTCTTCCAAACGTTTTGCAATGATGTTTTCTTGAACTTTTTCGTTGATTCGTCTAAATTTTCCGAAAAATCCACCCACTCTTGCAGCAAGCGTTTCACCTTTAGCTCGCGCAATTTCTTCTTCTTGACGTTTTTGCAAGGTGAATAACAATTTCGCTAGCTGTTGTGGGATTGTTGATGCACCACCTTTTGAACCTAAACTAAAAATGGAACGCGCCAAACCTTTGAAGTCAATTCCTGAATGGCTCATAAAACGCTCATCTTCTGTTGAAATCAAAGCATCAATTACGAATGGTGAAATTTGACGGTATTTTACACTTGTACGGTTTACTAACCAAAAACGACCAATAACCGTGTCTTCTTTTTCGCTTTTCTTAGCGATAATCAACGAAGCTTGAATTTCGGGTGGATTGTCTAATAACTCAACAGGCGGTAAATCATCTTCTGATTGAAACAAAAACAAACTTGAAACAAGCAAGAAAGGAAACAACGAAAGAATCCAAAAATAGATGGTGAACTTTTTGTTTTCCTCTGGAGATAAAGAAGTTACGTTTTTTTGTGTGGAGGTTTTTTTATTTTTATCATTCATAAAAAAAGATGCTTAATCTATTTAAAATACTTCTTGTTTAAGGGTATAAAATTGGAGGCTAAGTTAAGAACTTTATTCTATCGAAAAGCAGTATTTAAATTAGTAAATATTCTACTACAAACAGTTGTTTTTTTACTGATTTTACCTCAAAACATCTTTGCGTTGACTATCCAATTTTAGCAAGATAAACATCATCATTGAGAAGGACATCATCGACGATCCTCCGTAGCTAAAGAAAGGCAACGGAATACCAATTACAGGTGCAAATCCGATGTTCATTCCGATGTTGATTGCGAAATGGTAGAACAAAATCATGGCGACACAATAGGCGTAAATACGATTAAATGCAGCTCTTTGCCGTTCAGCAATGACGATGATTCGAATCAACATAAACATGTACATGAAAATTAAAACGATCGTTCCTAAAAATCCCCATTCTTCTGCAAAAGGACAGAAGATAAAGTCTGTTTCCGACTCCGGAACATGGTTACTTTCTACACTTGAAACAGATGCTTTGTTGTAGCCTTTTCCTGTTAAACCACCAGAACCAACAGCTGCCATTGCTCGATTTCTGTTGTAATCTTCACCGTTTGGATCTTCTTTTAAACCTAAAAATAATTCAATTCGAACTTTTTGATGTGGCGCTAGACTGTTAAAACCAGCGCCAACACCGAAGGAAAGTCCACCTCCTAAAATTAAACCCAAAACAATGATTAATGTTCCGCGCGAGCGATCTCTTTTTGTTCCAAATTGGCGAATGATTAAAAGGGCAACAATTGCAAATAATATCAGGGTTACAATTACTCCCATCGCACCAGAAACCTTGAATGGAAGAAAAAAGAAATCAATTTCAACCGAGCTAAGTAACAAAGTGATAACACTAAGAAATACGGCAACAAAAAGAATGGGAATAAAGTGACTTCCAACCCATGTGTATTTCATTTTCACACCGGGAAATGAATTAATAATCGCCAAAATAATTGGATCAAATGTTAAACCTTCGCGGTACATTACGAACAAAAAGGAAGTAAAAACCACGAAAGAACCCGCATCAGGTTGCAGTAAAATCAATACCATTGGCACTAATAAAATCATTGCTGCACCCACGACATTTCCAATCGTTTGCTGTTTCACACTGAGCTCACTGATGTATTTAGCAAGCAATAATGAAACGGCAATTTTTCCAAATTCGGCCGGTTGAATACCCATCGATCCAACGCCAATCCAAGCGCGCGCACCGTTTATAGGAGGCATGAAAAGCACCAAGACCAAGAGCGAAAGCACAAAAAGATAGATGGGAAAAGCAAACTTTCGATAAATATCTGAATCGATCAAAAAGACCAATAAGCCTAAAAATAATGAAACACAAAGCCATAAAATTTGCTTGCCGTACTTTTCTTCAAAGTCAAAAATATTGGGATGCTCAGGATTGAAGGCAACTGAATAAACGGTTGCAATACCAAATATCAACATCAACATATAGGTGATGAACAAAGGCCAATCAAGTTGTGCTATTATTGAATCGTTCTTTCTCAATCTGCTTGATTTTGATTTTCTTCGTCATCTGAAGACTCGATATTCGAAAGTTTTGCTTCCAAAATACGCTTCTCTTTTTCTTTATCCTTGATTTTTCTACGCAAGTACTTTTCTATCATTAAACTTGCAATCGGTGCTGCCCAAGTTCCACCAAAACCAGAATTTTCTACAAATACTGCAATAGCAATTTTTGGTTTGTGTATAGGAGCAAAAGCAATAAAAACAGAGTGGTCTTTTCCATGAGGATTTTGAACCGTTCCTGTTTTACCACAAACAATCATACTGTCAATACGTGCCATTCTTGCTGTACCACCTGCCTCGTTGACCACGCGACGCATTCCTTCAATGACAGGAGGAAAATATTTGGATTCAACTTTCGTGTAATGTTTCACTTTGTATTGCGGATGAGGTCCGTTTCTACCAATAGATTTCACAAAATGAGGCGTATAAAACCAACCTTTATTGGCGATAATTGCTGCAATATTTGCCATTTGAAGCGGCGTAAGTTTCACCTCTCCCTGACCGATAGAAATAGAACGAATCGTAGAAAATGCCCAACGATGGTGTCCGTACCATTTGTCGTAATACGCTGAATTTGGAATAACACCGGGTCTTTGTCCAGAAACATCAGCTTCTAAACTTTTACCTAAGCCAAAAGAAAGCATATAATCATACCATTTATTGAGTCCAAACTCAGCATCTGCAAACATATTTTTTTTCACGTTTTGCTGAATAATTCTGCGCATAACAGCGTAGTAATAAGGATTACAAGAATATTGAACCGCTGCTTGAATATTCGATGCCATTGGGTGATTGTGGCAACCTACCACACTTTTATCACACGGAAAACCTGAATTTTCATCGATTACACCTTCTTGCATGCCGATTAAAGATTGCACCAACTTAAAGATGGATCCAGGAGGATATTCCGCTTGCAAAGGACGTGGAAACAAGGGCATATTTTTATCTGTGGCTAATTTTGGATAATTCAAACTGATGTTTCTTTTTCCCACCAATAAATTAGGGTCAAAAGAAGGTGCAGAAACCATTGCTAAAATTTCACCTGTTGCAGGTTCAATTGCCACGATACATCCTTTTTTGTTTTGCATCAATCGTTCGCCATAGGCTTGAATCAACATATCCATTCCCAATCTTAACGGATCGGCTTGGCGTGCTGTCGTGTCATATTTTCCATCAGCATAAGACTCAATCGCATTGTTTAATGCAGAAGTCACAACATATTTAATTCCTTTAACGCCTCTCAGTTCTTTTTCGTAGTAACGTTCGATTCCCGATCTACCAATATTGTTCCCCGGTTTGTAAAAACGATCTTGCTCGATTTCTTCACGTGTCACTTCGGAAAGGTATCCAAGAATGTTTGCTCCATTAGAAAAAGGATAATTTCGCATACTTGTAACCTCCTCGTAAAAACCTGGAAAATTCTCCAAATGCGGCGCAATTCGTGAAATTTCCTCTAATGTCAACTCTTTAATGAATGGATATTTCCTAATTTTTTGGTAATTAGAAGTCGTTTTTCCTGTGTGTGGGTTTTTATAAGTTCCCTCTCCTTTTCGAATTTCATAGAAACGATTGCGCACTTCCTCTCTTGTCCAACCAATGAGTTTCGCAAAAGCAACGGTATCTAAATTTTTGATGTCGGCTTCAACCATCATTAAGTTGTAATACGTTCGATTGGAAACTATTTTTTTTCCATTTCTATCAAAAATTACACCTCTTGGTGGAGTGATTTCTTTGCGTTTTTCAGCGATTTCTTGTGCACGTAAAGTCCATGTATCATCCACTACCTGCATGTAAAAAAGGCGAATACTATAAATTCCCCCAACGAGGAGCATGAAAGCCATGATTACATACTTGCGCGCATCAAAATTCATTTACTTCGCTTTAGATTTTTTCATTAAAAAAACTTGCAACAAAACGCTTAGCAAATAGGAGAAGATAAAACTGAATATTGTTTTTTGAAGAATAAATAGCATTTGATCCATTCTGAATATTTCAATTAAGAAATACCAAAAATGATGAATTAACAATAAATAGCCGTAAACGAAAGCAAACCAACGCCCGCCCATATCAATGAGTGACGGTTCTTTAATTGGGTCGTAGCCTTCACGAGGACTGAAAAATTTAAAAATAATCGGTCGGAAAAATGCCATCATCAGCAAGGAGGAAGCATACAATCCATAGGTGTTTGAGAAAATATCGATGATCGCACCTAAAATAAACGCTAACGTCATCAATGAAAAAACACCAATTTCAAATGGCAACAACATAATGAACAACGGATGCACCATCAGATGAATACCAAAGCCAATTTCCAAGCGATTAAATATCAAAGCTTGAGTGCAGGCAAAAAGAATAAATCGTAAAATATTTTTGGTTAAATCTGTCATTGGTTTTCGTCCTGTTCGTCTAATGGAATTTGTCCTTCTAAATCTTTTTGTTCTTCAATCATTAAATTTTTGACAACATAAACGTGCTGCAAAGATCTGTAATTCTCAGAAAATTTCACAACCACATCCCACAAAGGTTCACCCTCAATTGCTTTAATTGACTCCACTCTTCCAACTGCCAAACCGCGTGGAAAAATCCCACTTCCTCCACGAGTAACAACCTTTGACCATTTTTTTATGCGCAAATCATTTGAAATTCCTGTGATTGAACCGCGGCGAGGATTTTTACCGTCCCATTTCAACAAACCGAATAAACCAATAGGTTCAATCATTACGTCGATGTTGATGTCTTTTGTCAAAACACTTTTAACAACGCAGTAATGTTCGCTCGTGTTGTGCACAATTCCAACTACACCTTTGTCGGAAAAAACTCCCATATCTCTTTTGATTCCTTGTTTCCAACCAACATCAAGTGTGAAATAATTATTGCGGCGCGTAACTGTAGAATTAATCACTGTTGCAGGAATGTAAGTGTATTGTTGTTTAAAAGTTGTATCGTTGATTATTAATAAATTTCTTTCGATACGATACAAACTCTCTTTAACTTTTTTGCGAAGGCGAATGTTTTCTTTTTGAAGCGCTAAATTGTTCTTTGAAAGGTTGAAATGTTTGGTGATGTCATTTTCTGTTTCTAATACTTTGGCAGTTACAGAGGAAGCAGTTGTAAGATACTGACTTTTAGGAAATGACAAATACCTAACATAAATTGACAAAGCAATAATTTGTAGGAAAGCGAAGAATAAAAAGACTCGGAACCTTTTGAAAAAGGCGATCAAATTGCGCATAAATGCAAAGGTAAAAAAGCTGTGATTTTAAGCGCTAGAAAAAAGAATAATGATATTAACAACGCAAAAGAATTATTTAAAAAGTAGGGATAAATCGATAAATAACTTTAGCGTTGAAATCAATTGATTAAAAAAGTGAGGTTGAGGCTGAGCGCGAAAAGAATAGCAGCGAAGAATGTTAGCAACGCAACTTTTTTCAATTCGGGATCTAATTTTTTAGGTATTTTGATTTGAAAAACACGTTGCAAATGAAAGAGTAATCCAATTGCAGGAATTAAGGCAATAAGAATAAAAAAGTTGTAAGTCAGGTAAGAAAACATAAAGACTGTGAAAGCCCAACTTGCAACACCACTGAAAATCAAAAAGGCGTGGTAATTTTTTCCATTTTGAAATCCCATTTTAACGACTAACGTGGATTTTCCTGACAATGCATCATTTTCAAAATCACGTAAATTATTGAGATTCAACACAGCTACACTCCAAAATCCAATTGTCAAAGCAGGGAATAAAACCAACCATTCGAACGTAAGGCCATAAAGTGAAAAAACACCTAAAACACTTACTAATCCAAAGAAAATAAACACCATCACATCTCCCAAACCTCTGTAACCATAAGCGTTTTTTCCAACTGTATAAGTGATTGCTGCTATGACGCATAAAATGGCCAAAACACCGTAAAACAGAAGTAATTCTTGAGTTAAATTTGGAGCACTTACGTAAATTAATAAAGCTGCTGAAACTAAGGAAATAATTGTACAGATTGTAATTCCAACTTTCATTTCGTTCACGCTAATTGTCCCCGACTGAATGGCTCTTTTAGGTCCAACTCGGTTTTTATTATCGGTTCCTTTTTGTCCGTCGCCAAGGTCATTTGCCAAATTGGAAAGCACTTGAAAACCAATCGTTGTGAGTATTGCTAAACCAAAAATCACAGGATTCCATTTTTCCAGTACGGCAGCCATTCCCGAACCAGCAATAATTCCAGAAACGGAAAGCGGTAAGGTTCGCAAGCGCATTGCTTCTAGCCAAGCTTCAAACTTTGTCATGGCGCAAAAATACTACTTTGTTTAATGCTGAATTTCTTGTTTGTTGTTTTTGTCTAAATCAAGCTCCAAATTCTAATATGATTCTGACTGATTTTACTCTCAATTTCTGGAGTTTTTAAAGCTGATTTTGTGCCCAAATGAGCTATTTTTAATCATTTTGGCACAAAATCAAAGTAATCAAAAAAATAATAAAAATCTATTTATCAATTACTTATTGAGTAAGAGTAAGTTGAATAAAATAAGAAAATTAAAGAAAAATATTGGGGAATTAAATTGGACTATTTTACTTCCCCATTTACAAACTTTCTTGCTCGCAATTTTGCATTGTGGCGCACATCTTCCCAAAAAAGATTTACGTCGCCAATGTGGTAATCGTCCATTGTCCAAGCCATACTACGGTAGGGGAAATGAGGAGTTGAAGTCTCAATAAAAACCATAGTTTTTAACAAACTTTTTCATTTTTATTCTTGAGAGTGTTAATAAAACCCAGCGGATAATTACTTGTTTTTCATTTTTTTTTTTTCAATTTTACACAAGCAAGTTGCAACTGCATGTAAAGAAGGTGTT
Source organism: Flavobacteriales bacterium (assembly GCA_018883325.1). Classification (GTDB taxonomy): domain Bacteria; phylum Bacteroidota; class Bacteroidia; order Flavobacteriales_D; family Crocinitomicaceae; genus UBA952. The sequence continues at coordinate 15,883 of VEQH01000032.1, read as the reverse complement.
TACGCACTGAAAATCAAAGAACTATTCATTTAAAAATTTAAGTTATGTAAAATCTTAAGAAAATTACATTTTTATTTCTTTTTCTAATAATTTCCAAATTTGGATTTGTTCAAAATCAAATTGATGGAACAGTTAGGTCGGTTGTTGAATTAGGTTTATTTAAGTACTGTATTATCCAACAAGATGGCACTAATAACTATTATAAAAGTTCTACCTACTCTTCTAATATCAAATTGAATCAAGAACTTAAAATTGATACTACACATAGAAAAGATAATCGAGTAGTTTTAATTATTCCCGATGTTCAAGAAGTTGTTTTAGGTCAAAAATTAGGTTCAAGTGTAAATACATACTTAATGACTAAGATTGGAAGTGAATTGCCGATTTGTATTGATGGGACTTTGTTTTTTACGGATACAACACATTTAAGGGTCTTTATTGATTTAGTGAGCAATGAGTATCTTTTGGACGATGATGATTCTGAAGTAAGATCTTTAAAACTAGATTCAATTCAAAATCTTTTTCCTATTTTTATTTCATACAAAAACTACTTTAATGCTAAGTATGATTACGAAAATGGTGAGTTTACTGAAAAAGAAATTGAGGATATGAATAAAGAAGACTTCATTAATGATGACGTGATTAAATCTATATTCAATGAATTTAAATTCATAGGAGTTGGAGATTCAATTTATTACTATCACAGTATCGATGAAATAATTAGCTTTCATTCAGAAGATGAAGATGCATACAAAGCAACAAAACGCATAAGTCAATTAGAAAATGCAATTGATTATGATGTTTTTGGTATTAATTCCGAGTTTTTTAAAAATGAAGGACAATATAATGTAAGCAGTACAAAAAAGAAAAAAAATAAACCTAAAGGAATTGCTTCATTACCATCTAATCAATATGTTAATTTTCAAACTATACCTAAGCTTACTCATTTTGTAGAAGACTGTAGCAGAAAAAGAGGTTTGAGTTTCGAATTATGGAAATCTTATATTTATTACGATAATGGTGATTGTAAATTTGGATGTAATGTTAACGAAACTTTTTTAGGGACGAATCAAAAAATCACTATAAATTGGGGAGATGGAACTACACAAGTAATTAATAATTATAATGGTAATTTGAATACAACAAATACAATTGTCCATGAGTATCTAACTGCGGGGAATTTTAATGTAACATCTATTCTTGAATTTGATGTTTATGGAGAACACGTTGAAATATTAGATGGATTCACTCCATCAGATAGAATTACTTTTAACACAAATATTGTTTGTGCAGAATTAAACAAAGAAGTTTATGGTTGGGGTGGAAATGGAAATTGGAGATTAGTTGCAGAGTGTTGGGCAAACTCCAATTTTACTGGATCTTGGATTGGTTCTAAAACGGAATCATGGGAAAGACAAAATAATGGCAATTACAAAAAATCAAGAGCGAGAATTTATACTCAAGTTGAAGGTGATTTTTTAGATAACAATTGTGTTCTAAGAGAGCATGCTGAAGATGATAAAGAAAGATCAAATGATAAAGATGTTAGTGTAAGAGAATACAATATACATAAACGTTCAAAAATCACAAATGGTGATTTGAAATCTAGCCATTTTCTTAAAAAAGGAAATAATAATTTACATTTAAATTTAATTTTAAATCCATGTCCATGAAAAGACTCTTTAAAATTTTATTTATAGCTACTTCATTTGTAGTTCGTGCACAAAACCACGAACTCCAATACAGGGGTGATTTTGGTTTTCCACTACAATCTTTAAAACCTATTGGATTATATTATCCAAATACTATCGATGACCAACCCGTTTCAAATGAAGAACTTTATAGAAAGGCAAGATTTTATTACTGTCAAAATAATGCCTTTAGTTACAAGTATCAAATTTATAACAAGTTTAAACTTTTCTTGGTAGGAGGTTTAGATTATTCAATGTATAAGGCCGCTCTACCGCTATATGGTTATCATGGTTTTACAACTAATATTGATATCAATTACAAACGATTGGGTTTAAGTTTAGGCGTAGCAAAACAATTTCATTTTTATGATTCAAAAGTAATATTAGAACTCGGGTACAATATTGTTAGGCGAATTCCTATTGAGAGAGATTATTTTGAAAGTGTAGACTTGACAACAAGTGAAAGAGATTTCATTAAATATGAATACACATTAGAGGTAAAATATGATGGAACTCCTAATTATTATAATTCTTTAGGTTTGTTTGACGAAAAGTTTTTTGATACTGGATTCCTTCATTCAGAGTTAAATATAAATACTAAGTTTTCTCTATGGAAAAATTTATATTTAAACTTTGGTTTAACCTATGAACCTAGAGTCTATTTTTTTTACAGACACAGTTATAGTATTTATAATTATTACAATGGTAGCACAACTCCTTCAAATATTAGTTCTGGAAGTGAATTTAATTATCCAGTTCCTAATCCAGTAATGAGTAGTTTTTTAAAAATAAACCTAGGGTTTTCTTATAAATTTTAGTATTTTTTTACACAAAATCAAAAGGAGCTCCAATCATTGAGCTCCTTTTTTATTTCTTTGATTTTATAAATTCATTCGCTCTCAACTTCGAGTTATGACGCACATCTTCCCAAAAAAGATTTACGTCGCCAATGTGGTAATCGTCCATTGTCCAAGCCATACTACGGTAGGGGAAATGAGGAGTTGAAATCCAAATTGCTCCGTCGATCAAGTGCGTTGTAAACGATTGTCTATAAATGGAATTATTATTGAATAAAAATCCTTTGTGAAGCTTACGCTCGGCGGTTTTCGACAAATCCCAAGTAACAGGATTTACCACCGATGAACCTTTGTACCAATTTTCGTATTTTTCTTTGCTCAGTTTCTTTTTAAATGTATTCCAACTAACATATCCTCCCGTTTGCGTTGAATCTGTTAGCAATTTCAAGCTTTGATATTCATTTTTCTTAACCCCAATTCCTGGTAAATATGCTGCAACCAACTGATTTTGAAGCGGTTTATTATCGAAAAATTCTTTCAACAACAACATCAAATGCGTCGAACCTTGACTATGTCCAGCTAAAATAATTGGTCGGCCATTGTTGTGATTATCTAAATAATATTGAAAAGCTGCTTTTACGTCAGAATAGGCCAATAACAGTGCTTCTCTTCCACCTGATTCTAAATTTCGATACGAACGAATATGTGCTTGGCGGTAATACGGAACATACATACTTCCTGCTTCTACCCATGCTGATGCTTGAAAACGAATGACATTGTCTAGAATTTTTTTACGCTGATTTTCATCTTCCAACGGAATGTTCCATCGCTCGTCTGCTTTATCTAAAAACACAGTCGGGTAAACGTAAAAAACGTCCACTTTGGTTAACAAACTTGAATCTTTCAAATAGCTTTTGAGTTCCTTGGTGTAATTACCCGGAAACACAGCCCAATTCGACTTTTCAGCATAATTTGTTTGTTGTGAGAAACAATGAAGTGTTAAAAGATTCCAAACAAGTGTTGAAAAGACAATTTTAGAGAACATTACTTTTGTGGATTAAAAATTTACGATGCACAAAATTAAGTTATTTACCTTATTATCAGTAGTCTTTTTATTAAAAAATTCTATGCACGCACAGCAAGATTCTGTTCGATACTGGAAGCTAAAATCGCTTTACTCGTTAAATGGAACTCAAAATTCATTTGTAAATTGGAATGCAGGAGGACGAAATAACATTTCAATGATTGCATCAATCGGGGCAAGTGCCTTATACACAAAGCGTAACATGAAATGGTCGAATGACTTAAGTATTGCACTCGGTGGAATTATGTATTTGGATAAGAAAAATGGAAACACGATTCAAAAAACGGACGATCGTTTAGATTTGTCGAGTTCTTATGGAGTGAAGTTTTCAGAATATTTTTACACTTCTGTAAATGCGGGCTTTAAAACACAAATGGCTGATGGTTTCAATTATCCAAATGATTCAGTGAAAGTTTCCACTTTTTTAGCTCCAGGATATTTGAATCTTGCTATTGGAATCGACTACATCAAAAGTGATAAGTTTTCCATTTTTGCCTCGCCTGTTGCTGCAAAATCAACTTTCGTAATGGATGATTCTTTGTCGGCCGCAGGTGCGTTCGGTGTGGAAAAAGGAAGTCGTTACCGTCAAGAATATGGTGCTTATTTCAAGATGAAATACGACCAAATACTTGCTAAAAACATTGAAATGAAATCGAAGTTGGAATTATTTAGCAATTACTTGAAAAATCCACAAAACATTGATATCAACGCTGAATTATTGTTGATTTTTAGGGTGAATTCTCTATTTACAGCTTCTGCGCAATGGAATTTAATCTACGACGACGATATAAATATTCGGGATGTAAACGGAGGTTTTGGTCCGCGCACACAATTCAAATCTGTTTTAGGAATAGGGATTTCTTACAAATTGGACTCTAAATAATTTTTAATGTTGAATGTTTAATGATGAATGATGAATTTTTAAAAGTTTAAAATCCCAACTAAAAACCAAGCATCAACACTTCGGTAAACTCAGTGCAAGAAATCAAAAACCCTTCCTTCGAGTTAAGATTTATTTAGATTTTCTTCGAGTAGAAATCCCAATTAAAAATTCAACATTAACAATTCAAAATTCTAACGTTCCATACACAATTCAACCAAAAGTCCATCGCTTGATTTTGGGTGTAAAAACGCAATTCTTTTATTATCAGCACCATCTTTTGGAGTTGCGTGAATCAATTGAAAACCTTCGTTTGATAAGCGTTTTATTTCTTCCTCAATGTCACTAACTTCAAAAGCTACGTGATGAAATCCCGCTCCTCGCTTTTCTAAAAATTTAGCAATTGGTGATTCGGGATTACTCGCTTCTAAAAGTTCAATTTTGGATTCGCCAATCTGAAAAAAAGCAGTTTTAACCCCTTCTGATTCAACAGATTCTGTCTTGTAACAAGGCGTTTGAAATAGTTTTTCATACAAAGGAATAGCAACACTTAAATCTTTTACAGCAATTCCTAAATGTTCAATTTTTTTAATCATTGGTCGATTTTTATAAATTTTTCGGTGGTGTTGTCGAAGTTTACAAAATAAACGCCATTCACCAAATTTTGACAATCTACTTTTTCATTGTAGCCTAGCTTTAACAAATTACCAAAAGCATCATATACTTCAAATTTCGTCTTAATACTTTTGCCGTTTGCTTTGAAGTATAAATAATCTGTCACTTTTACGGGCAACATTTTAACTTTTGAAATCGAAGATTGAAATGAAACTTCTTTAGAACTTCGCTTTTCTCCTGTATTGTCAATTTGGGAAACGCGCACTTTATTCAAGCCAGAATGAGGTGAAAGCTGAAAAGTATACTTGTTAAGTTGATTCATACCATTCCCTTTAACTTGTCCTGCCTCAACCCAACGTCCCCAGCGATATTGTTCAATAATAAAATCCAAAGAACCATTTTCACCCTTTGTTTGCCAATTCACCACGCCATTGCTTTCTGCTTTAATTTCAACACAATCAAATGTGCTTTTTGGCAATAAAACTTCTGCGTTTATAAATTCAGGATGACAACCCTCAGCATGAGAAAGCACCACAAAAACCTTCTCTCCTTTTTTAATTTCAAAGAGTGAAAAATCAATTTCAAAATTTGAATTCTGAATAGAAGCTGGGAGAATTTCACCATTCACTAAAACTTTTGAAACACAAAACCCAAAACCATCAGATTGAGGAGGATTGCGCACAAATAAATTCTTACCTTGAAAACTTCCTTCGATAGAAAACTGTTTGTCTTGCGCACAAGTTGCTGTGATTGCAAAAATGCAACAGATAAAAAGCATGAAGTTTTTGAAATTCAATTTTGATAGCATACAATTGCCAATGATTTTAATTCGTTCCACTTTTAAAAGCAAAGAAAGTATAAATTTGTCACATGCAAACAGATATTAATGTTATTAAAGCGCTACACATCATTTTTGTGGTGAGTTGGTTCGCAGGCTTGTTTTACATTGTTCGCTTGTTCATTTATGCCCAAGAGGCAAAAGATATGGAAGAACCTAAAAAATCCATTTTAATTGAGCAATTCGTGGTGATGCAAAAAAAATTGTGGTGGATTATTACCACTCCAGCGATGGTTTTGTCTGTTGTTTTCGGTATTTGGATGTTGTATCTAAATCCTGCTTTTCTCAAAATGCCTTGGATGCACTTGAAACTAAGTTTTGTTGTTTTGCTTTTGGCTTATCATTTCTATTGTCAAAAAATAATGTTCGACATCTTTAAAAGAACGTGTAAATGGAAATCCAATCAATTGCGACTTTGGAACGAATTGGCCACTTTATTTTTGGTAGCGATTGTGTTTTTAGTCGTTTTAAAAAACAGTTTAAACTGGATTTACGGAACACTTGGTTTTTTTGGTGTTGCAATAGGTTTGATGATTGCGATTCAGTTGTATAAAAAAGCGAGAAGGTAAAAGGAAATTTTAATTTGAAAATTTGTCTGTCAGCTGACAGATGAAATTGGGAGTTTTTTCTTTGAATGAAAATTTTGGTAGTTCTATTTTTTGGTTACGAAGTTTTAGTGAAGAGCCGAAGGTACTGACCGGAACGAAGTAGAGCGTCATGTATGAAGAGTGAAAAGTTGTTTCTTTGAATGAAAATAAGGTAGTTCTATTTTTTGGTAGTGGATTTTGATTTGAAAATTTGTTGTATATTTAGTTCTACAAGTATTCGAATGTATGACAAAAACTAGGGAAATTGCCATTGATGGAGCTGAAATAACGATCCTTTCAGAAGCAAATGATGATTATATTTCATTGACGGATATGGCTAAAAGTCAATTTCAAGAAATTGTTATTATCAAATGGTTGAGCTTAAAAAGTACTATTGAATACTTGGGAGAATGGGAATCGTTGTATAATCCTGATTTTAATTATACCGAATTCGGTATAATTAAAAATACCTCTGGTAGTAATAATTTTGTTTTATCGGTAAAAAATTGGTTAAAAGCAATGCACGCTGTTGGTACATCGCTTGATACAATTAAATCAAATTGCTATTTCTCAAATGAAGTCTTTATTGAATCTTCCTCAATTAAAAAACCTTGATCTTGAATAATCAAAACAAAAAATACATTCTGGGATTTGGTTTCGAATTGGTTCAAATTCTATTTTTTCTCTTGCTGAATTGTTGTATTTCAAATTCTTCAAAAGCGCAAGTTAATCTAGTTCCAAATCCTAGTTTTGAAATTTTTGATACTTGTCCCTATTTATCTGGAAATCCTTCTCTAAGCGGAGCGAATAAGATTTGTAGGGCAGTTCCATGGTTTTCGCCTGCGCAGCCTGAACCTTTGAATTGTGGGGGGAGTAGCACTGATTTTTGGCATAGTTGTAATGGTACAGTTCCTTCAAATTTCATTGGTTTTCAATATCCTAGAACAGGCGATGGATTCGTAGGTGCTGGCGTTTTACCAAATAGTATTGGTGTTAGTGGTAGAGAGTATTTAGAGGTAAAACTTAATTCAAAATTAAATCAGAAAAAATACTGTGTTTCATTTTATGTCGTTACCCCAAGCTTGCAATTTTCGTCAACTGATTGTATTCAAGCTAGATTTACGAAAGATTCTGTTTTGCAAAATAATTTTAACAGAATTGTTTTAAATAATGGAGTTAATTGTAAATATGTCCCTAGAGATACGTTAAATTGGTCTCTAGTGAAAGGTGTTTATGAAGCAACTGGAAATGAAAATTACATGACTATTGGCTGCTTTGATTTATTTCAAGAAGTAAATTTTACATGTCCTGAAATATATCCTTGTGGTTACGCTTACTACTACTTCGACGACTTCGGTGTGTATGAACTCCCAGAAATCTCCGCAGGGCTTGGAGGAGAAATTGATACTTTGGGAGAAAGTGTTTCACTGCAAGCCAATTGTGAGGGTTGTTGGAACGATTTGGTCTATCGTTGGTGGCCAAGTGATGGTTTGAGTGATACAACTATTCTCAATCCCATCGCCACGCCTGAGGTCACTACCACCTACTATTTTGGGCTCATTGATACTTCAGAAACGGTTCCATGTATTGTGGATTTAATGGATAGCGTTACTGTTTTTGTTACTATTCCGCAAGATACAATCACGCCACCACCAACTAGTTTTTCATGGTTGGTTTATCCTTCACCCACAAACGGCAACTTAACGGTTCAATTTTCTGGTTTGTCGTCTGATAGTCAATTGCTTGTTATTGATGCCCGTGGTCGGCTTGTTAGAAAAATCAACGTTCCCAAAAACACAGAGAGTTTGCCTTTGGATATAAGTGCATTGGCTGCTGGGGAGTATTTTTTGCAGGTGGAGAACAATGTATTGAAGGAGCGGAGGAAGGTTACTAAGTTTTAGTAAGGAGCTTTTTACTCTTAACTCTTCGTTTTTAACTTTTAACTCAATTTGAAATAACCATTGAACCCAAACCACAAACAGTCCATTTAGATTGGAATTTTTCAGCTTTAATTGCACAGTAATTCATCAAATTATTGAAAAATAAAATATGCAATCTCTCTTTATTATTGTTTGTTAATAAAGTTTAACTACCTTTGCGCCAAATTTTGAAAACCCACAAGAGAAACTTTAGTTCATGACGCTTTCAAATCTATTCAAATCATTTCTGTTGGTTATCTTAACCAGTCTGTCTTTCAATGCAGTATTTGCTAACGAAGGTCACAAAGAAGAAAAAGAGTTTAACGTTGGTGAGATGATTATGCACCACATCAAAGACGCTCACGAATGGCATCTATTTGGTCCAGAGCATGGTGGAACCTCTATTTATCTCCCTGTAATTTTAGTGGACGGTGGATTAAAAACATTTAGTTCAAGTAATTTTTACCACGGAGAAAAGGATTCTGTATTAGCAGAAAACTCTAAAGATTACATTCATTACATGAGAGGAACAGGTCCAGCAGAGGGTTACGCTTTGTTTCATGAGAAAATTTATAAAACTGAAGAGGGAAAATTACACTTCGAGGATGGTCACCCACACAACGCAAAACCTCTTGATTTTTCAATTACAAAAAACGTACTTTCTTTGTTTTTCGGAGCAATTTTGATTTTGGTTATCATGTTTAGTATTGCTGGTTTCTACAAGAAAAATGGGGCTGTTGCGCCGAAAGGAATTGCTAAATTTTTGGAGCCAATTATTATCATGGTTAGAGACGACATTGCTAAAGCAAACATCGATAAACACAAATACAAAAAATACGTTCCTTATTTATTGACAATTTTCTTCTTTATTTGGTTGAACAATATGTTAGGTTTAGTTCCTTTCCTACCAGGTGGTGCGAATTTAACAGGGAACATTACAGTTACTTTCTTCTTGGCTTGCTGTACTTTAATCGTAACTTTATTTTCTGCGAATGGAAATTATTGGAAACATATTTTCGCTACACCAGGAGTTCCAATTCCGCTTTTAGTTATTATGATTCCAATTGAAATTGTTGGGATTTTTACAAAACCTTTCGCATTGATGGTTCGTTTGTTCGCAAACATCACTGCAGGTCACATCATTATTTTAGCATTAATCTCAATTATCTTCATCAACAAAAATGTTGCTTGGGGAGGATTATCAGTTCCAATGGCATTGTTTATCTCTGTATTGGAATTATTAGTTGCTTTTTTACAAGCTTTCTTATTCTCAATGTTATCAGCATTGTTTATCGGTGCGGCAGTTGAAGAAGCACACCATTAATTAGTAATTTTTTAAACTACATAAATATGTACGGAAGTATCGCAGCAATTGGAGCAGGTCTTGCAGTATTAGGAGCAGGATTAGGTATTGGTAAAATCGGTGGTTCAGCAATGGACGCTATCGCACGTCAACCAGAAGCTTCAGGAAAAATTCAAACAGCTATGATTATCGCAGCAGCGTTAATCGAAGGTGTTGCTCTTTTCGGAGTAGTAGTTGGTCTACTTGGAGGAAACAAGTAAAACTTTAAAGTGTGTTGCAACGGTTGGTTGTAACACACTTTATTTTTGAAAACTTAAAAAATTAAAATTTAGAATAAAATGGATTTAATATTACCAGATTTAGGACTTTTATTTTGGACAGCACTTGTATTTTGCATCCTACTTTTCTTATTAGCAAAATTTGCTTGGAAACCAATTCTTTCTGCTGTAAATGCAAGAGAGCAAAAAATCACTGAAGCATTAGAATTAGCTGAGAAAACGCGTTCTGAAATGCAAGCTTTACAAGCTGAAAATGACAAAATTTTAAAAGAAGCAAGAGCTGAAAGAGATAACATCTTGAAAGAAGCAAAAGAATCAGCAAATCAAATGATTGAAGCAGCAAAATCTAAATCAAAATTAGAAGCTGATAAAATCGTTGAAAGTGCAAGACATACAATCAACAGTGAGAAAGCTGCTGCAATGGCAGAATTGAAAACACACGTTGCTGCATTGTCTTTAGAAATTGCTGAAAAAGTTATCAGAGGTGAATTAGCATCTGATGAAAAACAAAAAGCATTAGCTGACAAATTGGTTGGTGATATTAACATGAATTAATTCAGAGATGAAATCAGCAAAATCAGCATCAAGATACGCGAAAGCATTGTTAGAATTAGCAGTTGATCAACAAAAGGTGGAAGCTATTGAATCTAATATGCAACGTATTCTTACAGCGGCAAAAGAAACAAATGAGTTTCAAGTGTTTTTAAATTCTCCAATTATCAATATCGACAAGAAAATTGACGTATTGAACAAATTATTCGGAGAGTTTGAACCTTTGACACTTTCTTTTATCGCCTTGATTACTAAGAATGGTAGAGAGCGTTTCATCACTGAAATAGCGCATTCTTACATCAGTCAAGTTAAAGAATACAAAGGAATTGTTCCGATTACAATTACAAGTGCTCGTGCTTTAGATGCAGCAACAAAAGCAAACATCATTGCAAAAATTAGCGCTACTGTAAAAGGTACATTAGAAATTACGGAAATCGTTGACGAAACAATCGTTGGTGGATTTGTAGTTAGAATGGGAGACAAACAGTTCGATGCATCTGTGGCAACTCAGTTACTAAGAATGAAACAAGAATTATCAAAATAAAACAAAGCACAATTAATACAAAACAAAATGGCAGATATTAAACCGGCAGAAGTTTCAGCAATTTTAAGAGAACAACTTTCAGGTTTTCGCTCAGAAGCTGAACTACAAGAAGTTGGAACCGTTCTACAAGTAGGAGACGGTATCGCTCGTATTTATGGAATGAATGGTGTTCAATATGGTGAACTTATCGAATTCAAAAGTGGTGCGCAAGGTATCGCTTTGAACTTGGAAGAAGACAATGTTGGAGCCGTAATTCTTGGTCGTTCATCTAGTGTAAACGAAGGTGATACAGTTCGTCGTTTAGGAAAAATTGCTTCTGTAAAAGTTGGTGAAGGAATGGTTGGTCGTGTTGTTGATACTTTAGGGCAACCGATCGATGGTAAAGGACCAATTCAAGGTGAATTATATGAAATGCCAATCGAGCGTAAAGCGCCAGGTGTTATCTTCCGTCAACCTGTAAATGAGCCTTTGCAAACAGGTATCAAAGCGGTAGATGCGATGATTCCAATCGGACGTGGACAACGTGAGTTAATCATCGGTGACCGTCAAACAGGAAAAACAACTGTTGCAATCGATACGATTATCAATCAAAGAGAATTCTTCGATAGAGGAGAACCTGTATACTGTATTTATGTAGCTGTTGGACAAAAAGGTTCAACAGTTGCTGGAATCGTTAAAAAATTAGAAGATGCTGGTGCAATGGCTTATACAACAATTGTTGCTTCTAACGCTTCTGATCCTGCTCCGATGCAGTTTTATGCTCCTATGACTGGTGCTGCTATTGGTGAGTTTTTCCGCGATTCAGGACGTCCAGCATTAATCGTGTTTGATGACTTGTCAAAACAAGCAGTTGCTTACCGTGAGGTGTCTTTATTATTACGTCGTCCTCCAGGTCGTGAGGCTTACCCAGGTGACGTATTCTACTTACACTCTCGTTTATTAGAGCGTGCCGCAAAAATTATCGCTGATGATACTATTGCTAGCCAAATGAACGACCTACCAGAATCTATGAAAGGATTAGTGAAAGGTGGTGGTTCTTTGACAGCATTACCAATTATTGAAACACAAGCGGGAGACGTTTCTGCTTATATCCCAACAAACGTAATTTCGATTACTGACGGACAGATTTTCTTGGAAGGTGACTTGTTCAACGCAGGTATTCGTCCAGCAATCAACGTTGGTATCTCTGTATCTCGTGTTGGAGGTAACGCTCAAATCAAATCAATGAAAAAAGTTGCTGGTACTTTGAAATTAGACCAAGCACAATATAGAGAATTAGAGGCGTTTGCGAAATTTGGTTCTGACCTTGATGCTGCTACAAAATCAGTATTGGATAAAGGAGCAAGAAACGTGGAAATCTTGAAACAAAAAGAAGGTGATCCATATCCAGTTGAAAAGCAAATTGCGATTATCTATGTTGGAACAAAAGGTTTGATGCAACGCGTTCCGATCAACAAAGTAAAAGAATTCGAAAAAGATTATTTGACAGTTTTAGAAGCGAAACATGCAGATGTATTAGTAGCATTGAAAGCTGGAAAATATACAGACGAAATTACTGATACATTGACAAAAGTTGCAAAGGAAGTAGCTGATAAATATTAATTATTAGTGAAGAATTTAAAGTTAAGAGTGAAAAGTAATAACACTCTTAATTCTTAACTTTTCACTTTTAACTCAAAAAAATGGCTAATTTAAAGGAAATACGAAATAGAATTACCTCCGTTGGTTCCACAATGCAGATTACTTCTGCGATGAAAATGGTATCAGCAGCGAAGTTAAAACGTGCACAAGATGCTGTTACAGCAATGCGTCCGTATGCTGGAAAATTAAAGGAGATTCTTGAAAATTTAAGCGCTACCCTTGATTTATCTGAAAATGCGTATTCAGATGCAAGAGAAGTTAAATCGGTATTAATTATCGGTATCACTTCTAATCGTGGTTTGTGTGGAGGTTTCAACAACAATATCATCAAAAGAGTTGCTGCGTTAATGCAAGAAGATTACGCAAACAAAAATGTGAAATTGTTGTGCTTGGGTAAAAAAATTAAGGATGCTTACAAAAACACACCTAATTATTATATCAACCCAACTTTAGCTCCATTAGAGGATGTTTACGCAGATTTAAAATTTGAAAATGTTGCAAAAATCGCTGAAGAAGTGATGCGCGGTTTCAAAGCAAAAGAATATGATAAAGTTGTTTTGGTTTACAATCGTTTTATCAATGCTGCAACACAATCAGTTGAAGCAGAACAATTTTTACCAATTATTCCAACTGTTTCTGAAGGTTCAAACGCTGCAGGTGATTACATTTTTGAACCATCTAAAAATGAAATCGTTGAAGACTTGATTCCGAAATCATTGAAATTACAAGTTTTTAAAGCAATTCGTGATTCTTTTGCCGCTGAACACGGTGCGCGTATGACTGCAATGCACAAAGCAACTGACAATGCGAAGGAACTTCAAAAGAATCTTAAACTTAGCTACAACAAAGCACGTCAAGCTGCAATTACAAACGAAATCTTAGAAATCGTTGGTGGAGCTGAAGCTTTAAATGGTTAATATTTAAATACTTATTATTAAAAGGCATTCAATTTGGATGCCTTTTTTGTTTTAAATCAACTTTACCTAACTTTGCACTCAAATCTCTCCAAAAATGCGCTTGAATACTCTATTCTTCCTTTTAATTTTATTTGTTTCAACCAACTTATTTTCTCAAAATCAAGCTGATAACTGGTATTTTGGAAATAAAGCAGCTGTTTCATTTGGAACGAATCCACCAACAATATTAACCGGAAGTCAAATGAATGCTTGGGAAGGAGTCGCTTCAATTTCAAATGCCGCTGGACAATTACAATTTTATTCAGACGGAATCAAAGTTTGGGACCGCAACAATGTTCAAATACCAAATGGTTTTGGTTTAAATGGTGACCCATCTTCAGCACAATCTGGCGTAATTGTACCAAAACCTGGAAGTTCAAGCATTTATTATCTGTTTTCCGTTCCTTCAGGCGGTGGCACAGGTTTATCACCTGCAAGGTTGTATTATTCTGTAATCGATATGACCTTAAATAACGGTTTTGGTGATGTGGTTTCAAACCAAAAAAACATCAATATTTCACCGAATAATCGCATTCAAGAAAAGGTTTGCGCTGTTCTACATTGTAATGGTGAAGACGTTTGGGTGTTAGCACACGAATATGGAAGTAATAAATTTTTGATTTATTTAATTGATGACACCAATCCACCAACCTTAATGAGTAGTCCTGCAATTGGTGAATCTTGGGCAGGAAACACGAATGCTTCAATCGGTATTTTGAAAGCTTCACCGGATGGAAAAAGAATCGCTGACACAGGAAATAGCAACAACAAAGGACAAGTTTTAAATTTCAATAATCAAACGGGGACGCTCTCCAATCCCGATTACTTTAACAAATATCGGTTGGGCTTATGGAGTAGAATTTTCACCCGACAGCAAAGTTCTATATATGAACAGTTGGTATGATCTGAATCCAAGTAAACTGATCTATCAATATAATTTGATGGCTGCGAATGTGGATGCAAGTAGAGTGAATATTCCTACACAAGCGAATGTTGGTTCAATGCAACTTGCGAAGGATGGAAACATTTATGTTGCGAGAAATACAAATGACGGAGGAAGTGCAAATAATGGTAGAAAATACCTCGGTAAAATCACCAATCCGAACAATTATAACGGTACTGTTGGTGCGTGTGCTTGGGTAGAATTAGGTTTAGATTTAGGAGGAAATGAATCTTCACCAGCAAACGGTCAATTGTCTCGCTATGGTTTACCAAATTTTCTACAAAGTTATTTTCAGGAAGAAATCGACTTTACTGTTAGCGATACGTGTTTGAATGCTAACACTCAATTTACAGCACAAATTCCACAAGCTTACGATTCAATTCGCTGGAACTTCGCCACACAAGGAACTTCAAACCTTATAAATCCAACTTTTACTTTTTCAGCTATTGGAACATATCAAGTAGAAATGATTGTTTATCAAGCATGTAGAATTGACACCGTGATTAAACCTGTTAACATTGTCAATTCATCGATAAGTGGTTTCACTGGTCCACTTTCAGTTTGTCAAAATGAGCTTGCAACTTACACAATTGACGCCGTACCAGGTACAACTTCCAATTGGCAGATTACAGGAGGAACAATCAATTCAGGAAATGGAACAAATTCAATAAATGTCACGTGGGGCGCTGGAACATCTGGAACTTTGAATGTCAGTTTGAGTCCGGGATCAACTTGCTCCCATGGTACTTATTCCATTGCGATTAGTAGTGGAGGAACAGCAAGCTTCCCAACTTTTGGTCCATATTGTGTTGGTGAAACTGTAAATCCTTTGCCAACAAGCTCACAAAATGGCATTTCAGGAACTTGGAACGGAACATTATCTACAGCAAGTGCTGGCAGTTTTAACTTTACATTTACTCCAACTGGAGGAGCTTGTTTTAATCCTACTTCTGTGACAATTGTCGTTAATGAGAGACCAACTGTTACCATTCAAGGTCCAACTGATGTTTGCTTAGGACAAGGTTTTAATTTATCAACTGCGGTTTCAGCAACTGGAGGAACTTATCTTTGGTCACCTGAAGGACAAACTACTGTTGAACAAAAGCTTCGCTAGCCTGCATCGTGTTACCATGATCTAAAAATAGTGTTTTCTCGTATGTAAAAGTCAACTTTTAAAAAATAAGTATGACTTTCAAGAAAGAAAATTTGTTGCTGAGTGCGTCGAAGCACACAACAACCTTGCAGAAAGCAAAAA
>VEQH01000031.1:21945-44121 GCA_018883325.1 Flavobacteriales bacterium | reverse complement strand
CTATTAATTTCAGCTAGTCTGAAAAAAGAAAAGAAATTTTTCTTGGTTGGAATTAGCTCATTTTCGGGTCTGTTTTTTGTTTTAAGCATTTTTTCTCCCAATTCGATTTGGTTAGCATTGCAACTACTTTTTTTTGTTTTTTTTTCAATTGTATTAGTTGCATCCAAGAATATTCACAAACCAAAAGCGATTGAATCGAATTTCAAATAAATCATATTCTTTCTTACATTTGATAAAATTTAATGTATGACCATTCAAACAATTATAATTCTTGTTTTTATTGGATTATTCGCAGGAATTCTAAGTGGATTTGTTGGTGTAGGTGGAGGAATCATTATTGTTCCAGCTTTAGTTTTTTTTCTAGGTTTAACGCAACATCAAGCGCAAGGAACAAGTTTATTTGTTTTGTCTATGCCAGTTGTACTTTTTGCAGTCATTAATTATTGGAAAACAGATAATGTAAATTGGAAGTTTGGATTAATTGTGGCTTCAACTTTTGTGGTTGGTGCTTATATAGGTTCAAAACTCTCACTTAAATTATCACCAGGAATGGTCAAATTGGTTTTCGGAATCTTACTTGCCTATGTTTCTGTTCGATTAATAATGTCAGGTTATACAGCTGTAAATTCAAATGAAGCATAATTTAAATTCACTTATTCTTAGTAAGATAGAATCAATTTACCCGCGAATTGTTGGTTACCGAGAATATTTACATCAACATCCTGAATTATCCTTTGAAGAATTTAAAACGATGGAATTTGTTGCAGAAAAATTAGCACAATTAGGAATTCCATTTGAAAAAGAGGTTGCAGGTACTGGAATTGTTGGTGTAATAAAAGCAAATCATCATGCAGAAAATCAAAGCTGTATTGGATTAAGAGCCGATTTGGATGCTTTGCCAATTCAAGAAGAAAATGAAGTTGAATACAAATCTATTAATGATGGAATCATGCATGCTTGCGGTCATGATGTTCACACTTCTGTATTACTTGGTGCAGCAGAAATTCTGAATGAAATAAAAGAAAACTTATCACAGCCAATAAAATTAATTTTTCAACCAGGAGAAGAAACCAACCCTGGAGGCGCTAGTTTAATGATTAAAGCGGGTGTTTTAGAAAATCCAAAAGTGGAAAAAATGTATGGTTTACATGTGTTTCCTGAATTTGAAGCTGGTCATTTAGGTCTTCGTCCGGGATTGTATATGGCATCAAGTGATGAAATTCATGTTTCGATACAAGGAATTGGAGGACATGGTGCCTTACCTGAAAAATGTGTCAATCCATTGATGATGGGAGCAAAGTTTGTTCTAGAAGCTAAAGAATTATTAGCGTTAATTTGTCCTTCCGAAATTCCACATGTATTAACATTCGGACGTTTTGAAGCATTAGGTTCTACGAATGTTGTTCCTTCAACTTGTGAATTAAAAGGAACTTTTCGCACAATGAATGAAGAGTGGAGAGCTTTGGCGCATGAAAAACTGTTAGAATTGGCAGAAAAAATAGCCGATGAATTTAAGGGAAAGATTAATCTTAAAATTTCAAAAGGTTATCCTTTTTTGAAAAACGATGAAACATTGACAACTCAATTGACTGAGAATTTTGAGTTTCATTTCGGAAAGGATTTTGTACACGCACTTCCTATTCGTATGACTGCTGAGGATTTTGCTTTTTACAGTCAAAAAATCCCTGTTGTTTTCTTTCGTTTAGGTGTTGCAAATAATGAAAAGGGAATTAATTATGGAGTTCATCATCCAAAATTTGATATTGATGCAAATGCAATAAAAACGGGTATTCACGCAATGGTTTTAGCTGCTTTACAATGAAATTTAAGTTTTTAATAGTTGCTTTCTTGATTTGTTTATTTTCTTGTTCGAAGGAAAATCGGGTTGCTAAAAAACTAGATGGAAATTGGACAGTTGATTTTATGCAAGTGCAAGATGGAGAGGGGTTTATGTATTTCGATTCTATTCCAAATGGTACTTTTAATTTTCTTTCAGACGAGAAAATTATCAATGCAAATGTGGCTTATAAATTTTTGAATTTGAATGGATTTACTATTAAAGACACATTTAAAGTAGAACAAGAAAACTATATTTTTAATTCAAAATTCGACCGTATTTATTTTAAAATAGCTTCAGATTCAATTAATGCGCGAATTATTCTTCTGACAAAAAAATCAATGGAATTGGAATATTATGATTTGAATAAATTTCGACTTGTAAGGTTCATATTATCAAAGGATTGAGATTTCATTTTATTTAAGTACATTAATTTATTTATATTTGTAAAAAAATCATAATGCGTCACGCGGTATTTACAATTGTTTTTCTTTTAATTCTATCAAACTCAGTTTTTTCACAAGGCTACAATAATCGTTGGTCAATCGAATTAAACCCGGGCGTTTCAAACGCTGTAAAACCTTACACAACAGGTTATTGGTCAAATACGATAGGTCTTTATCACATTTCAGCAGGTACAAGATTTATGTTTAATAACAAATATGGTTTGAAATGGGATATAGGTTTTGACAGAATTAGACACGATAAAACAAGTCTTTACAACTATACAGGAATTAGTCAACCATTTACATCACATTACGCTCGAACTTCTGTTCAATTTGTTTTAGATGTTGGAAGACTTTTACAATTTGAAAATTTTTCTGAGAAAACAAGTTTGCTTTTCCATACTGGTGGAGGAATGTCTTGGCTTTGGAGTAAGGTAAATCCAGAAACAGATAAAATGGTCAATTTCATGTTTGGACTTGCTCCTCAATACAAAATTAATGAGCGATTTTCAATCACCACCGATATTTCATTTGTTTGGCATATTTATCAGCAATACACTTGGGATATGTATAATAGTGTATTTAACAGAGGTTTTGATGGATTCTATGCAAATGGAACAATTGGGTTGAATTTTTATTTAGGGAAATACGCTTCTCACATGGATTGGGCATTTACACCTTGTTTCCCTGATATGACATACTTGGAAGATGAAAATAGAAATCTGGATAGTTTAAATAAACAGTTGCAATCAAACCTTCGTGATGACGATGGTGATGGTGTAGCAAATTTTATGGACGATGAAAAAGACACACCAATCGGAAATATCGTAAATCGAAGAGGAGTGAGTTTAAAAAATATCGATACAGATGGTGATGGAGTCTCTGATTTAGTCGATAAATGTATTGATATTCCGGGGACATTTGAAAATGAAGGTTGTCCTCAAGATTTATTATTAGCGATCAAGAATAATGAAAAAGATAGAGTTATTACTAATAATTCTAATGGAAACCCTAATAACAACTCAAGTCAAAACGGTTCTGATTCTTTACCAAGTAAAAACAATAATAATTTACAAGGTTCTGAAAACGGAAAAGATCCAAATGAATTATTGACAAATAATCAGAACGGCAACAACGGTGGTCAGAATGGTAACAACAATGGTGGTCAGAATGGCAACAACAATGGTGGTCAGAATGGCAACAACAATGGTAGTCAGAATGGCAACAATAATGGTGGTCAGAATGGCAACAACAACGGTGGTCAGAACGGCAACAACAACGGTGGTCAGAACGGCAACAACAACGGTGGTCAAAATGGCAACAACAACGGTGGTCAGAATGGCAACAACAATGGTGGTCAGAATGGCAACAATAATGGTTCGAATAACGGACAGGGTAATGGAAACAATCAAAACAATAACTCCAATCCGAATGTAGTAACGAGTAAAGAAGGCTTAACAAGCTTGGTGGATGTTCACTTTGTATTAAACGATGCAAGTATTCAACCAAACTTATATCCGCTTTTGAACGAAATTGTTGCATTATTAAAAGCAAATCCAGGTTCCTCAATTGTTCTTGAAGGACATGCTGATGCTACAGGTGAGGATGAGTTCAATCAATTATTATCACAAAAAAGAACAGAATCGCTACGTAAGTATTTATTAAATCAAGGTATTGATCCAAGTAGAGTTCAAACGGGTTCGTTTGGTGAATCAAGACCTAAATTCTTAAACACCTCTCCGAAAGGTAGAGCTTTAAATAGACGTGTAGAGGTTTATTTCAAAATCTAAGTTGAATATATAAAGACATAAAAAATCCCAGTTTCAATTGCTGAAACTGGGATTTTTAGTTTTTTGATAGTTTATAAAAAACCTAATTCTAATTTAGCTTCTTCACTCATCATATCTTTGTCCCATGATGGATCAAAGACAATATTTACTTTGGAGGAAGTAACGCCTTCTACTGATGCAACCTTATCTTCAACTTCTTTAGGTAAACTTTCTGCCACAGGGCAATTCGGAGAAGTTAAAGTCATATCTATGGCAACGTTATTTTCTTTGTCGATTTTCACTTCGTAAATCAATCCCAATTCATAAATGTCAACTGGTATTTCAGGGTCATAAATTGTCTTTAGCATAGCGACAATTTTGTCTTCTAATTGTTGTGTTCCCATTAGTTGTTAATGTATTTAAGTGCTTCTGTTTTCATTCTTTTTACCATTCCCAGCAATCCGTTTGCGCGAGTAGGGGATAAGTGTTCTTGTAATCCAATTTCTTTGATAAAATGCAAATCGGTTTTTAAAATTGTTTCTGGAGTTTCTTTGTTCATTACCTGAATCAACAATCCAATGATTCCTTTAGTAATAATTGCATCTGAATCGGCAGAATATTCCATTAAGTTGTTCTTGAATTCAGAATGTAACCAAACGCGAGATTGACAGCCTTCAATTAGTCGGTCATCTGTTTTAAATTCTGGAGCAATCAGTGGTAAATCTTTTCCTAAATCAATGATGTACTCGTATTTTTCCATCCAATCGTCAAAAACGTTGAATTCAGCAATGATTTCTTGTTGTTTTTCTTCTATTGACATGGGTTTATTTTAACATGGATAAACTTTTTTCAAATGCCTCAACAAACAAATCAATTTCTTGACGTGTATTGTAAAAAGCAAAAGATGCTCTAACCGTTCCTGGAATTTTAAAGAAGTCCATTAAAGGTTGTGTACAATGGTGACCAGTTCTAACTGCAATTCCTTGTTTGTCCAATAAAGTTCCAATATCAAAAGGATGTAAGCCATCAACCGTAAATGAAACAACGCTCGTTTTGTTTTTTGCTTCACCGATAATATGAAGTCCTTCAAAAGTATCTAGAATGTCTTCTGCGTATTTTGCAAGTTCTCTTTCGTGTTTTTCGGCAGCAACCATATCGATGCTTTCAAGGTATTCGAATGCTGTTCCAAGACAAATTCCACCGGCAATATGCGGTGTTCCTGCTTCAAATTTGAAAGGTAACTCATTGTAGGTTGTGCGTTCAAAAGTCACTTTTGAAATCATATCTCCACCACCTTGATAAGGAGGCATTCGGTCTAATAAATCTTCTTTTCCATACAAAACTCCAATACCTGTTGGACCAAATACTTTGTGACTTGAAAAAACAAAAAAGTCGCAATCTAAATCGCGAACGTCAACCTTTAAATGTTGAATGCTTTGTGCACCATCAACTAACACTTTTGCGCCAACTGAATGTGCTTTTTGTACTATTTCTTTTATTGGATTGATTGTTCCCAATGTATTAGAAATATGAGTAATTGCAACAAGTTTTGTTTTTCTTGAAAGCATTTTTTCATATTCCTCCATTAGAATTTCTCCTTTTTTATTGATTGGAATAACTTTCAAAACCAAGCCTTTTCGAAGACAAAGCATTTGCCAAGGAACAATATTTGAATGATGTTCCATTGCTGAAATTAGAATTTCATCTCCTGCCTGCAATAATTCACCGTAAGAAAAAGCGACTAAATTGATTCCATCTGTTGCTCCTTTGGTGAAAATTATTTCTTCCGATTTTTTTGCATTCAAGTATTTTTGAATTCTAATCCGCGAAGCTTCATATTCAGTTGTAGCTTTTTGACTCATAAAATGAACACCTCTGTGGATATTGGCATTTTCTTTTGAGTAAAAAAGATTGATGGCATCAAGTACCAATTGCGGTTTTTGTGAAGTTGCCCCGTTGTCAAAATAGACAAGGTTCTTTCCATATATTTTTTGTCTTAATGCTGGAAACTGCTCGCGAATTTCTTTAACATTGAAGGGTTTTTTAATTAAATCTGCCATAATGGTTGCAAAGGTACAAATAAGCTTATTTTGAATTGTTCTAAACAAGAATTTTATTCAAAATAAAACATAAACTTTTTGAAAATGTTCGCCAATTGTGGATTAAAGTAGTCCTCTTGATCGCAAGAACTCATCGAGCGCTTCGACATCTGAGAAAATAACCTCTCTCGCTTTACTTCCTTGGAATGGACCAATTATTCCCATTCCTTCCAATTGATCGACAATTCTTCCTGCTCGATTGTAACCTAATTTCAATTTTCGTTGAAGTAAACTGGCAGAACCTTGTTGACTAATCACCACAATTCTCGCTGAATCAACAAACATTGGATCAATTTCATTCATATCCATTTCTCCCATTGCTTCGCCTCCTTCAGGAACGTATTCTGGTAAAATCAATGCTTCTGGATAAGCTCGTTGATTACCAATAAATCCACAGATTTCTTCAACTTCTGGTGTGTCCACAAATCCACACTGCAAACGTTTCATATCAGAACCTGTTAAAATTAACATATCTCCACGTCCGATTAACTGATCCGCACCTGAAGCATCTAAAATTGTTCTTGAATCTATTTTTGACAATACTCTAAAAGCAATACGTGCTGGGAAATTGGCTTTAATCATACCTGTGATTACACTCACCGACGGACGTTGTGTAGCAACAATTAAATGAATACCAATTGCACGAGCTAATTGAGCAATTCTAGCAATCGGGTGTTCAACTTCTTTACCGGCTGTCATAATTAAGTCGGCAAACTCATCGATTAACACCACAATATAAGGTAAATAGCGGTGACCTTTTTCCGGGTTCAATCGGCGACCAATAAATTTTTTGTTGTATTCAATGATCGTTCTAGAACCAGCATCTTTTAATAAATTGTAGCGCTCATCCATTTCAATACACAAAGAATTTAATGTGTTAACAACTTTGGAAGTATCAGTAATAATCGCATCTTCTTCACCCGGAAGTTTTGCTAAGAAATGACGCTCGATTTTGTTGTAAAGTGTAAGCTCTACTTTTTTCGGGTCGACTAAAACAAATTTTACTTGTGCAGGATGTTTTCTGTAAAGAATAGAAATAATAATTGCATTTAAACCAACAGATTTACCTTGTCCAGTTGAACCTGCAACTAATAAGTGAGGCATTTTAGTAAGGTCAAAAACAAAAGTTTCATTGGTAATTGTTTTTCCCATTACGATTGGAAGCTCCCCATCAAAATGTTGAAATTTATCAGATGCAATCAACGAGCGCATACTCACCATTTCAGGGTTAGAGTTCGGAACCTCAATACCAATTGTTCCTTTTCCTGGAATCGGTGCAATGATACGAATACCAAGTGCACTCAAACTTAAAGCGATATCGTCCTCAAGGTTTTTGATTTTGGAAATACGAACACCAGGTGCTGGTACAATTTCATACAATGTAACCGTTGGACCAACTGTTGCTTTAATTTTCGCAATGTCAATTTTATAATGCGAAAGTGTTTCAATGATTCGGTCTTTATTTGATTCTAATTCTTCCTTGTTGACTGAAGAAGTTGTACTTGTTCCCCAATCTCGCAACAAATCAATCGGAGGTAAAACGTAACCTTCTAAATCTTTCGTCGGGTCGTATTCTCCATATTCAGCAACCAAACCATCCGCCAAGTCATCTTCATCCACTAATTTCTGAAACGTTGGAATCGGAGTTGTAACAACTTCCTCTTCAGGTACCTCAATTTCAAAATCACTAGAATTTGAAGTAGGTGTTTCCTCTCTCATTGTCACAATTAAATCGCCTTCATCAAATTCATTATCATCTTCTTCCTCTTCTTCTTCTAATCTTCTTCTTTCTTCGTCACGCTTCGTAAAATCAACTGTTTCAGAGATGTCATCTTCTTGAATTTGTTCGTCTTTGATGGTGTTTATAATGACTATATCTCCTTGATTTTCTTGCTCATAGAAATTATCTTTTAAATCCTTTCTACTGACAACATTCGGAGTCATAGCATCTTTTGATTTCATTAAATTATTTAGAATTTCGCTGTAGTTTGGATTAAAAATCACTGTGGTAACGACGTATAAAACAACCAAACTTAAAGTCATTGTTCCGAAAGATCCAATTGCTAATTTCAACCATTCATTCAAATAGAAACCAAATGTTCCACCTAGATAATTGACTGTAGTAGCGAAAAAACCTAGAAATAATGATGACCATAAAGTGTAGGTTAAAGCGATTACATAGGATTTTTTGATGTTTACAATTGTAATGTCCGTTAAGATTTTAAAGCCAGAAATAAAAAGTAAAAAGCAAAAACTCACAGAAGAAATACCAAAAAGTCGATAAATTAAAAAGTGAGAAGTCCAAGCGCCAAATTTTCCCATCCAGTTAGAAACAGGTATTTGATCATTATCGAAAAGAAAATCAATTAAACTTTTTTGAAGCAATCGGTCTTGGTCTTTAGTCCAAGTGAAAAAGTAGGAAATACAAGCAATGAATAAATATACCGACAAAGTGGACATTATTGAACCAACGACGATTTTAACTTTTTTCTTGTCGATTTTTTCAAAAGGATTTATCTTAAAAGCTGTTTTCGATTTTGTTGTAGCGTCGGAAGTAGGTTTTTTATCCTCTTTCTTTTTCTTTGGATTTGCTTTTTTATCCTCGTTATTTATAGCCTCTTTGGGTATGAACTCGTTCTCTTCCATTTCGTTTTTTGATATCATACGAAGATAGAATAGATGTCAAACGACTTCTTGACTTTTATTGAATACTTTAAACAAACTTTTGTTAGTAGTTGGATAATCAGCAATAAGAATTTTACACCGTGTTTTTATCAAAATCGACATAAAGGATGTTTCTGAACTAAACGATTGTTTTTAAAGGGCAACTTTTCGACCTGCTTAGTGTCAAAAATACACTATTAATAAGCGATTTAGAAAATCAAGAAAGCTAAAAAATGTTATAAAAAACTGATGTTAATCAGGTACTAAATCAAAATAGAAGTTTACTTTTGCACGATAAACACAGCTTATTGCTAATTAAATTAAAATTATGGAATTGTTAGGGAAATTTGGTTCAAATTCTGACTTAGGAGTTACTTTAGGATTGACGAACTTAGGCAATCAGTTTTGGAATTTAACTCCATCTGAACTAATTGAAGATTGTATTATCACAGGCGAAGGAATGTTGACTGATACGGGTGCATTAGCAATCGAAACAGGTGAGTTTACTGGTAGATCACCGAAAGATAGATTTATTGTAAGAGACGAAAAAACAGAAAATGCAGTTTGGTGGGGAAATGTAAACATTGGTTTTTCACCTGAGCAATTTGATGCGCTTTACAATAGAATGAAAGCTTATTTAACAGATAAGGATGTTTATGTTCGTGATGCTTATGCATGTGCTGATGAGTCTTTTAGAATGAATTTACGAGTAGTTACTGAATTACCTTGGTCAAATTTATTCGCGTACAATATGTTTTTACGTCCAACGGATGCTGAAATTGATAATTTCACTCCTGAATGGAATATTATTTGCGTTCCAAGTTTTAAAGCTGACCCAGCAATAGACGGAACACGTCAACACAATTTTGCAATCCTTAATTTCACTAAAAAAATGATTTTAATTGGTGGAACAGGATATACAGGTGAAATTAAAAAAGGTGTTTTTTCTGCATTAAATTTCATTTTACCACACGAGAAAAATGTTTTATCAATGCACTGTTCAGCTAACATTGGTGAGGCAGGAGATACAGCGATTTTCTTTGGTCTTTCAGGAACAGGAAAAACAACTTTATCTTCAGATCCAAATCGTCGTTTAATTGGTGACGATGAGCACGGTTGGAGTAACGATACAGTTTTCAATTTTGAAGGTGGTTGTTATGCAAAAACAATTGATTTGTCGAAAGAAAAAGAACCACAAATTTATGACGCGATTAAATTTGGTGCTTTATTAGAAAATATCGGATTTGAAAACGAATCTTCAACGCCTGATTATTCAGATGGTACAATTACTGAGAATACTCGTGTTTCTTACCCAATTCATTTTATTGACAATATCGCAGTTCCATCAATTGGTGGTGCTCCAAAAAATATATTCTTTTTAACAGCTGACGCGTTTGGAGTATTGCCTCCAATCTCACGTTTGACAAAAGAACAAGCAATGTATCATTTTATGTCAGGTTATACTGCGAAAGTTGCAGGTACTGAAGTGGGAATTACAGAGCCAACAACAACGTTTTCAGCTGGATTTGGTGCAGCATTTTTACCTTTACACCCAGCGAAATACGCCAAATTATTAGGTGATAAATTAGAAGGTACTGACATTAAAGTTTGGTTAATCAACACAGGTTGGTCAGGCGGTTCTTACGGAGTAGGAAGTAGAATGAAATTATCTTATACACGTGCTATGATTACAGCAGCATTGACTGGAAAATTGAACGATGTAGCATTTGAAAACTTACCTGTATTCGATTTAGCATTCCCAACTTCTTGTGAAGGTGTTCCATCTGAATTACTAAATCCAAGAAATACTTGGGCAGACAAAGCAGCGTTTGACGCAACTGCAAATAACTTAGCAGGAAAATTTGTTGCCAATTTCGAAAAGTTTGCTGCAGAAACAAGCCCTGAAATCTTGGCTGCTGCTCCAAAAGTTCTTGCTTAAATAGAACTTCATTCATCAATCAATCTCAAAGGCACTCCAAAAGAGTGCCTTTTTTTTGGAAATTTTTAGACAAAAAAAAACGCCTTTCGGCGTTTCTAATTAATTTTTACAAATCAAAATGCGTTGTTTTCCTATTTTCACCGATTCATTTGCTTTACTATAATTGAGTAAAAACTGAAGTGTTGAATTTAAAACTTTGTCGCTTGATTTGCTTGCCAATAAAGAATTTGAAGAGTAATTTTTTGTCATAGGCTAAATACGTTTTATATTAAAACGATGAGAATATTTTTTTATTTTATTTCTCTTATTTCTTTCTAAAAAAGAATCATTTAGCAATTGAATTACATTTATTCGTTTCCTAAAAAATGTGAATAATTCTAAGGGTTTTAACTATATTTGCCATCATTTATTAATCAATCAACAAAATCAATTTAAGCATGAGTCATTCAATAAAACCAGGTGTTGCAACAGGCGATGAAGTGCAACAAATTTTTCAATACGCAAAGGAAAAAGGTTTTGCATTACCTGCAATAAACGTAACAAGCACAAGCACTGTAAATGGAGTAATGGAAACAGCAGCAAAATTAAATGCTCCAGTTATCATTCAATTTTCAAATGGTGGAGCGCATTATTTTGCTGGAAAAGGATTATCCAATAAGGATGAAAAAGCAGCGATTTTAGGTGGCATTTCTGGTGCAAAACACATTCATCAGCT
This sequence comes from Flavobacteriales bacterium, assembly GCA_018883325.1. Lineage (GTDB taxonomy): Bacteria > Bacteroidota > Bacteroidia > Flavobacteriales_D > Crocinitomicaceae > UBA952. The sequence goes on along the minus strand of VEQH01000031.1, from coordinate 32,652 downwards.
TGCTGAAGCTTATGGTGCAACTGTGATTCTTCATACAGATCATTGCGCGAAAAAATTATTACCTTGGATTGATGGTTTATTAGAAGCAGGTGAAGAGCATTTTCGTCAAACGGGTAAACCGCTTTACAGCTCACACATGATTGATTTGTCAGAAGAGCCAATTGAGGAAAATATTGAACTTTGTAAGCACTATTTAGCTCGCATGAGTAAAATTGGAATGACATTAGAAATCGAATTAGGGATTACAGGTGGAGAAGAAGATGGCGTTGACAATACCGACGTTGACAATTCAAAATTATATACACAGCCTGAGGAGGTTGCTTATGCTTATGAGGAGTTGATGAAAGTTTCACCGCGTTTTACAATTGCTGCTGCTTTTGGAAATGTGCATGGGGTTTACAAGCCTGGAAATGTTAAATTGACACCAATTATTCTAAAAAACTCTCAAGATTTTGTTCAACAAAAATTCAATACAGGTGTTAATCCAGTCGATTTCGTATTTCACGGTGGTTCAGGCTCAACGGTGGAGGAAATCAGAGAAGGAATCAGCTATGGTGTTGTGAAAATGAACATCGATACTGACTTGCAATTTGCGTTTACAGAAGGAGTGAGAGATTATGTTGAAGCAAAAATTGAATATCTTCGCACCCAAATTGGAAATCCCGATGGCGATGATATTCCAAATAAAAAATATTACGATCCTCGTAAATGGTTAAGAGAAGGGGAGCTAACGTTTAATAAAAGATTGGAACAATGTTTCGAGGATTTAAACAATGTGAACACTTTATAATTAAAAAATAGAAAAAATGAGTTGGTTTAAACGAAAAAAGGAAGGAATTACTACATCGACAAGCGAAAAGAAAGAAACGCCTGAAGGATTATGGATACATTGTTCCAACTGTAAAACGTTATACACCACGGATGATTTTGCTTCAAAGAATTTCGTTTGCGATCGTTGTAATCACCACGAACGAATTGGTTCTGAAGAGTACTTTCATATCATTTTTGACAAAGGGCAATACACAGAGTTGGATGAAGATTTAACTTCTGGTGATCCTTTAAATTTTGAAGATACTAAAAAATACACTGACAGAATTGTTGCAACTCAAAAAGCAACAGGTCTTAAAGATGCAATTCGTACCGCTAAAGGAAAGTTAGACGGAATGGATTTTGTAATCGCAGCAATGGATTTTTCGTTTATCGGAGGGTCAATGGGTTCTGTTATGGGTGAAAAAATTGCTAGAGCGATTGATGAAGCAATCAAAATCAATGCGCCTTTCATGATTATATCAAAATCAGGAGGTGCAAGAATGATGGAGGCAGGCTATTCTTTGATGCAAATGGCAAAAGTTTCAGGAAAATTAGGGCAGTTGGCAGAAGCAAAATTGCCCTACATTTCCTATTTAACCGATCCAACAACAGGAGGAGTTACAGCTTCGTTTGCTATGTTAGGCGATATTAATATTGCAGAACCAGGTGCTTTGATTGGTTTCGCTGGACCACGCGTTGTTAAAGAAACAATTGGTCGCGATTTACCAGATGGTTTCCAAACCTCAGAGTTTTTATTAGAACATGGTTTTTTAGATTACATCATTGACAGAGCTGAAATTCGTTCTCGATTATCAATGTCCCTGAAAATGTTTATGGCTTAATAAACAACTTCCACTTTCGAATATACTTTTCGAATGGATTGTTTATGCAAATCAGGATTGTGTAGGTAGAAATAAATGCTTTTATTTTCTCTAAGTTTTTCTATTTGTTTTGGACTAAACTCCAGCGTATAGGCTATCGGATTCCAAGAATTACGTTTGAATTTTTCCATAAAGCTTGGTCGAATGGCTTTAAACAAAGTCCATTTTTTACTTAGCCAAATAGTTTTCTTTAAATTAAGTAGTAAATCTCCTGTTTTGCGAAGGTCGGATTTGTTTTTACAATACAATTCTGCAAAAACTTGAACTCTTATTTTTTTCATCTTTTTGGGTTCAAGTTTAAAATCTCCAACAGCAATCATTCTTGAACTTTTAGAAATTCCTTTTAGAGAAATATCCTTTTCTTTTGCAAGCACCCATTTTTCTGTCCCAACCCATTTTTCGTGCGCTTCGATTGGAATTAAATAGTTTTGATGTATTGTATATTGACTAAAAGCTTGATATAGATTAAGTTGTTTTTGAATATCTTTTTTCTTTTCTTGATTTCGTTTACGAACGACCGTCATTTTATTGGTAACTTGATACAAGTTGTTTCCAAGGAGAACAATACCGTTTTGAAATGCATCACTTGTGCGAAGTTTGTTAGTTGTAAAAACAAGGTTTCGGTTCGTTTTAAAGTATTCTGAAAATTCAAATTCTTTACCAACAAATGCAGTTGTGTCAGGAAGTTGAGCATATTTGTAATTCAGTCGGAAATAATTTAAGAGACTTGGTGTTATATCTAAGTGGGAAACTATCGCTTTTGACGTATAATTCTTTTTCAATAAAGGTGAATAAATTACAATCGGTACATTGTATTTGGCTAAAGGATTCGAATTAAATAATTCAGTTCCGTGGTCGCCTGTTATTATAAAAATAGTGTTTGGATAGGCTGGATTTTTCTTCCATTCTTCCATGAAATATCGAATTTGGTCATCTGTGTAGCGAAATGCACCAAAGTTTTCAGCTTGACTTTGAATTAATTTTTGACTTTTAGAATCTGGTATTGAATCTGCATTTTTAAGGACAATCTCTGTATATTTCTCTTTATTTGGATAAATGAAAGGGTCATGAGAACTAATTGTTAAAAACAAATCCAAAATTCGTTTACCGTCTCTGTGGATTTTTGCTTCGTCAATCAATGCTTGTTTGAACAAATCTTCGTCGGGAAATCCCCAAGGACTGTTCGTTTCTTTGGAATGTTTTATGCATTCTTTCGACCATTTTTGAACTAAGAAATTTACATTGTGATAATTCATAAAACCACGCATGTTTAAATATTCGAGTGGCACTCCGCAGTAAAAACGTGCATAATGCGTTTGTTGAAGTAGATTGAAAATAGACCAATGATTCGGATATTGAATTTGTTGAAATGCGTTTCCGTTCATCACATTCGGAACAGATGAAAGAATTGCTGGTAGCACATTATGAGTTCTTTGTGAGGTTGAAAGTGCATTTGGGAAATATAAACTTTGCCCAGAAAGCGAATCCATAAAAGGCATCAAATTGCCTGTATTTAATTTTCGTTCACCAAACATATCAGCCGACATACTCTCTGCAATAATGAGAACAATATGAGGTAATTTCCCATCTGAGGTTTTGTTAAAGAAAGGGCTTAAATTACTTTTGTTTGGAAATTTATGCCAAATCGGATAAACACCATTGGATTTCTCTTGACCGTAAAGTTCAGGATTCAAATCTTTAAAATCTTTGCTGAAAATGCGTTTGGTATTAATGTTTTCAACATTTGAATATTCAAGTGATTTAGTGACGAAAAATAAAAGTCGGTTGTTAACTAATGCTTCTAAAGGTTGATTTTCTGTGTTTTCATAACGTAAATAGGGTAGAAGCAACAGTGCGATTAACCCTAAATAAAACATTATTTTTTTTAGCCAGTCGGTTACCTTTTGATTCAATTTGTAAAATATCCATGCAAATATTCCGTACACCAAGAATAAACAAATCAAAAGCAAAGCAAAAAGAGGAGTTAAGCGTTGTTCAATTCCTGCAATCATCCAAATTTCTTCCCAACTAAATAAGAATATAGCTTCATCTAAAGGTTCTCTCGCAACGATGTAATATTGGTCGAGTGTGATGACAATAAATAAAATTACAAATCCAAAAATAGCCGCAACCCAATTTAAGCGCTTGCCAAGAAGCGAAATGATTGAACCTAATAAAAACCAAGAAAGTAAAACTAAAGTTAAATCGAATCCAAGACCAAGCCAAGGAGTTAAAGTACTTGTTTCTTTCTCAATCCATTGACTTTGTGCGGTTAGGATTACATAAATTCGGAGAAGGAAAATAAGTGGAAGCAATGCAAAAAACCAATGACTTTTGTTCCATAAAGCAGCTCTCCATTTTTCCACGCTCGAAATTAAGTAAATGTTTCGGGAAAATTATGTAATCATTGAGAATTAGACGGGAATATTGTGTACCTCTTTTAGTTATTTTGCATTTTGTGTAATGTAAAATTGTTGGAGAAATGTATTTTTATTAACTTGAGTGCGATTATTAAAATTGGATTCAGACCGCTCAGAAACAATCAGTTACGAACGAATATTTTGAAGATTTACCTTCGGTGCTACTTCGTGGTATCGGGACAAATCAAAAAAGATTTATGAAGTAAATCGTTGTTTATCAGTGGAATACCTTTTTACTTTACATAGAATCCAGTTATTCAGCGTTGTTCAATCTCGATTTAGCCCGCTACCGCGCAGCAGCAACGAAGTTAAACCTTCGATTTAATGCCTTGACTAACAGATTTTATGTTAATCTGAATTTCAATTTTACAATCGAACTCAGGTTATTAATCTTGATAAAATTTGCTTATGAAATTTCTAAAATTAAATCTGTTAATGCTTCTCTTTTCTGCACTGATTGCAATAACAAGCTATGCCAATGAAAACAATGAATCGAAAGGTTTAAAAGCAATTTTGGTTGTTGGAATTGAAGAAGGTGACAATGAAAGTTCTATTGAAAATATGGAAGAAATTGCAGCTTTTTTAATTTCTAAGAAAATTAAAGTTATACGGTTTTATGAATCTGAAGCCGATTGGAATAAGATTAAAAATGAATCAAATGGAGCACATTTCTTTATCTATTCAGGTCATGGAAGTACTCTTGGTGAAAATGGTGCTTCCGGCGGACTTTGTCTTACGGAGAACATCAATAGCAAGCAAATCATTGAAGATTTGAGATTAAGTAAAAATGCAATTGTTCTGTTTGTTTCCGTTTGTCGAGGTGCTGGTTCTTCCGCAGAGGACGAAGGTGATATTGGAATTAAAGAAGCTTACAAACGCGTAACTGATTATGCTAAACCTTTTATTCAGCTAGGAGCATCTTGTTTTTATGCAAATAATGTTGTATCGGGTGTAATGAATTTTTTAGAATCGTTTCTAAATGGAAAAACAGTAAAAGAATCCTATCTTTCTACAGTTTCTGAATGGAGTAAAGTTGAAATTTTAAAAGTGTGTGATTTTGATTCCTCGAAAACGGTTGGGGTTGCTGGTTCTGAATATGATGGAATAATGACCATAACAACGTATATAAACGGAAAGGAAATCACAGAGGACGTAGAAATGCATAAATTATATGATAATGCCTTTGTGGGTATTTCAAATTTTACTTTTAAAGATTTGCTGAAGTAAAATTCACCTCCCAAAAATAAAAATCAAGGGGTAATTCAAACGTTTTGACCAAGCTTTTTTAGAGTGGTCTTCGCCAACAAATTTCAAAGACATCCATTGTGCATCTTTGTAACCTTTCTGTTCCATAAGTTGATCGACTTTTAATTGATAAGGTTCATAGTAAGCGTCTAAAGTTTCTGTACCATAATCGAAATAGATGCGATGATTGGAAGGATTGGGAAGTTTTTTCTTTAAGTAATTTATAAATTGTTCAGGTAATTCTGGAATGAATGATCCCGGAAACATACCTGGCCAATGTGTTGACATACAAATTGCACCACCAAAAATTGATTGGTATTCACAAATAGCATAACAGGATATGAGTCCACCAAAACTGGAACCTGCAATAAATGTATTTGCTTGATCTTTTTTAGTGGCAAAGGTTTTATCTATTTTTGGTTTTAGTTCTTTAACGATAAATTTTAAGTAATTATCAGCTTGCATTTCCATGTTTCTATCCAAAGTAGTGTTCGAAAATAATTTCACGATTTTGGATTGTGATTCTTTAGTAAGTTTTTCAAACGGTTTTTGAGGCATGTATTCAAAGCGTCGTTTTTCCCCATTGTTCCAAATCCCAACGACGATAAAAGGTGAAATTTGTTTTGCTTCGATTAATTGCGTCGAAATCTCATCTATTTTCCATTCTTGCTTATTCCATGTTGTCGTTGAATCAAAAAGCATTTGACCGTCATGCAAGTAAAGTACAGGATAACTTTTTGTACTATCATAGCCTTCTGGAAGCCAAATACTAATATTTCTGGCATCTACATATTTTGATGTAAAGTTGTTCCAGTTATATATTTTCCCTCTGCTTACACTTGGATTTTGTGCAATTAAATAATGACTTAAAAAAGCAAAGAGCACTAGAAAAGTTGATGTCCGTGGATGAAATATATTCATTTTTAAAATTCTAATTAAAAAGTCAAAGCATAAAAAAAGGCTGCTAGAATTCCAACAGCCTTTCAAAGTTAATTTTTTAATTATTTTACTTTAATCTTTTTAGTTAAATCTACCAGTAAAGGAGAAGCAACCAAGATTGAAGAGTAAGTACCAACAACGATACCGATTAATAATGCGAAGATAAATCCTTTAATTGCAGCACCACCGAACAAGAAGATGATTAATAATACGATAAATGTTGTAAAGGATGTATTCAAAGTTCTTGATAAAGTTGAGTTCATCGCTCCATTAATTTCAGTGTGGAAATCAGCATCTTTTTTCCAAGATAAATCTTCACGAATTCTATCGAATACAACAACCGTATCGTTAATAGAGTAACCAATTACTGTTAAGATTGCTGCAATAAACGCTTGGTCAACATCCATGTTGAAAGGAAGGATACCATTGAATAATGCAAATAAACCTAAAACAATTGTAACGTCGTGTGCTAACGCTAAGATTGCAGACAATGAATATTGCCAAGAACCAAAACGCAACAAGATGTAAGCGAAAATAATAACTAATGAAAGTAAAATCGCAATACTTGATGAAGTAATTAATTCATTTGAAACAGTTGAAGAAACGAAACGAGATTCTGGTTCGATTTCATATTTTCCAAGTTTAGATTTACAATTCTCTAGTCCTTCAACCAATTTAGATTTAACTTTTTCGTTAGCAGTTTCATCTGATTGCATAAAGTTGGTAGTGATTTCAACATTGTAACTTGTTTTCTTCGTTTTAACGTCAATTGAAGCTCCTTTCATTGAATTACCTAGGTTTTCTTTGATGTATTCAATATTGTTATCTGCTGATTTATCAAATTTCACTTGGTAAGTTCTACCTCCCGAAAATTCAACAGAAGGTGTTAATCCTTTTGTGAATAAAGAAACTAAGGCTGCAACTACTAATAATCCAGAAATTGCATAGTAGATTTTTCTTTTACCTAAGAAGTTGATATTTAAATTTTTGAATGCATTTTTAGTAACAGCTGAATCAAAAGTAATTTTTTGATTTTTGTTCAACATCCAAGTGAATACCAATCTAGAAATAACTAAAGCCGAGAATACAGAAGTGAAAATACCGATGATTAAGGTTGTTGCGAAAGATTCAATTGGACCAGAACCGAATATTTTAAGAACGATAGCAGTTAACAAAGTTGTAACGTTCGCATCGATGATTGAAGATAAAGCTTTTTGAAAACCTGTATCAATCGCATCAGCCATATCTTTTCCAGCTGTTAGTTCTTCACGGATACGTTCAAAGATAAGTACGTTGGCATCCACCGCCATACCAATAGTTAATACTATACCAGCGATACCAGCTAATGTAAGTACTGCACCAAAAGAACCTAATGAACCAAATATGAAAATAATGTTTGCTAATAAAGCGATGTCTGCTACTAAACCTGCTTTTCCGTAATAGAAATACATGTAAACAAAAACCAAAATTAAAGCCAAACCAAAAGATAATAATCCAGCACGTGTATTTTCAGCACCAATCGTTGGACCAACTTTCATTTGTTCTTTGATTACACATGGAGCTGGTAATGCACCACCGTTCAATAATCCTGCTAAATCTTGAGCTTCTTCAAAAGTAAACGAACCTGAAATTTGAGTGTTTCCTGTTGTAATTGGATTGATTACTCGTGGAGCACTGTAAACAACACTATCCATTGTAATAGCAACAACACGACCAACATTTTCAGAAGTCATTCTTCCCCATTCGTCAGAACCTTCAGCTGTCATTTCCAAATCTACAGTGATTTTTCCATCTCTTTGGTCATAACCAGTTGAAGCTTTTGCAATATGCTCACCGTTTACACGTGCTTTTCCAGACTCAGGAACTTTACACGCATAAAGAAAATAAGCTGTTTTTGATGATTTATCATCAATTTTTTCTGGGTTTGCTGACCACATAAATTCAACATCTGGAGGAAGAGCAGCTCTAACGTCTTTTCTTCTCAATAATGTTGTAACCTCGATTTTATTTTTTGAATCAACATATCCAACTGCATAATCACCAACTGGAGTGATTAATTCAGCTAAACCTTTTTTCTTTGCAGATAAAGAATTCAAAGATAAGTCTTCCGTTTTTTCAGTGGATGCCAATGTATCATTAACAGCTGTTGTGTCATCAATAGCAACAACTTCTTGCTCCTTTTCTTTAGAAATTCTGCTCGCTTCTTGCCATTGAACTTGGAATTGGCTTGGCATATAAGTTTCAAAGAATTCAAGGTTTGCTGTTGAAGATAATTTTTCACCAACAGTTTTTTCATCTTGAACACCTGGAAGCTCAATGTACAATCTATTTGTAGCAGGATCTTTTTGAATATTTGGTTGAGCAACTCCGAATTGATTAATACGGCGACTCATAATTTGTTCAACTCCATCCATTGAAGAAGAAATCAATTTTCTGAAATAATTTTCAACGTCAGCATCTGATGATTTAATTCCAATTGATTCACCTTTAAGAATGTAATTCAATGGTAAACCTGCATTTTGAGCTCTGTAAGCATCAATAAACAAAGACAAGAAATCACCACCATCTTTTTTATAAGCAGTCATTGCCGCTTCGTGCGCTTTCATGAATTTTAAATCTTTTGGATTTTTCGCGTGGCTTTTAATTAAGTCAGGAATTGAGATTTCTAAAGTTACACTCATCCCACCAACTAAATCTAAACCAAAAGCCAATGATCTTTTCTTAACTTCAGAAAAAGTAGATCCAATTACAGGATAAACTGGTTTGTCACCTTTTTCTCTTAAAATTTCATTGATGAATGCAGCTTTCGCTAAATCATAATCTTCTGGGCTTTTGAAATCAACATACGTGTTATTTGGTAATAACGCTGGCTCATTTGTTGTTTTTACTTGCTCTTTCAGCTGATTTACTTTCAGCACTGCCTCTTTTTCTGCTTTTTTCTCGACGTTACTTGCTACCCAAGTGAATGATAATTGGTAAATGCAAACGGCTGTCAATAAGATAGTTAGAAACCAAAAAAATCCTTTTAAACGCATTTTTTGTATATTTGAATTTGAATTAAGGGTGCAAATATAGAATTTACGTTTCGTAAAATCAACATTCACAGTGTTTATTAAAGAAATACTTTGAGTTAGTTCTTGTATTATTTCAACTGAGTAGAAAAATCAAGCATTTTTGAAACGAAATTCTCCCAACTATTTTCCTTGTTATAATGTTGGATATTTTGAGCAAATTCTTTCGGATTATAAACTTCGTAGAAATTTTTAATTTGTTTTAGAAGTGCTTTTTCATTTACTTCTTCAGTAATTAGTCCTGTTCTTCCATGTGAAATTGTTTCTGCTAAGCCTCCAACATTTGTAGAAATTACGGGCACTTCAAAATGATATGAAATATTAGTGATTCCACTTTGCGTTGCCGAGCGATAAGGAAGAACACAAACATCAGCAGCTGAGAAATAGTTTGTTACTTCTGCGTCATCGATATAACGATTGTAAAGTTTTACTTTTTTCTCTAACTTTTTTTCTTTGATGATATTTTCATATTTCTCAAAGCTTCCATAAACCTCTCCAGCAACTATTAAAATATAGCTATCATCAAGTAATTGTAAAGTATATAAAAGAATGTCTAGTCCTTTGTAATCGCGAATAATTCCAAAAAAGAGTAAAACTTTTTTATCAATGCATTCAGAAATACTTAGCTTTTTTAAGGCTTCGCTTTTTGAAATTTTACTTCCAAAATGATTGTAAATTGGATGAGGAATTAATAAATGTTTCGCTTTTGGTAAGTAGAACAGTAAATCTTTTTGAACTTGCTCCGACATTACAATAAAACCATCGTTTCGGCTTAAGAAAAAGCGGTTGAAAGCATCATCGAAAAATCGTCTTTCGTGGGGAATAACATTGTCAAGAATCGCTAAACGAATAGTTTTTTTATCTTGTTTTCCTAAAATCCATCCAAAACTTGGGGCAAAAAAAGACATCCAATAGCGTGAAATTATCAAATCAGGTTGAAGGTTTTTTATTTTTCTTGCTGTTGAAATGTAAGTAAATGGATTGATTGAATCCAACCAGCGCTTTGCAGGTATTTTATCTGCGGTGTCATCAGCACTAACTAATTGTGTTTTTCCTGGGAAAAGTAATTTTGGATATTGTCGCGTAAAAGTAACAGCTTCAACATCGTGTTTTTTTTCTGCCTCTCTGTATAAGTGTGCACTAAATTGTGCAATACCACCTCTAAAAGGATAAAATGTGGAGAGGAAAACTATTTTCATTTTAATGTTTAATGCTGAATTATGAATTATGAATTATGAATTATGAATTATGAATTATGAATTATGAATTATGAATTATGAATTATGAATTATGAATTATGAATTATGAATTATGAATTATGAATTATGAATTATGAATTAT
>VEQH01000031.1:0-21845 GCA_018883325.1 Flavobacteriales bacterium | reverse complement strand
TGAATTATGAATTATGAATTATGAATTATGAATTATGAATTATGAATTATGAATTATGAATTATGAATTATGAATTATGAATTATGAATTATGAATTATGAATTATGAATTATGAATTATGAATTATTTTTTAATAAACACTCAACATTAAACATTAAACATTAAGCATTCAAAATTAAAAATTCAACATTCAAAACCCTACTCTCCAAAATTTGTAAGCGTCATAAAAATCTCTTTACCAGACTTAATGTTCAATGTGTCAAAGTTTGAAATTTGTAAATCTTTATAGTACTTTTTAATCATTCCAACTCGGTTTGCGTAAACTTCATATTTTCGCTTGAATTCAATTAGGTTTCTTTTATCTTCTTGTTCGACAACTAATGTGCTATCGAAATTGAATCCATTGATTGTTCGAGAAAGATGTATGTCTGTGTAACTACAGTTTAGTTTTACATCAGCATTAAATTGATTCGCATTCCAAGTTGTAAATTCAGAAACGGGAAATACCAATTTTACAATTCGTTGATTTTCCTCTACTAATTCAGCTTTATTGTCAAAAACAGTGGTTGACCACAAGTCTGTTTGCATCCAAGGTGCAGCGGTATTTGCTCTTCTATATCGAACATAATTAAAAGCAAGCCTTCCAGCGTTATCTGTGAAAGTATCTTCAATTACACATTTCATTTGATAATAGCTTGTGTCATGCTGAATTGTGGCATTTTCATCGTGCTTAACTTCCATCACGTCGTATTCAATAAACTTTCCAGTTTTCAGTTCAAAGTAAGATGTGTAAAGAAATTGATCACTGTTCACTAATTCTTTTTTACAAGAATTTAAAAGTGAAAGGGCGCCAACTAATGCAATTATTAAAAAACGTGACCGAGCATTCATAACTTTCAAAATTACAAAACTTATTGATTTGGGTCATTATTGATTTGGGTCAATACCTTTTTTTTCGCACTGCAATAAAAATTCTTCTAGCTCTTTTCCTTTTAGTATTTGACCATTTTGATACATCGTTTCACTGGTTTTTGCTCCTTTTGAGTCATAAGCATAAGCCCAACCATGAGGTAAACCTGCTTTGTAACGAACTTTCCCAACCAAATTACCATTCATATTGTATTCGCTCCAAACACCTATTTTCAATCCTTTTGAATATTCTCCTACTTTTTTTAGTTTGCCATTCGAGAAAAATTCTTTGAATTCCCCGTGTAAAACACTGTCTTTATAGTTAGAAATCGAGAGAATATCCATCTTTCCAGATTCTTGTTGACTACGTAAATAGTAAAGTACTTTTTTACCATTTAGTTTATCGTCTTTGTATTCCTCTGTTCCAAGTACATAACCTTCAGGATTGTAATTAGCCCAAACAGAATCTTTTTTCTGATCCCAAAATGGACCTTCGCTCATTAATTCTTTATTCTTGTGGTAATAAAATCCATAAGAACGTTTGCTATTTGGAATGTGTTCAATGATTGCGCGCACCTCACCAGTAGGATAATAGTAAGTGAATTCACCAACTGGAATATCGTCTTTAAATTGTCCTTTGTAAATGAGAACGTTGCTATTTGGGTAATTTTTCTGCCAAACACCTTGTTTTCTACCCTTAGCGTCTTTTTGATTGATTTGAGCAAATGTCAAACTAGGAATTAGAAAAAATAAGAAAAGTAAATATTTCATTTTAAATCATTTATTTGAAGTCCAATTTTATCGTGTGTTTTATAAGTTAGAAAATAAAGTTTTAATGATTATTTCTCAATTATTCAAACACTTAAAGTCACTATTTCCATTTTTGTAATTTCTTAAATCAGCTCATTTAAATCCGCTAAAGAAGCAACCTCACAATCAGCTTTAACGGAAACTTTTTCTTCGGTAACAATGAGCACGGTTTTCATTCCAAGTTTCTTGCCAAAAATCAAATCCGTATTTGTGTCACCTACCATAATAGCTTTTGAAAAATCAATATCTGGGTAAAGTGTTTTCGCCATTTTTCCCATTCCGATTGAAGGTTTACGCATAAAGGGTTCTTGATTTTTAAACTCTGTTGCAGCGAAAACTTTTGTTATTTTTCCACCAACTTTTTCAATGTCTAATTGCATTTGATGGTGAATTTGAGCTAAACCTTCTTCTGTGATTTTTTCAAGTGCAACACATTGTTGATTTGTGACAACGAAAACATATTTGAATTTTGAACTCAAGGAAGCAAACGTTTCTAAAGCGCCTTTTTTGAAATGAAAATCGTTGTAATCCAAGACGTATCCGCTCATGATTCGTTCGTTGATAACACCATCTCTATCTAGAAAAAGTGTCCAATTTTCATCTATTGACCAATCGAGCATTATTTGATTTCTTTTTCGACTAAATACTGATTACGAGAAGAAGAATTGCGACCAATCATTTCTGCAATGAAACCAGTTAAGAAAAATTGAACACCGATAATCATTGCAATTAAACCAATAAAAAACTCAGATCGCTCCGCTAATTTAGTTCCTGTTTTATGAATGAAAAGTTTGTCTATTCCTAAGAATAAAGCAATTCCAAATCCAATTATAAACATAAGTGTTCCTAAAGCGCCAAAGAAGTGCATTGGTTTTTTACCAAATTTCCCCATAAAAGCTACGGTCATCAAGTCCAATGGGCCGTTTAAAAAACGATTCAAACCAAATTTTGTAACTCCAAATTTTCGTGCTTGATGTTGTACCACTTTTTCACCAATATTTGTGAAACCTGCGTATTTCGCTAAAGCAGGAACGTAACGGTGCATATCGCCGTATAATTCAATACTTTTTACAACAGCTAATTTGTAAGCTTTTAAACCACAATTGAAGTCGTGTAAGTAAATACCCGTTATTCTTCGAGCTGCCCAATTGTACAGTTTTGTAGGAATTGTTTTGGAAATTGGATCGTGTCTTTTTTTCTTCCAACCAGAAACGACATCAAAATCATCTTCCATAATCATTCTGTAAAGCTCAGGAATTTCATCTGGAGAATCTTGTAAATCCGCATCCATTGTAATTACCACTTTTCCAGAGGCCATTTCAAAACCATTGTGTAAAGCTGCTGATTTTCCGTAATTGCGTTGGAATTTAATTCCTTTAACATTTGAATCAAGCTGACTTAAACTTTCAATTACTTTCCAAGATTTGTCCTTACTTCCGTCATCAACAAAAATTACTTCGTAGGATAAATTATGTTGATTGACAACTTTTTGAATCCACGAATGTAATTCTGGCAAAGACTCATCTTCGTTAAATAAAGGAACTACTATGGATAAATCGAGTTGCATACCAAATGTTTTGGTCAAAATTAATAGGTTAAAATGAATTCTAAAGGTAACTTCTATTGAATATTACACAATTAAAACTTTATAACTTTCAAATAAGTGTTTTTATAATAAACAAGGTAAGTTCCTTTTTCTAGGCATTCAATGTTTATTTCTTCTTGATCTGTTTTAATTATTTGTGATAAAACAAGCTTTCCTTGTAAGTCAACAATCGCTATTTCCTCGCCAGTTTTTGAGTTAATTATTTGAAAACGCTCGTTGGTTGGATTAGGGAAAAGAATCGGATTTTGAGTTAGTTTATTTTCAATTGACAAAGTGCTATTTTCAGTCACTCTAAAATGGTCGAAAGCTGCTTCAGTGATATTTATGTGTGGATCTTCATCCGAAATTTTGACAGTTAATTGCATAGTGTTGGTCAATGGTAATAAACCAGTAATTGGAATACTCACATATTCGTAACTCATTAAATTTCCTTGCGGTGCACCAATTTGGTCGATTAAAACTGAATTTGTTCCATTGGAGAGGAAAATTTTCAAAGTATCATCGAATGGGGTCGCACCGTGAAAGCAATAAAAAGCGCGTGCGTAATTGATGTGAGGCGTTGTGTAACTTGTTAAATCCATTTGTGGTGAAATCAATAAAGTTTGACCTTCATCAACATCGTCAAAGTCAGGATTGAAATTGGGATTGTTTCCTGTAACGAAGGCAATTTCTCCACAATCATAAGGTGCGTCGAATCCAACCATTGTAGCATCTGTAGGATTAGGAATTCCTCTTTCCCATTTTCCTTTTGTAGCCGTACTTGTTTCAATCCAGCCAAAATCTAGCTCAAAATCATCGTAATATCCTTTCGTTAATTCAACGTTTAACGTCAAAGTGTTTTCATTTAAAACTTGTTGAAAGCAATTGGTGATGTAGCCCCATTTTCCAACTGTAATTTGATATTGTTCTGCGTAATACAGTGCAAAATCGCGTTCGCCTAATCCGTTGGAGTTTCCTTCGTGCGTTATCAATGGAACTCTCAAATTAATAATTGCATCTGTTATTGGAATGGAAGTGCCTGTTTCTACAACACGAACATTCAAATTAAAAGGTGGAATAGGAGTGAGGAAGGTTTCTAAATTAACGATTTGTCCTTGAATTAATTGAACAGTTTCTGTTTTGGGATAATATCCTACTTTGAAAAATGAAACTTGGTAAGTTCCCGTTCCAAATAATCCTGTTGCATAAAAACCATTTGAATTGGTGCGTTCTTTTTGGTCGTTCGAAATGATTTGCACGCTAACATCATTCAATAATTCATTGTTGGCCTCATTGCGAACGATACCTTCCAAGTAAGATGCTTTTTGATAATTAGGATTTAAAATAAATAATCCTTCTGTGATGTCAGAAGCTAAAATTGTTCCCGATGGCAAAAATGGATAAACGCCCCAACAGCCATCAAAACCGATTGTTTGTCCCGGATAAGTGTCAAAAGAAGCAACTTTTATAATGTTGTGGGGATAAGTTACATCGTGAATAATCACGCCGTCTGAGTAATAACTTGTGATTGTGTAATCTCCTTTTACGTGCGTGTTGTGGGGAATTACGCCATTTCCAGGAGAGTTCTGTGTACGATCAACTTCTGTTATTGCACTTGTGTTGCTGATGTCATAGGCTGCAAGATAAGCTCCTGAAACTTCATCTGTAGTGAAGATAAATTGACCGTTTTGCGATGGCCAAACATTGTGAGCAAAGTTGTTTGGTGTTGTTCGCGTTCCGATTAAAACAGGATTTGCTTTATCTGAAACATCAACTAAACTTACGAATCCCTCATAAATGTGAGCTAAATAAAGAGTATCGTTTCGTTCGTAGCCATCGTGAACGTACCATTCATCAAAAACACCAACTTCAACAGGCGACATTGGGTTAGAATGAACATCTAAAATGATTGCACCGCGATTTCCTCGATTTGAACCAAAAATATAAGCGTAGCCATCCTCGGAGACAAAACAAGTGTGGGCACTTTGCCAAGAATTACCAAATGGTCCTGTGTAAAGTGTGTAAGGTAAATTTGTGGATTCAGGCAAAGGACTTAAATCAATGATTGTCAATCCATCTTGCGCCTCTGTTGTAATGTAGGCGTAATCGCCATAAACGCAGGGATCCCGCCATATAGATTCTGTTCCGGGTAACCAAAATACTTCAACAGGATTGCTTGGGTCGGTAACATCGACAATTGAAGTTCCTTTTGAAGTTCCAACAATTGCATATTCATTTCCTTGTCCGTCTGCATAAGCCCAAACATCATTTAAGTTGGCTTGATGTAATTGTTGATAATCAATATGAGAAAGCGAATCAATGTTAAGAGGAACATCGGTTTGAGCTGACAAATTACCGAAACAAATTAGAAAAATGAATGCAAAAATTGATTTAGAAAAAAAAACTAGAGAGCTGTTAATTTTAAGCATATAAATCATTTTTTTTCAGAAAAAACAACAAGTAATCGAACTTGTTTAGATTAAAAAAATCTATTGGTATGAAAGCGAATTATCAAACTTTAATTTTCTGTTATAATCGTTTTACAATATAAATAAAGCAGCAATAATAAAAATTAAAATAATTATCAGGTACTGCCAAACATCAGGGAAGTACTTTTTTATCAACTCAATCCAACTCATTTTACGAAGTTAGAAATTGTGTTGAAATGAAATAGGTTTAATTGTGGAAAATATTTTTGGAAATCGATTAATTTTTCAAATTCAGCGTGTAATTTTCTAATTTTCCAGCTTTCGATTTTTGGTAATGAAGCTGTCCATTTTCAATTCTAAAGTTTGGATTATTCCAAACGTCGTTGGTTTTTATCAATAATTTGGTTTTACCAGTTTGATGATTTAATTGATAGACGTAATAATTAAAAACTGTTTCTGCAATGATGTAAAATTCTAATTTTGAATTGTCTTTCAAAATTGAGATGTCATTCCTTGTCCAAATGAAAGGTTTTGCGATTTTAATAGAACATTCCTTTATAATGGTACTGTCAGTTGTTGTAATTCTAATTTTCCCTGTGTTTTTACTAAAAAAAATAATTTGGTCACCGTTTTTAAAGCTTGCGTTTTCGTCATACGCAAAGGAGTTCAGTTTATTGGAATTGAATTGCTGTGAATTGTAATTTCTAAAATGTGATTTTCTGTCATCAGTGAAATAGGATGCTTTGTCAATTTTTGGAGTACCGCCCCTTAATGTATCATAGTAATATCCACTTTTTTTGTAAAGTGAACCTGCGTAATAAATCGTTTCTCTTTCAACTTTTTGGGCACAAACATTAAATGCAATAATAAAAAAGAAGAAAAGAAGAAATGGTGAGTTGAAAAACGCCTTCATAAAAGTTAATTTAACGTTTTCATTAAAACTAATTTTTCAAATTCAGCGTGTAATTTTCTAATTTTCCAGCTTTCGATTTTTGGTAATGAAGCTGTCCATTTTCAATTCTAAAGTTTGGATTTTCCCAAACGTCACGCATTTTAGTAATGAATTGAGTCTCACCTGTCGTGCAATCTAATTTATACCAATTGTAAGAAAAATTAGTTTCGGTAAAAATGTAATAAGCGTTTGCTATTTCATCTTTCACAACGCCTCTACCTTTATTACTCCAAAGAATTGGCTCTTTGAGTTCGATTTCTGTTTTTGATGCAATTGTTCCGTCAAGATTTAAGCGAATTAATGAAGATGTGTTTTCCGTGAAAAATAATATTGAATTTGATTCTGTAAACAAATCCACCGCTTTATTAACTTGTTGAACCTTTATTCCAAATGAGGTAATTGTCTGAGAATAATTACTTCTATGATAAATAGTAACTCGTTGAGGTCGATAATAACCGAAAGTAGCAATTGACCTTCTTGGATTATTAGCAAATGAATTCATCACAAAACTAGGATAGCCAGAACAACTCAAGCAATTGCTAGTAACACGATTCAAAGAATTATTAAGTAATGTTTTTGTTTCAGTTAAAAAACTTGAAGCATCATAAACGCTAAAATACAAATACTCATTTTCTGAAAAACCATCAGGTCGAAAAGCTCCTTCAGTCAAACTCGTGTCAATATTTTCGGGAAGTTTATAGTTTCCAATTTTCTTTTGAGCCACAAATAAAGACGAATTTTCTTTGGATATTCCTGCGAATGTTGATTGGTCTTTTGAGGCAGAAACGACATCCAAAGCGATTCCTTGGTTAGAAATTAAAGCAGCAATTGATTCCGAATCTTGTGCCTTTGCTCCCAATGAAATTAATGCAAAAGCAAAAAGTAGCTTTGATTTTCTAAACATATTTTTAGATTTGTTTTAAAATTACAAAAAGTTTAATCGAGGAAAAAATAAAATGCTTTTTTTAATCCGTTATTCACGTATTTACAATTAATTAGCAATTCAAATATGGTAAAAAATCCAACGAAATCGAAAACAGCTTCACCCGTATCCAATTCAGATGTATCGACGGAATCTTGGTTTGATTTAGATTTTTTTTCAACGCTTGGAAAAACTAAATTAATCGCTTGGAGTGTAATTGTATTTTTTGTCGGATTTCTACTTTTTGCAAATACAATCAACCACGATTATGCATTGGACGACACAGGCGCGATTGCACAAAATCTGAATGTTCAAGAGGGAATTAAAGGTATTCCAAAGATTTTGAAAATGGATTTGTGGGAGTTTTCGGATGTTAAATTGGGTTATTACCGACCACTTTCATTAATCACTTTTGCAATAGAAATTGAGTTTTTCGGAAACGCTCCACACGTAAGTCATTTCAACAATGTTTTGATTTTTGCGCTGAGTGGCGTGTTTTTATTTTTAGTGTTGCAACAAATTTTTGGGAAATTTCACCAATGGTTGCCATTGATTGCAACTTTGCTTTTTATTGCTCATCCGATTCATACAGAGGTTGTTGCGAATATTAAAAGTCGTGATGAATTATTGAGTTTTCTCAATTTATTTGTCGTGCTTTTCTTTGTTCTTCGCCACATTAAAACCAAAAAATGGTGGTATTTGCCTTTTGTTTTTGTTTTTTCATTCTTGGGAATGTTGTCCAAGGAAACGGCACTTACAGGTTTGGTTTTAGTTCCTGTTTTTTATTATATTTTTGATAATCAAACAATTCTGCAAAGTGCATTGAAAAGTGTTTCTGTGTTTTTAGCGATATTTTTCTTTTTTGTTCAGAAAAAAATGGCTTTGGGAACATTGGAAGCAAACATTCCTGTTGATATTATCAATTATCCATACATTCCACCGCACGTAAATGAATCAGCAAAGTTTTCAATGGCTTTTTATCTATTCGGATTTGGATTGAATCTCTTGATTTTGCCGATTACATTGCGATACGATTATTCCTACAATCAAATTCCAGCGGTTGATTTTTCAAATCCTTTAGCTTTAGTTGGATTATTGGTGTTTTTTATCGGGGCTTACTTCACGGTTAAACTCATTTTGAATAAAAAAATGCTTGGAATTCCACTTGCGATTTTCTATTTAAACTTCGGTCCAGCGCTAGCTTTCACAATTCTTCGCGGAGGAATTTTTGCAGAACGCTTTTTATTCACTTCAACTTTGGGATTTGTTCTGTTGTTGGTAATTGGTTTAATTGAACTTGGAAAGAAAATAAATTTAGCAGCCGCAGAATCAACAAGCAAGCAAGCAATTCCTTTGTTTGTTGTTTGTGGAATCATTTTTTCTTTGTATTCCTTCAAAACGATTGATAGAAATAAAGTTTGGAAAGACAATTACACACTTTTTTCCACGGATTTAAAAACGGGGCAAAACAGTGCTCAGAATCAACGACATTTTGCAGAACAAACGCTTGTTTTAGCAATGGAAGAAAAAGACAGCGTTAAGCAATTGGCACTCGCGAAAGAATCATTGAAAGGATTTAAAATTTCTTTAAAAATGCATCCTAAATTCGCTGAAAGTTATTTGAAAGCAGCGGTTGTTTATCAACTCTACCTCAAAGATGCTGACAAAGCTATCGAGAATTATAAAAAATGCATTGCTTGTGAACCAAGTAGAAATTTAAGATCAGAGGCATATTACAATTTAGGTACAGTTTATCAAAATGATAAAGCGGATTTTATGTATGCTTCGTATTGCTACAATCAAGCTTTGGTGTTTAACCCAAGTTTTCAAGCTGCAATTGCTGCTCGCGATGCGTTGAAAAAAGTTGGTATCAACAATTTACTTGAACCTATAAATCAAAAAGTGGATACATTAAACGGCGAAAAAGATGCAAATTACTATTTCTCAATTGCGTATGATTTAGCTTCGAAAGGTGATTATATGAAAGCGATTGAAAATTTTAACGAAGTTTTAAAAATGAATCCTTCCAGTTTGGATGCGCTTTTAAATGTAGGTAATTGCTACGGAATGTTGGGCGATTATCAAAAATCTATTAGCTACAACAACAAAATCATAAAATACTATCCAAACGATAAACGTCCGTGGAAAAACAATGCTATAAATTACGAAAAATTAGGTGATAAAGTCAAGATGCAAGAATGTTTAAATCGCGCAAACGCTACTTATTAATTTTGAATTTTTAATGCTTAATTTTTAATTAGGATTTCAACACGAAGAAAAATTTGAAGAATCTTTGCTCGAGAAAGAAGTTTTAAATTTTAATTATCTCATTAGCACATTTATTCATTAGCACATTTTCATTTTTTAATTTTGAGTTTTTAATGCTTAATTTTTAATTAGGATTTTTGGGTCGAAGAAAATTGTGTTGAATTTTTATCCGAGTTTAACTTTTCACCATTGAGTTTTGAATTTTTAATTAGGATTTCAACGCGAAGAAAAATTTGAAGAATCTTAGCTCGAAGAAAAAAAATTTTCAATTTTCAATTTTCAATTTTTCATTTCCAGCTCAACAAATTATAATGATCCAGTTTTTTCTTTAATCCATATTTCAATTGAATTTCACGTAGAATTCGTTCAACGTTTTCCTTTTTGATTGAACGTTCCGGATACAAACCAATGATTTCTCGTGCAGGAACGCCAAGTGAACTTTTTAAATGTTTCAGCTTATCTGATTTTCCTTCTAATTGTACATTTTCAGGAACAAGTGTGTAGCCGCCATTTTCATCCACCATTTTAGTTAAAAGTTCAATGTTTCCTCCTTGATAATTCCACTCGTCGGAAACGCCATCGTTAAGTTTACAAAAGTGAATCATTTGTGTGCGCAAGCAATTCCCTTTACTCAACAACCACGGATGAAGATTTTGTAGCTCATCCAAAGAGATTTCATCCCCTTCAATTGTTGGACAGTAAATTAAAATTTCTTCGTTAAAAAGCGGAATCGTTCGCAATCGAGGATCGTAATGAGGACCAGCCAAAATCGCAATGTCAATTTCTTTGTGTTCCATCGCTTCAATCAATTCAGTTGTTTTCATTTCTTCAATCGAAAGTTTGACATTTGTTAGATTTCCTTGCCAAATTCCAAACATGTCAGGTACCAAATAGTGCGCAATTGTTGGAATTACTCCAATTTTTATTTCTTCAACAAAAGAACCATTTACTCTTTCTTTGAGCAATTTAATTTTTTCATTTTCGCTTAATATTTCCCTAAGAATAGGAAGGAGATTAATCCCGAAATTTGTTAACTTTAAAGGCGAGGAACTTCGGTCGAAAATTAAATGTTCCAATTGTTCTTCTGCTTTTTTAATTTGCATAGAAAGCGTTGGTTGGGTTACAAAACAACGTTCGCTAGCTTTTTGAAATTGTAGTTCTTCACTTAAAACTACGATATAGTGCATTTGCTGAATGGAAAGCATAAGTTATAAATTATTTTGATAAAATTATAAATAATATTGATAATATTTATAAATAGTGTGTGATTAACTTTGTACAACAATTAAAAAACAAAAAATGAAGATCTCAGAAAAATACATAAGTGATTTAAACCAACTGCTTTCAACGTATCAAGTACACTATCAAAATTTACGTGCTCTACATTGGAATATTCAAGGTGAAAAGTTCTTTGAATTGCATTTGAAATATGAAGAATTATACAACGCTACTTTACTAACAATTGATGAATTAGCAGAACGAATTCTTACTTTGGGCGGTCGTCCTTTGTCTACATTTACTGATTACATTTCGGAAAGTGTTATTAAAGAAAACACGATTATAACTGAAGGAAACAAAGGAATGCAATACATTTTGGATGCACAAAAACAATTGTTAGTTCTTGAAAGAGCACTGTTGAAAGCATCCTCAGAAATTGAAGATGAAGGAACAAACGCTTTTTTAAGTGATTTGATAAGAGTAAAAGAAAAAACAAATTGGATGTTTAATGCGTGGTTAGGAAACTCTTTAAAGTAATATCCACAACAAAATATTAAATTTGTACAATTAAGTAATCAATTAAATAAAATATACACTATGGCAACATTAGTAGGAAAACAATTTCCAGACATTACAGTAAAAGCTATCGACGAAATGGGCGATGCATTTCAATTGAACGTGCTTAAACAAGCAGTTGAAAACAAGAAAAAAGTGGTTTTATTTTGGTATCCAAAAGATTTCACTTTCGTTTGTCCAACTGAAATTCACGCTTTCCAAGAAGCAGCTGCTGAATTTGAAAAAAGAAATACAATTGTTATCGGTGCATCATGTGACACAGCTGAAGTTCACTTTGCATGGTTGAACACAGCAAAAGATAACGGAGGAATCGAAGGTGTTAAATTTCCAATTTTAGCAGATTCTACAAGAGTTTTAGCTTACGAATTAGGGATTTTGGATTATGACATGTATGATGAAGATGGTCCAGCAGGTGACAACGTTCCGTACAGAGCAACTTACTTGTTAGACGAAACAGGAATGGTATTCCACGAATCAATCAACCATTTTCCAGTTGGAAGAAACGTACAAGAATACATTCGCTTAATCGACGCATTCACACACGTTCAAACACACGGAGAAGTTTGTCCTGCAAACTGGGAAGAAGGAAAAGACGCAATGAAAGCGAACAGAAACAGTACTGCTGAATATTTAAGCAAACACTAAAAAAAATAAAATTATGTTTTCAGAAATCACAGAAGATAACCTCGAACAATTATTAGCTTCCAATCCAAAAGTTATGGTGCAATATGGCGCTTCATGGTGCGGAAACTGTAAAATTACAAAACCCAAGTTCAAAAGAATGGCGGAAGAAAATGCAGGCATAGAATTTTACTATGTAGATGCAGAGAAGTTTCCTAATTCTCGTCAATTTGCAAACGTTAGTAACTTACCAACATTTGCGGGCTTTGTAAACGGCAATTTAGTGAAGGAAGCTCAAGGAAATAAAATAGAAACTATTCAAGAAGTACTCCATGAGGTTGCCGCTAATTAAACACATTGTCGAGTTCATTGAAGTGAACGACGAAGACTACATTATCGAAACGATGGAAACACTTGAAAATCTAATCGATGCTCCCGGAATTAAAGACGAAGAGCTAGACGTGATTGGCGAATTGCTTTCCAATTATTCAGGAGCACTAGAGGTTCACAAAGAAATTCAAGCTGGAACGCCAAAGCGAGAAGCATTGAATGGATTTATGAAACGTGTCACTGGTTCTATCAATTAATCCTCAGAAATTAATTTTTAAAAGTCGGCTGAAAAGTCGACTTTTTTTATGGAGTTAAGTTTAGAGCCTTCTTAAAATAATCCTATTTTTGCAAGCAACAAATCATCCCTTTTTTCTAATTCTATGCCTTATTTCATAAATCTTTTCGGTGAAAGTTTGCGCTATTGGATTTGTGATTTACCACAAGAGACTTACGATTTTATGCTAAAGTATAAAGAGGAAAAGGAGAAATCTTGGGAAGAATTGTTTTTTGATTTTGATTTCTTGAATACGTTTGGCTTCAATCATTGGTCGGAACTTACTTCGCATCCAGAACAACGCGGATTTTTAATCACGAAGAATAATCGCATCGAAGTTAAAGGAAAGACAAAAAAAGTATTGAAACTCAATGCAAATGAATTGCTCAGTCAAAACACACTTTTTCCGCTTTATCAAGTAACTATGCTTGAGTCAAATTTGCCTTTGAACGAATTCAAACGAATTGTTTTATTGAATTATGAAATCGGACAATTCGCAAAATACAGCTTTGAAAGTGATTCATTTGAAGTTGATAAACTCGATTTTTTAGTTCACAAATTTCCGTATTCAAATGCTGATTTTTTGTTAGTCAACATTAAATACAAGGATGTAGAACTGAAAATGTTGGAAGAAGACACGCTTGTCAAAAAAATGCAAGTGATTGAGTTAAGTTGATGCTAATATCTTAACTACTTTTGCGCCTTATTATTTAAATCATTTTTGTGACCGAAATCAATGACTTCGTTTTAGCGGAATTCTACAAAATTATTACTCCAAATAAAGTAGAAATGTTTGATAGAATTGCAGCAGATCGCACCAAACATCTAACTGTTGCTTTGGAAAACATCTATCAAGAACACAATGCTTCAGCAGTTTTACGTTCATGTGATTGCTTTGGTTTACAAGATTTACACGTAATTGAGCAAAGTAATTCGTTTGCTGTTCAACGTGATATTGCGCTTGGTGCAGGACGTTGGGTTGATATTTACAATTACGCCATTAGCGATAATCCAACTGATGATTGCATTTTGAATCTTCAAAATCAAGGGTATAAAATTGTTGCAACAACTCCACACACTAACGCATACACTATTCATAATTTACCTTTGGAAGAACCTGTTGCTTTTTTCTTCGGAACAGAAAGACAAGGATTATCTGATGAGGTTATCAATCGAGCTGATTATTGCGTGAAAATTCCAATGTATGGTTTTACAGAAAGTTTTAATATTTCTGTTTCCGTTGCGATTCTCTTACAAACTATTCGCCAACGACTTGAAATAAGTTCAATTGATTGGAAATTATCAGAAAAGCAGCAAAGAGATTTGAAAATTGAATGGTGTAAAAAGATACTTAATGGAGGTACTGCATTAGAACAGGAATTTCGCAAGAGATTTGAAAAAGAATTTTAACTTTGTAAGCAATAATCACCAACTAAACAATAATAATTATGGGAAGAGGAGATAAAAAAACAGCAAAAGGAAAAAGAACGATGGGTTCATACGGAAATACACGTAAGAGAGCATCGAAAAAATTAGTTGCTGTAGTCGAAAAAGTTGAAGCAACATCAACAAAAAAAACGACTAAAAAGGAAAGCGCTAAGTAAATTTTGAAAGCTGCCAATTGGTGGCTTTTTTAATTTTATAATCGTCAAGTATTCAATCAACAAAAAAATATATCATGAAACACAATTTTGGTGCAGGTCCTTGTATTTTACCACAAGAAGTTTTTCAGCAAGCTGCTGCGGCCGTTTTAGATTTTAATGGATTATCCATTTTAGAAGTTTCTCACCGTCACAAAGATTTTGTGGCTGTAATGGACGAAGCAATTGATTTAGTGAAAAAAGCATTGAATGTTCCTGAAGGATATTCGGTAGCTTTTTTACAAGGTGGAGCAACTTTGGGTTTTACAATTGCTGCATTAAATATGATGCGCGAAAATAAAAAAGCGGGTTATATCAATACAGGAACTTGGGCATCAGGAGCAATCAAAGAAGCTAAAAAAGTTGGGGTTGATGTGAATGTTTTTGCTTCGTCTGAAGATAAAAAATTCGCCTATATTCCTAAAGATTATACGATTCCTTCGGATGTAGATTACATTCATTTCACATCTAATAATACAATTTACGGAACTCAGTTTCATGAATTTCCAAAAACAGATTTACCGCTTGTTTGCGATATGTCTTCAGATATTTTTTCGAAAGAAATTAATGTAGCTGATTTTGATTTGATTTATGCTGGAGCTCAGAAGAATTTAGGTCCTGCAGGAGCAACATTATTTATCGTAAAAGATAGTGTTTTAGGAAAATCAACTTCACCGTTTATGCCAACTTACTTGGATTTGAAACAACAAGTTGAAAAAGAATCAATGTTAAATACACCGCCTGTTTTTTCAGTTTATGTAGCAATGTTGAATCTTAGAAACTTAATAGCAAACGGTGGTGTGAAAGCAATGGAAGCAAAGAATAATGCAAAAGCAGAATTGCTTTACAATGAAATCGACGCAAACCCAGCTTTTATTGGCACTGTAGCAAAAGAAGATCGTTCAAAAATGAATGTTACTTTCACGCTTGCTGACGAAAGTCGTGCTGCTGAATTTGATGCACTTTGGAAAGGTGCTGGAATCGTTGGATTACCTGGACATCGTTCAACAGGTGGTTACCGCGTTTCAATGTATAATGCCTTACCAATTGAAAGCGTACAAGTATTGGTGGATGTAATGAGAGCGTTTGGAAAATAAATAAAAGTTGCCTTCGAGAGCCTCAGCCAACAGTTGACTGAGGCTCTCGAAGGCAACTGTTTTTAATCCTAAAGTCCTAACATCCTAAAGTCTTAAAGTCTTAAAATAAAAAAAAATGAAAATATTAGCTAACGATGGAATTTCAGTAGTTGGTAAACAACAATTAGAAGCAGCTGGATACACAGTTATAACAGAAAAAGTAGCACAAGAAGAATTGGCAAATGCTGTAAATGAGCAAGGAATCGAAATGATTTTAGTGCGCAGTGCAACAACGGTTCGTAAAGAAGTAATTGACGCTTGTCCGAATTTAAAATTAATCGGAAGAGGTGGAGTTGGTATGGATAATATCGACGTTGCCTATGCACGTGAAAAAGGATTAACTGTAATCAATACGCCAGCATCTTCATCGCAGTCTGTGGCAGAATTAGTGATGGGCCATTTATTTTCCCTATCTCGTTTTTTACATGATTCTTACAAGAATATGGAAAATGGAGATTTTTCAACATTGAAGAAAAACTACGCGAAAGGTGTAGAACTTCGAGGAAAAACAATTGGTATTGTTGGATTTGGTCGCATTGGTCAAAGTTTGGCTTCTTACGCTTTAGGTGTTGGAATGAATGTTATTGCAGTAGATCAATTTGAATATGTTGCAGAAATTAAAGTTCCTGTTGGAGGAAATGATGTTGTTGTTGCAATTAAAACGGTAACTGATTTAAAAAGCGTTCTCGGACAAATGGATTATATTTCACTTCATGTTCCTAAACAAGCAGATGGAAGTGCGGTTATTACAGCGAATGAATTTGCATTGATGAAAAAAGGTGTTCGCATAGCAAATGCTGCTCGTGGTGGTGTGATTGATGAAAAAGATTTAATCGTTGCCTTAGATAACGGAACAGTTGCAGGGATAGCATTGGATGTTTTTGAAAATGAACCAAATCCAAAAAAAGAATTATTGTCACACGCTAAAATAGCTTGCACGCCACATATTGGTGCTGCAACAAGCGAAGCTCAAGATAGAATCGGCGAGGAGTTAGCTCAATTAATAATTGGTCAATTTGGTAATAAAGCCTAATCTTTAAAAAATATGACTTTTTTGAAACCGTAGGAATTGATTTCTACGGTTTTTGTATTTTATGTTAAAGCCTATTCAGAAAAACTTGATTGCAAATAGTTTTATCTTAATTTAGCATCATAATTCAATTGAAAATGAGAAAAGCTTTCTGTTATTTAGTTCTTGGATTATTTATTTCCCTTAATTTATTTAGCCAAAATACTGCTGGAATTTATAAAATTAAATTCATCATTGACCAAGATTTAGTTAGTGAGGTTAGGGTTAAGGTTGCGGGGGAAACAAGCCCCGATCGTTTTAATATGTTGAGGACATTTCCCGATAATTTGATTGACTCACTTCACAATGTGATTGTAAAAACGGTTTCTAAACAATTGTCGGCAAACACCTTAATTTTTTACAAGAAAAATAGAAAAGGCAAGGATGTTAAAAGTTTTGGTTCTTCAACAAGTTTGCAAGGAATGCCACGCAATACGTTAAAGAAAGCAATTTTAGCCGAAGAGAAAGATTATTATGTTCGTGTTAGAATAAACTACAGTGCAAGAGGAGGGGCAGGGACATCCTTTTTTGGAACAACGATTTCAAGTGTGCGCCCAGTTGTAACGATGAAAATTGTTGCATTCGATGTTGAGAAAAAGCGAGTTTATTCAAGAAAAGTCAGAGTTCGTGATTTCTCAAGGTTACGCGCTGTGGAAAATACAATAGGAACGGTTTCTGTTCGTCGTTCAGAAGTAATTTCGCCAATGGAAATATATCAAATGTTGCAACGAACAGTGGAAGAATATGAAAAGTAATTTTTATTAATTTTAAATCATAAATGAATAAAATACACATTCGTATTGGAAGGGCTGTTGACAATCAATTAGTGATTGAAAATAGTGGAGTTGACGCCTATCACTTGGAGTTGTTTTCTGACCCTGATGGAAATGTTTTCATAACTGATTTGAACACGATGAATGGAACGTACGTCAATGGTCGCTTGTTAGAAGGTTTTACAATGCTTTCTCCAGGGGATAAGGTTGTGCTTGGTCAACATCATTTATTTAGGTGGGAATCATACATTCAAAAAAAAGCAACTTCATCCGAAACGAAACAAGTTAAAAAGGAAGTAGAAGTTCCAGTTTATGTGCCAACTCAAAACAAAAAAATC
The DNA here is from genome assembly GCA_018883325.1 of Flavobacteriales bacterium. Lineage (GTDB taxonomy): Bacteria > Bacteroidota > Bacteroidia > Flavobacteriales_D > Crocinitomicaceae > UBA952. The sequence continues at coordinate 3,995 of VEQH01000031.1, read as the reverse complement.
AATAAACAATTAGTTGTAATTTACACCTTGATTGTATTGGTTTTGCTGTTAATTGGTTTTCTAATTGATTAATTTTCAAGTTTTTTTGATTGAGATATTTTCTATTTCTTGAGAACTAAAAAAAAAGAACTATTTTTTCTAAAAACAATCACTATTTTAGAATTTATTTGTAATATTGCACCCCGATTCAAAGAGAGTCGGCTTAAAATAACAACATGGACTTAATTAGACAAATTCAGAAAGATCTTCTTGAAGCAAAAGAACTCCCAACTTTTGGAGCTGGTGACACAATTATAGTTTCTTACAAAATTGTAGAGGGAACAAAAGAACGTATTCAGCAATTTCAAGGTGTTGTTTTACAACGTAGAGGTGTTGGTAACACAGAAACTTTTACAGTTCGTAAAATGTCAGGTAATATCGGTGTAGAGCGTATCTTCCCTATCACTTCACCTTTTATTGATAATATTACAGTAGTTAAACATGGTGCTGTACGTAGAGCTCGTATTTTCTACTTCCGTGAAAGAACTGGTAAATCTGCTCGTATTCGTGAGAAAAAACACTTTGCTAAATAATTAGCAAGTTTAAAATAGTGAAAGGCGGCCTCGGTCGCCTTTTTTGATTTATAAAAAATCTTTTTGGTTTATGGATTGAAAGAATAAGACCGTTTAAAAAGTCGATAATTTAGGCTTTCTAGAAATTTAAACCCGGAGTTTACCCTTGTAAATGAGGATTTTAAATTTTTAGAGTAACGACAAGTAGCGAGTTTTGCAACGGTCTTCTTCTTTTATCTCTGATAGTGTTGCACTATCAATATTTCCCAATTTTTTGATTAGTCTTTCTTGGGAAAGTGAGCGAATTTGAAAACAATCGGCAGAGGAAGTTTTAGAGAGTCCGTTGATATTGTTTGATTCAATTTTTACCATCCATGGTGCTATACTATATCGGTCTTTCCAATCAGTAATAGTTACAACAACTTTTAAAGGAAGTTTGCCAAGTCTATTATCATTTATAATTATTGCAGGTCTTTTTTTTTGTATTTCAGCACCTTTAGTTGGGTCAAGATCTATTAACCAAATTTCACTTTGTTTCATAAAAGTTGTCAAAATCAAGTGAAGTAAAAGCTGTTAATTCTTTGTCGTTTACATAATCGCTGTAAAGTTCATTTGCTGCCAATTCTAATTGGTTGCTCATTTCTTCATTTTTTATTGACTTAATGGTTTCTTCAATAATATAAAAACGTTTAAAAATGGGAAGGCGTTGGATTTATGAAATTAAATCTATTGTTTGCATAAATAAAATTTTAAGTTTGGTTTAATTTCTTAGGTCTTTTTAAAAACCAATAAGTTTTATTCAATGAATTTAATTAAACTAAGTTACAAATAAGTTTTTATTTCAATCCCTAAAGATGAATATTTAATTATAGAACCAATCCGACCGTAAAATATAATTCAAGAGTAAAGCCCTGAATAGAGGCTTTTGCTTTACAAATAACCTTTCAGCAATTCTTCAATTTCTTTATCAGAAATACTATTTCGGTCACCTTTGTTGTAGATGGAGAGTAGGAAAACGGTTTCATCAATTATTTTTACAAAAGTAATAACCCTTGCACCACCTGACTTTCCTTTGTTTTTGGAAGCGATAGCAAGGCGTATTTTGTAAATGTCGTTACCAAGCGGAGTTCCAAATGTTGGATTTTCAGCTAGTTCCTTTCCCAACAAAGCAATTTCTTCGCGAAGTGAAGCATATTTTTTAATAAGTTTTTTGGCTTCTTTTTTAAAGTTGTCGGTAAGTTCAATACTATAACTCATTCAGAAAATCATTTAAAGAAGTAGTTTTTAATTTACCTTTTTTGATTAAAGCCATTTCTTCAAATCCTTTCTTTATGTTGTCTAGAATCTCATGTTTAGTGGGCTCTTCATCTGTCTCAATTTTTTTTACGTAATGCAGATTTTTTGCCAATTCTATAAAATGTTGGTACTCCTTATCTGTTGTGTAAATGGTAACTTGTCTCATTTTTTTTAAATCAATTTACAGTAAAGTTAATAAAGATATATTACAAAAAAAAGATACAAAGTTTAAATATTGGAGTTCAAGAATTCCTACACTTATGATAAAAACGGAAATTTCACTAACTTGCAACGGTAAAACAACTACATTTCAATACCAACACCAACAATGGAATTAACAGCAGCACTAAAGAAAGAATTTCAAGTTTCATTAAGAAATGAGAAAAACTCATTCTACGAAGAAACGAAAAAACAATTTAAAGAGGCACAGGATAATTTAATTTTTTATCCTTTTTTATTTGGAAGATTGTCTAGAATTTATCCAGAAATGTATCAAGAAAAATATGCAAGAGATATTATTGATGCCACCTTTGAAGATACTAAAAATCCTACGTTAAAAGAATTTTTAGTATTTAAATTAAAAAAAACTAAGGTATTTGATAATCCTGAAACAGAAGATTTAAATAATTTAGAATATGATCGAATAATTAAAAATGCATTAAAAGAATTCATGATTCAAAAGGAGAGTTTAGGTTTTCCAAAAATTAACAGTGTTCCACTTTTTTTAGACTTAATTATGAATAGAGAGGAAGCTGAAAAATTTCACATAAAATATTATGGTCAAGTATTTAATATTGAAGGATGGATAAATCACATTAAATCACTCGTTCCGAAATGCTATGAAGGTTTTGAGTTTGATGCAAAAAAATCTACAAGTGGAACATTTAGATTTGTTAAAAAAATAAATGATGATTTTCATATCGGTTTAGAGTATAATAATAATGAAATTCTTTACCAAATTAAAAGAAATTTTTTGCACTTACCAGATATAAATATTATTATATATAATAATGAATTTAGAAAATCTACCAAGTTTTTCAGATTTGAAAGCAAAACAGTTTGGGGATTAGGTACGATTGAAAATCCATTTTTCAGTCTTCAAACAAGTTTAGTTGCATATTATCTTCGCTTAACATCGAATAATAATATTGATAAAACTTATAGCGGTAGATCAATTGCTTTTAGAGATAAAATTGGAGAAAACAAATATCGAATTTACAATGATTCAAATTTTAGCGAAGCTCTGAACCTATTCGCATTTTATGAATTTTTTGTTTCTGCAAAATACAATAAGTCTTACATAAATTACCTTGAAAGGTCATTTAAAAAATGTATCGAATAATAGTTTTGCTTTAAGTTTATAAACAATTATTGAGTAAAATAAATAACGAATAATAAAAACTAAATTTAAATTAATTATATGAATTTAAATAGAATAAACTTTTTTTTGGTACTTATTTTTATTGCTAATTTTACATTTTCACAGAAAAAAAGTATGGATTTAGAAAAAATAAAAAATAGACTTTTTTTTAGGATTTATGATAAAGGTTCAACTAATTTTCTTTCTGAAAATGATATTCCGGTCAGAAATGATATTCTTGGGGTTTATTCTGCCATTGGTTTAGACCATGAAAAAGGATTTAAATTATTGTCTCAACAAGATATTCAGTCCATGGGTATTACAGAAGATAGTTTGTTTAAGATCTCAAAATCGAATCTTGATAACAAGTATAAAAACAATTTAAAATTTAACAATATTAAAGGCTCAGAAGGGGTTGAAGTTAATTACTTATATGATGAAAGTGATATTTTTATATCATCAATTTTATTGACTGATGCAATTCAAGAAATTTCAAAAAAGCATGAGTTTGGGATTTTGGTTGGCATACCACTTCGAAGTATGATATCCTATTCTCCAATGAATTCTAAAAATGATTTTGAAAAAACCTTAAATCAAATTTTCACATTTACAATTAATGCATACAACGATGATGAAAGCCCACTTTCTTTAGTTATTTTTCCTAACTACATGACAAAAATTTGAAAACATCAATATTTGACTTATTTTGCGGGTTCAGTAATATGTTTGAAATGTAATCTAATCCATATTTGAAAAGGCTTTTCGCTCTGTAACCATGCTTTTTAATC
>VEQH01000128.1 GCA_018883325.1 Flavobacteriales bacterium | reverse complement strand
TTTACATAAAAACCAGTTATACTTCGTTGTTTCCTCTCAATTTAGCCCGCTAAATTTTCTAGTAAACGCCTTGTCTAACAGATTTTTATGTTAATCTGAATTTCAATTTTAGAATCGAACTCAGGTTTAAAGTGTGATTCAATAAATTTTAAGTTATTAGTAATCAAATTCATTAGTCTTTCAATTTATTTCTCAATTCATCAAAACTTCCCCGTCGTATTTTGGCGGACTAAGCTCCTAGTTTTGCTTTAAAACAAAACGTTATGGAAAATCACAACAAAGAAAAATTATTAGCGTGCATAGGAAAAGTATATGAGCAAGCGCACAAGTCAAAATTGGTAGCATCGTTTTTTCAGGAAGTAGATACTGAATTAATTTATCTTTCAAATTATTTTGGAATCTCAAAAAATCAGACTTTAATTACCGCAATGACCTTTGTTTTGAATTACAAGGGTGACACAGTAGATTTTAACGATTTGATTAATTATTTTGATTGTAATCCGATGGTTTTATTGACTTATAGCGATGATTTCAGTCAACTTTGTGAAAAAGGAATTTTAGAAAAAAAGAAATCGAATCACCGGGTTACTTTAACTTATTCAAACGATCAATTTAAAATCAATGAAAGGGTGACAAGAGCCGTTTTAAACAATGAGCCAATGCCAGTTATTGAAATGGAAGGTTTAAACGATGTGCTTGATGTATTTGAAAATATCTACAATTTAAGTGATGATTGTAATCGAAATGAGGTGAAATCTTACTTCCTATTCAAACAATCAAAATTGATAATTGAAGCCAATTTACACTTCCCTTTAATTAAAAAAATAGCTGATTTTAATTTCTCAAATAAGGATAATTTCTTTTATTGCTATTTGATTTGGAAAGTCTTAACAGGAAACGAAACAATAGATATTGGTCGAGCTGCTGAAAATATATTTGACAGTGCAACAGAGCGCGTAAAATATATACAAGAAATTATGTCAAAGCAAAATATATTGGTAAAACAAGCTTTTATAGAACTCGAGGAAGCTCATTTTTTTAATGATTCTGAGGTGAAACTTTCGGAATTTAGTTTGAAATTATTGGAGGAAAATGGTTTAAAATTGTTTGCCAACAAAAAGAAAAAAGAGAATGTCATTTATCCAGAAAACATTCATGCCAAAGAGCTTTATTTCAATGAGTTTGAAGCCAATCAATTAGAGGTCTTAAAACAGCTTTTACGAGAAGATAAATTTAAAGAAACACAAAACCGACTAAAGGAAAAAGGTTTACCGAAAGGTGTAACCGTTTTGCTGCATGGCTCACCAGGGACAGGAAAAACTGAAACGGTATTTCAAGTAGCTAAAGCAAGTAATCGAGAAATTGTAAAAGTTGACATCAGTAAGTCGAAATCGATGTGGTTTGGTGAAAGTGAGAAGATAATCAAGCGTATTTTCACGGATTACAAAAACTACGCGAAAGATTGCGAGCAGATGCCGATTCTTTTGTTTAATGAGGCGGATGCAATTATTTCAAAGCGAAAAGAAAGTAATTATTCTAATGTTTCTCAAACAGAAAATGCGATTCAGAATATTTTATTGGAAGAGTTAGAAAACTTTGAAGGTATCTTTTTTGCAACCACCAATCTTGCTTCAAACCTGGATTTAGCCTTTGAACGCAGATTTCTATTTAAAGTGGAATTTCTGAAACCTGAAATTTCAATTAAAGCAAAAATTTGGAAATCGAAGTTGCCTTTTTTGACAGAAATTGAATGTGAGAAACTTGCCTCACAGTTTGATTTTTCTGGTGGTCAAATTGACAATATTGTTAGAAAAAGTGAAATTCACGAAGTAATTTACGGTTTGAAAATTGAGTTTAAAAGTATCTTGGATTTTTGCTCAACAGAGCTACTTGCTAAAACATCGGGAAGCAAAATTGGATTTGCAAATGAGTAGAACCGTTACAGGATCGCTTCTCCACTTGACCGTGAGGGATGACAACATAACTTAAGTTAATCCGCTTTCTGTTTTGGCTTAAGTTGTAATTTTTCTGATAAAATAGTTATACTTTTGTAAAACAAAAAGAGAAACAATGGCAGCAACTTCAAAAAAAGGTGCAAAAGCGACAAAAAAAACAAAAGAAGAACCTAAAAAGGTTTCTAAAACTTGGTTAGCAGTTCTTGCAAATGTTGGTACTGGAGAAATACTAGACATGAGAGCCGTTTTAAAATAATTAATAGGAAAGATACTATTTAGACACGAACATTATTGTTTTTATGCTTTTTGGAGAAAAAGACAAGATTTCCCAAGAAACAAAAAACATATTAAGTGACTACAATAGTTAATTGTTTGTTAGTATTATTGCCGTTAATGAATTATTGCAGTTGTGGCGAATCGGAAAAGTAAGATCAAAGAAATTCAAGACAGCAAATGACTTAATTAAATCAATCGAAAACGATTTATTAATTAAAATCAAACCTTTTTCAAATCAGAATTTGGATGTTTTGTCTAAACTTTCAATCAGTGAAAATCACAACGACCCGTTTGATCACGCAATAATTTCTCAAGCAATATCAGATAAAATAACCTTAGTTTCTTCAGATACAAAGTTTGAAAATTACATTCAACAGAATGGTAGTATCTCATAAAGTGTGTAAACATAGCAAAAAGTTATTCTGAAAAAAAATGGCTTCCTTCAAAAAAGCCAGATTTTTTTTCGGTAATAACTTTTTACTAATTTAAACACACAATTATGAAAA
>VEQH01000030.1:38513-44346 GCA_018883325.1 Flavobacteriales bacterium | reverse complement strand
AAACCCAACTTAATCAACCTAAACCAACCTGATAAACAATGAATTAAACGTTCTTTAATTCTTGTGTTTTCTTCAAAACGACCATAATCGTAATGGGTAAATAATGTCCATTCAATTCAGATTATATATCACTATCGTAACAAGCAAAAAGTGAAAACTGTTTAAACATATTATAAAGCTTCAAATACTTAAGAAAATACATTTTATATCCCTCAAAAAATCATACAATTAGTTACTAATCCCATAGTTTGGCTTCGTTCAACTCCATTTTATTTGCCATTTAATGTTTATTTTTGCTTAAACGGCAAATAAAATGCTGAAGAAGTTACCTGCAAGCGTAAAGAGATACGATACAGAAATATACTAAAACCAAAAACTAAGTAAAAGTTTTTTTTTATAGAATTTAATGGAAAATAATATTTCAAAAACAGATTATGATTCATTCCAAACAGAATGGGAAAATCAATTTAATGATATTCAGCATATTATCGAATTTATGCATTCCAACCCATTAATTTTAGAAAAATTAGGACTAAATAATCTCATTTCTTCTTCTGATTTAATTAAGAATCAAAAAGAATGGATTAGACTATTGAGTAAATATAATGGGCTAGAAAAGGAATTTTTTAAACCATTCTGGGTTCCTATTCTAAATAATGATTTGTGTTCTTTTTTTATCGATTTATCGGATTTTAATTATCCAATATTTGATGTAGAATATTTGAATGCCGAACCAGAAAAATATGCAAAAACAAGTTTAGTAAAATCCATGCAAGAACTTCTAACTTTTAAAGATAATGAATTTAAACTTGACGATATTTACTCAAATTATTTAGAACGTCGAGAAGAATTAATATGGGATCATAATTTACCTAAACCTAAATGTTCTAATGTTATAGTAGATCCATACATCGTAATTATTGAAATTGAATTGCTAGGTTTTATTTTCGAGTCAACCTTGGAGGAAATCAACTTGAATTTATACATTGATTATGTATTCTTTATACGCCAAAACTATAACTTAGACAAAATGTATGAACTAGAAAATATGATTTTACTAGAAGAATATTCTATTGATGAAAACGGAAAATTTTATCAAAATATTTATAGTCATGGAGGAAAAAGTAATGGATTTGTGACTGTTGATTATATTACATTGAAATCAGGATTTTGCTTAAAAACATATTTAGAAGAAAGATCTGAATGGAAGAATTCAGAAGAGTGAAATAAAGAAAAATAAAATGTAGCGATTGCCTACAAGTAAAACACATATAAATTTAATTCAAAAATGAAAGAACTAAGAGTATTAAACATTGTCGAATCGACAATGTCAATTACAAATCAACAAATAGCTATAGTTGAATTAGCAGAGGTTAAATATTTGGGTATTTCTCTCCCATCAGGAAAAAAGCCATTCACTTTCTCGGCTTCAGGAGAAACATATGTTTTTGATTTAAATTCCAATATATTTCTTGAAATTTTAGAGCACGCAAAAGAAGAAGAAATTGTTACAATATCCACTTCCGATTTTACCGAAAGGCTAGAAAATAAGGATGGTCGTCTTCAAAAAATATATTACCATAAAAAAATAATCTTGATCTAATTGATAGAGTTTAAGTATCAATGAAAAAATACACAGCTAATTACACATATACTAACCCAAATTTTGTAATTCAAAATTTGGTAGAAAATCCGAATAAGTCGGACTTACTGCCAATTCTGTATGTAATCAAGAATATTCTGCAACGTGGCTTTCCAACGACACTTTCAAAAAACTTACAATCGACTTTAGGCGAAATTCATAAACAGGACAATTTTGATGACCGATTTTTATTTGCGACAAATCAAACTCCGATTTGGCACAATACAATTAAAGGCGACAAAGACCGAAATTATTATCCCGCAAAAGACTTTTTTGAAACAATAATTCCAAAAGAATTTGGAGACTATTCTTTTGCTCAATCTTTAATCATTCCAGAAATTGAGATTAACGAAATAGTTGGAGAAGACAACAAAAATTTCATCAATCAACAGGTGGATTTTTATTTACCACAGGCAAAACTTGTAATTGAAATTGACGGACAGCAACATAAGACAGATGAAGTTACAAGGGTTTCAGATGCAACAAGAGACAATTATCTTGGACAACAAGGCATAACCACCATTAGAATTACCACGATAGAATTAAGAAATGGTAATTATAAAGAAAAGGTAAAACAAATTTTAGAACACCTTTCAAGGTTTGACAAACTTCTAACTTTCTATAAAAACGCTTGTGAAAAAATAGAGAAAAATAAAATGAGTGAAACTGAAATAAAAACAAAATTATTGCCTACGGCAATAATTCGTTTTCAGGTTCTACTCATTGAGTTGCTTACTCACAATTATTTAAGCCTTACTGAAAATTGGAATTTCAATATTCTATCAAACGAAGATTTAGGCGAGTTTCCCGAATTAGCAATTAATGACTTGCTTATTTGGTTGGACAATTTGTATCAACTTAAAAATAAAAAAAGCCTTGAAAAGCCTAATTTCAATATCAAAATCACAAACAAGAAAAGTGATTTTGTGCCGACAACCAAATCCATAAATATTGACTTTTCATTATTCAAGAGATATACGGATGAGAACAAACTAAATCCTGATGTAATTTATTTACGGACTGATTATTTTGATATTGTCAAAGACAAAAACTATTTCAGAGTTAGCACAACCGAACCGATAAATTACAATGTTACTGATGAAGACAAAGGTGTTTTAGAGTTCTTTTTGGAGAATATCTTTGATAAACCTGCATTCAGAGAAGGACAATTTCCAATTATTTCAAACGCACTAAATAGAAAAGATACAATTGGATTATTGCCAACTGGTGGCGGAAAATCTTTGTGTTATCAACTTCCTTGTTTATTGCAACCAAGCATAAATTTTGTGGTTTGCCCAATCAAATCATTGATGTACGACCAAAATGAAAACTTGGTAAATATGCTTGTTACAAATGTTAGTTTCGTTACAAGCGATTTAGACGCTAACGAAAGAAGACAAATTGAAACAGACTTTGAGCAGGGTAGATATTTATTTGTTTGGATTTCACCCGAGAAATTTCAAATTCCTTCATTCCGTGAAAAAATCACTTCAATTGTGGCTAATTTTTCAATTGCCTATGCAGTTGTTGATGAAGTACATTGTTTGTCAGAGTGGGGACACGACTTTAGAACTTCCTATTTGAATTTAGCGAAAACCATTGATAAATTAAGCCCAAAAGACGAAAACGGAGAAGGCAAAATAAAATTCATTGGACTTACTGCAACTGCTTCCGTTAATGTTTTGAAAGACATAAAAATTGAATTTTCAAGAAGAAAACAAAGACTTGAAGATGAAAATATAAAATCGCTTTTAGATTACAGCCGTAAAGAATTAAAATTTGAAGTAATCAACGACAAAGGAAATAAGAGCCAAACAATAAAATCGCTTTTGTCTGAATTACACGACACTGAAAGTTTTATTGAAACAACTGAAAAAGCAGGTTTAGTATTTACGCCAAATGTAAATGGTGCTTATGGTTGTTTTCAAGTTTCTAATACTTTAAACACATTGTATCAAAACAAGGTAAGTTGGTTTTCGGGAGACATTCCTAAAAGAGATGTTTACGATGAGCAAACAGGAAGGAAAACAGGAACAGAACCAGTAATGCAAAGAGATGAATTTAATAAATTCAAATTGCAAGTTCAAAAGGATTTCAAAAAGGATAAATACCAAATTTTAGTTGCCACAAAAGCATTTGGAATGGGTATTGACAAACAAAATATATTTTATACTTTCCATTATGGCTTACCAAGTTCAGTAGAAGCATTGTATCAAGAAGCAGGGAGAGCAGGAAGATGGGATAAAAATAAATCGGAAAATAAAGGCAAAACAGGAAAATGTTATGTTTTGTTTTCTCCCGAAACTCACGACAGCGAAAGAGTAGAGCGATTATTTCATAAGGACACAACTTTTGCTGAAATGAAAGAAATTAGCAATGAAGTTGGTTTTGGTGGTAAAGACATATTTAAGCAAGTTTTTCTTTTCACTCAAGGACAAAACGACATTGATGACGATTTTAAAATTATTTTGAGTGTGGTTAATGCCTATTTCAAAACGGAAACCAAAGTCAGAATATTTTGGAATGATGCTTATGCAAAGTTGAAAATAAACAATGATACTTTACAAAAGGCAATCTATCGTTTAAGTTTGTTAGGTATTGTTTCCGACTGGACAACAAATTTTATTGACCATTTTGAAGTTCAATTCAAAACACAAAATGAAACGACAATTACAAAAAGTGTTTCAAATTATATAACAAAATACGAACCCAACACAGACGTAGAAAAAGAAATATCAAAAGTTCAAAAAGCAACCATACTAGAAAAATCAGTTTGGTATCTCTTGAATTGGACTTTTGAAAATATTGCATATAGTCGTAAGCAATCATTAAAAACACTTTCCGATTGGTGTGCACAGTTTGAAGATAGCGAAAGTTTTAAAAGTCGCATTGACAGTTATTTCATATTTACTGAAACAACTTTTATACTTCAGCACATTGCAGAAAATCCGAAAGAGTTTGAAAAGTGGTTTGAAGTTTTGACAACGAACAATCAATTTCCAAACGAAGTTGAGTTTAAAAAATTGAGAGATAGCATTAGCCGTTTTTTAGAAAGTTATCGAAACAACTTAGGCTTGAATTTTTTAAGCGGTTTTGTACGTTTGGCACTTAATGAATATCAAGATAGTGACGGGAAAGAACGTTTTGAAAGTGCTTTGGAAACAATCAAACAAACCTTTACAAAAAACGAACAGGACGATTTCTTAAACAGACTTATGATTTTAGGAAAAAACCTAAATGAAGAACAGAAAATGGAATTGTGCCAATCAATCTCAAAATTCTTTCCTGAAAAATTAGAGCAACTTGCAGAATATTACGATTTAGCATATTTACTGAATGATTTTTACGCTCAAAAATTAACCGAATTAAAAAAACTCAATACTTTACTATATGAGCAACTTACAGAAATTTAATACAACATTGGAAGACTTCGACAAAGAAGTAGGAAAACTTAAAGCCGTTTCGGATGCATATCAAAAACTGCAAAGTCTTACTGTTTCTTATGAAAGAATAAGCCAACAGTTTGACCAAAATAGTAAGGAACTCGAAAATATTAACAGGGGCGTTGAAAAATCAATTAGCGAAATATATAACCTCATCGATAAAAAGACTGACCAAATAAGTAAGGAGAATAAGGAGTTTTACAAAGATCTTGCTGGTACAATTAAAATTCAACTTGACGACAACAAATCTCAAATCAAACAATTAATAGAAAATGAAAGAAATCAAATCAAACAGATTTTTGAAATTGAGTTCGTTAAAAATACTAAAGAATTGCGACAAATAATAGAAGCCGAAACCAACAAACAAACACAGCTACTTTTAGACAGCCAAAAAATTATTAAAACTTCGATTTGGGTTATTGGTGGACTGACACTAATATTAAGTGCATTAGCAGTAATTAAACTATGGGCAAACTAAACCGACAAGAAACACCAGCAGGTAACACACGCTAAGCAAAAAAGCCGAAATTTTGGTTACGAAAAACGAATAATTGAAAAACTTAAGATCTTGTATCGCAAATAAAACGAATTTTAAAAATCGGCTTCTTCGCCTAGCGCGAGAACGTGTGTGACTTGAACAATCAGCAGTTGGCTGATTGGTGCTTTAAAGCAGATGAGAGTAGGTCTCTCGGTGACGATTTTCAGGAATAGTTACCAAACCACTTTGTGTTGCATGTTTAGGAAACTA
>VEQH01000030.1:0-38413 GCA_018883325.1 Flavobacteriales bacterium | reverse complement strand
ATTGGTATATCCATGAAAGTAATTACTTTCAATGCGATTTACTAACATGAAGAGCCGTGTGAAGGGAGACTTTCACGCACGGTTCCGTGAGAACGTAGGGGTGAAATTCCCTTGCGTGACTGGATTATGTGGGATTATAAAAGACAGTACACCAAAGAAACAAGTGGTTGAAAAAAAAAGTAAATTTGCAAAACAAACATAAGAAATGAGTAAGACAAAAATACAATCATTCGAAATTATTGGACTTTTCGGGACTGATGATATTAAAATACTGTTTAAAGACCCGGTGAAAATCCTAATAGGTGAAAATGGCTTAGGTAAAACTCAAGTGTTGAACTTATTCTATTTTACATTGACTAAGAATTTTTTCAGACTTAGCGAATATAATTTCACGAATCTTACAATTACATTTTCTAACAACAAGAAAATTGAAATTTCAAAAAAACAAGTTGATGAACTTGTAGATAAAATGTATAAGCATCCAATGGTAAAGGAGCTTATAAATGAAATAGGATTCTCTCAGTTTGAAATGTTAAGGAATAAATTCTTAAAAGACAGAAAAAATTGGCATAGACTTGAAGACAATTATTTAAGGTCTAATACTCGAGTGGGAAGAAAATTTCCAATTCATCACGTATTTAGAGTATTTGAAGAATTAGAAATGAATGAACATAAACATTCTAATGTTCATTTTGATAAATGTAAAAAGGATATTTCTACCGAGCTTAAAGGCTTAGAAATTTTGTATTTCCCTACTTATAGAAGAGTTGAAGAAGATTTATATAATTTAGGTTATGACGAAGATGAATTAAAAATTGACCAAGACAACAATCTTATTCAGTTTGGAATGGGTGATGTGAAAAGAAGATTTAATTATATTCAAAACACTATTGACAAACTCTTAAAAGAAGGACTCGCACAGTTTACTAAAGACATTTTAAATGTTGTAATTGATGATTCTGAACCTTCAGAAAACATTTTAGATAAAATTAATGAAGGTGATATTGAAATAATTTTATCCAGGGTAGGAAACTTACTGCCAGATAATCAAAAAGACGCTGTAAAGAATATAGTTGCTAATAAACAATTAAAGAATCCATTGTCAGCATATCTGCTTCAAAAATTAATTGACATTTATGAAAAACAGAAAGAGCTAGATAATTCGGTTAAAATATTTAGAGATGCTTGTAACAAATACCTAATAAACAAAAGCGTTTTTTATGATGAAAGTGCGATTGAAATATACATTAAATCTACTCGCACTAATGACAAGATTGACTTAAAGCATCTGTCATCAGGAGAAAAACAGATAGTCTCTATGCTTTCAAATGTTTATTTATCTGAAACTGATAAAAGGTTTTTGATTTTATTTGATGAGCCAGAACTTTCTTTAAGTATGATGTGGCAAAAGCAACTTCTGCCCGATATCCTTAATTCAAATAAATGTGATTTTCTTTTAGCTGTCACACATTCACCTTTCATTTTTGATAATGAATTAGATTCATTTGCAGTGGGAATGAATGAATACGTAAAACCTTCAAAAGTAAATGTGAAATAATGACGTATGCAGAACAATTAAGACAAAGTAGGAACAAGCCTCAAGTCGCATTTACCGAATTTGCTAATGCCACACGAAAGAATCCAGAGCATTTATTCTGCTTTTTTGAAGGGAAAGATAATGCTTACTATGTATCAAGGATAAAAAGATTTACAGAAAATTATTATCCTGTGAAGTGTGGTGGAAAACAATCAGTACTTGATGTTTACTCATTAATTACGGGCAAAGAAGAGTATAAAAAATATAAGTTGGGGTTCTTTATTGATAGAGATTTTAATTCTCCAGTTGGTGACAAAAATCCTCCAATTTTTGAAACACCTTGTTATTCAGTAGAAAACTTGTATGTTTCCATAAGTGTTTTTAAAGAAATTTTGACTAACGAATTTCATCTATCGGAAGTTTCAGATACTAATTTTGAAAAATTATCATCTTTATATGAGCAAAGACAAAAGGAATTTCACAATTCAGTTTTGCTTTTTAACAGTTGGTATTCCTGCTTAATAGAGAAAAGAGAAAATGAAAATCGCAAGACAGGTGTAACGCTTGATGAAAAGTTTCCCAATAACTTTATTGACATTAGTCTTGACGAAGTTAAATCATCATATGACTTTCAAAAGATAAAAGAAACCTTTCCAAATACTATTGAAATTGACTACACCGAAATTGAGAAAAAAATGGAATTCTTTCAAGATAAAGAGATGCACAAAGTTTTCCGTGGAAAATACGAATTAGAATTTTTAATTAAAATGATTCGTGAAATACTTAAAGACTCAAGGACAGAGAAAAAAATAGTTTCATCAAAAATAGATTTTTCATTTGGAGACGGAAGCACTCTAGGACAACAACAGGTTTTAAACATTTTTGAAGCATATGCAGAGACACCAAAAAGCCTATTGGACTATTTAGAATTCATAGTTAAGAAAGAATAACCCCACATAACAGCACCTACCCAAAAGTGGCGGTTCAGTGGTTAAATCAAGCATTGTGCTTCTATCAAAGTTTCTACTTGGTTGACAGTGAAGTGCTTCGAAATCGCCACCTTCGGGTAGCTGCAAAACGTGTGTGACTTGAACAATCAGCAGTTGGCTGATTGGTGCTTTAAAGCAGATGAGAGTAGGTCTCTCGGTGACGATTTTCAGGAATAGTTACCAAACCACTTTGTGTTGCATGTTTAGGAAACTATCTTGTGGTGAGCGACAAAGAAAAACGGAAGCAATGACTTCTGTAGGTGAGTGTATGTGAGTTGAACGAAAGTGAACCCAACGATGAAGCCTCGTAAGAGCAATAGATGATGTCAAAAATAGGTAGCTACGTTTGTACTTATGATAAGAGTGTGTCAGTTACCTGATTACTGGACACACGGCATCCGGGGTTAAGTGGGCAAGACGCATACATAGGCTGTTTTAAGGAACAAGTGAACTCTATATCGTTCTGTAAAACCCGTCATCTGATGGGGGAAGCAGACAAGAAAGGAAGTGCTTGAGAAATAGGGGGCAGACTTAGTCGTAGTAGTGTTGAAGTGTTTGTAATGAACATGGAGCGAAGGGCTAAGCATGTTAAGTTTCAAACGAATTTACAACCGTAAAAGGAATGATTACCTTCGGTGCTGCTTCGCGGTGATTACTATGAAACAAAATCACAACCAATAACCAGAGTAATGGTTTGGCAGGCATACAAGGAAGTAAAATCCAATGCTGGAAGTGGTGGAATAGATGGAATGAGTTGGGAATATTTGCAAAAGAATGCAAGTAAAGAACTCTACATGCTATGGAATCGCCTTAGTTCAGGAAGCTATTTTCCCAATGCCGTCAAACAAGTTGCTATTCCCAAAAAAGGAGGTGGAGAACGATTACTCGGTATTCCAACAATTTTAGACCGAATAGCACAACAAGTAGTGCGAAAACACTTGGAACGAATTTTAGAGCCTCAATTTCACAACAGTTCATTTGGGTATCGTCCCAATCGGAGTTGTCATCAAGCCGTTGAACAAGCCAACGCAAACTCATTCAATCACGATTTTGCAATAGACTTAGACATCAAAGGTTTTTTTGATAACATCGACCATGAACTGATGATGAAAGCCCTAAAGCACTATTGTTCAGATAAGTGGGTTTTGATGTACGTGGAAAGGTGGTTGAAAGCAGGTGTTGTTCAGAAAGATGGAAATTTTAAACCATCACTTTCAGGAACTCCGCAAGGCGGTGTAATAAGTCCACTTTTAGCAAACCTATTTTTACACGTAGTTTTCGACAAATGGATGGATAAAAAGCATCCCGAAAAACCATTTGAAAGGTATGCGGACGACATTGTGGTGCATTGTAAAACGGAAAATCAAGCGAAGTTCATGTTGCGCCAAATTAAGGAACGCATGGAATCGTGTAAATTAGAATTGCAAGCAGAGAAGAGTAAAATCGTCAACCTTAGAGGATATTCCCAAGTGAAATACCCCAAAGGATTTGACTTTTTAGGCTTTACAATACGTCCAAGAGCATACAAAACAAAAGGAACTGGGAAAGTTAAATCCATTCCAAGTATCTGTGTAAGTCAGAAGGCGAAAACGAACATCATGCAAAAGTTCAAAGAAATGAACCTACACAAACGCAGACGACCTTTGGAACAAATTGCCAAAGAAATCAACCCAGTAATCCGTGGAATAATCAATTATTACCACCATTTTTGGAAAGATGACATGCGCATTGTTTGGAATCAACTCAACGCACGACTACTCAAATGGGTAAAATGGGAAAAAGATTTGTATAAAATGGCATCAGTGAAATACCTGAAAACTAAATACAAAGAAAAACCTAATTTATTTGAACATTGGTTATTGGTATATCCATGAAAGTAATTACTTTCAATGCGATTTACTAACATGAAGAGCCGTGTGAAGGGAGACTTTCACGCACGGTTCCGTGAGAACGTAGGGGTGAAATTCCCTTGCGTGACTGGATTAGCGGTAATTCTACCACAACTCTACCCAATAATTTCAACAAGTTTTGTATGTCCAAAATAATCAAAAACAAATACAGGAAATCCACTTAAAACAGAAACAGTAGAGTCCTTATCAATATATTTTTCTTTTTGGTTGTTGA
This sequence comes from Flavobacteriales bacterium, assembly GCA_018883325.1. GTDB lineage: Bacteria > Bacteroidota > Bacteroidia > Flavobacteriales_D > Crocinitomicaceae > UBA952. The sequence goes on along the minus strand of VEQH01000030.1, from coordinate 33,763 downwards.
ATATAACTGCTTGTTCATAACTTTGTATAGGCAAACAAAAGTTATCAGTTACAATATAATTCATTTTGCTTAGATGAGCGACAATTAAACTTTCCCAAATTTCAAAAGTGTACTTCGAGAATTGTATATATATTTTATCAGCCTCCTTGGAAACAAGATTCTTATATTGAATATTCTTTTTTGCTTCAACCTTTAATGCTTTAAAGTCAATCTTCTCAGAATAATGTTTTACGCTTTCAACCATTGGATAACTTACATAAAGTTTCCCCAAATCAGTTTCTTCATCAAAAATATCAAACATTTCTAGTAGTGAGTCGTCAGATGCTAATGTAGAATGACCGTCATAATCGAAAAATAGGTATATTTCAGCAAAATCATTTCTACTAAATTCTTTCAGTATTTCTTTATTACTTGGGAGTTCTTTGAGCAATGCAAATGTATCTAAATCATCGTCATCAACTAAAGCTCTATGAAGCTGGTAAATTTCAGCACAAAATGCACAAGTAATAACAGTCTTGTCATTAAACAGATATTTACTAAAACTTGTTACAATTTGGTCTTCTGTTTTCTCTCCCTCAAAAACGAATAATATATTAGACATCGAATGAGCCTGCTTTATACATTTTTTCTAAATTATGAGCTTCTCTAAGCTCCTTCTCTGTACTTTTGGACAATGATTTAATGTCATTTTTACTCATAACAAAATAACAATCTGGTCTTAACAAGTCATTTGTCATAATTGAAGTATTGTGAGTGGTTAAAACAAACTGTATATTCAATTTCTTTAACTCTTCTACAATTAACCTAGATAATTCGTGATGATAAAATGCATCAAACTCATCAATAAACAAAAAAGTTACTTTTGACTCTTCTTTAAGGCGTTGTAACCAAAAATAAAAAAGAGTCAAAGCTTTTGTTCCTTGGGAAGCAATTTTATAAAAAGAAATGGATTTTCCATCAAAATCAAATGCAATCACATTCTTTTCAGATTCTTTTACAACTTTCAATTTGCATTCAATTCCTGCATTATTTAAAAACAACTCTAAGTCTTTTACATTACCTCTCTCAATTATATCTTCTTGAATCTCTTTTGAACCACTTTCAATCCCCATATATGAGTTTCCATCCAAAGAACGAAAAAACAACATACCATCAATAAATTTCAAAAAACACAAAAAAACATTATTAAACAAATCACTCTCGTCTAAAACGGAATTGTTTTTAATGTATTTAATTAGTGATAAATTTAAATTTCTAATGTCATTATTAAGGCTTTCTGCTCCCTTTAAATTAATAGTAGCTTTATTACTTTTTTCTCTATCAATTTCAGCAATTAGATTATCATTTATCGTTAGTTTTTCAAAAATCAAAGACCTATGTTCATTTTTTCTATACGTATAAACGACTTTGTTTGAAGCAATAGAAAATTCATATTTAAATGTTGCAATTTTTGAACTATTCAAAGCATTTAGATAATGAGTATATTCGATATCTCCGTGTTCAGAATCTGTCAAATGATCAATAATATCAAAGACTGCTAATCCTAAATTAGATTTCCCAACTCCATTTCTACCATAAACAATAGCATTTTCAACAATTCCATTATTTACACTTTCTTTATTAAAGTTATAACCATTTGTATCGTTTAAGTCAAATACAAATTCGTCGTTAAAACTTTTGAAGTTACTTACGCTAAATTTTGTTAACATAATAAATATTGTGAATAAGTTTCAGCAAATGTACAAAACTCAAATGTAATATCCGTAAAAAAAATACGGCATTTTTTCTATTTATTATAAAACATAGAAAAAGAACTACCACTAACATAGAAGGACTAAACCGCAGTGGAGCGTAGCGGAACTTCGGCTTTAGTCTATTGTTGCCTGCCCGTCCTTTGGCGGGACAGAAGCAATTCGCTAGTCCTACTTTGTGTTGTTTTGGGGTTTGCTTTTTAATCGATACATTTTTTGAGTTTAAGTCATCCTATTGTGGTGACTTTTTTGTTTTGAGTGTCCCGAGTTCAATCACTTTGAGTGGTTTTCACTGGCTTTTTGCGTTTAATCCTACTTTTTGAATGTTGTTTTATGTTTAGGGCATGAAAATGGACAAAAAAAATTGTCTATTAAGGAATCCGTACCAAGAAATCGAAGACAAATTATGGACAATAAAACCGTAGATTATGAATTTCCTCTTTGTTTGTAGTAGAAATAAATGGCGCAGCCCAACAGCAGAAGCTATTTATAAAAATCGTTCTGGAATACATGCAAAATCTGCTGGTACAGAGCCATCTGCTAGAATCAAACTAAATTCGAAGAATATTGAATGGGCTGACATTATCTTCGTAATGGAGAAAAGACATAAACAAAGAATACTTGAGAAATTTCAAAGTGTGTCGGCTGGAAAGAATATTATTATTTTAGACATCCCAGATGAGTACAAATTCATGGACAATGAATTAATTGAGGAAATCCAAAGTAAAGTTGATATATACATTAAATAAAAACATAGAAGTACAAGTCGCAGTGACAACCAAAGTATTTCACTCCCTTTTTACGAATCAATCTTCCAATTTTTAGATATATTTGAAGGAAGATAAACGCGAGATAAACTGTAGCAAAGCAAACAAATGATTGAATGGTTTGGGAAAGGTTGTATTGGAGATTTATAAGTTAGCATACAATATAAAATGAAGAACATACTCGAAAACTTAGCAGATAAATGGCTTAATGGTCATAAGGAATATTCCAATGACCTTGACTTTTCAAATGAATTTTATGAAATTGAAATAATAGGAAATAAAAGAACTGGGAATCAAATTGATAATTGGGAAAGTGTAGGGAGTCTTGAAGTAGAAGAAGCATTCAAAAATTGGGATGGTAAGACAGAATTGAAATTTGATTTTCCCGAAAAAGGAGAGATTGAAATTTTTAATAACCTACTTAAATATGATAATTTACCTTCAAAAATACCAGATATTGGAAGTTTCGTACTTTTTAAGTCTTCTAAAGTAACTGATTTCATTAATGGAGGATTCGTCAGTCAATTTGGGGTTATTGTAAATGAAAAAGTAAAAGATATTTTAATAAAGTACAATCTTGGAAAACACCAATTCTATCCACTGAAAATAAAACACAAAGACGAATATTACAAAAACTATTTTTTATTTAAAACATTATCATCAGCAGACAATTTTATCAATATAGAAGAATCTATCTTTTATAAACAACGTGCTATGTCATTTGATATTGAAGATAGAATTGACATAAAATTTAACAATCAATCGGAAATTGACGATTTTACAAATGAAAATAAAAAATTAGACTACAGTAGTCAGATATGGGTATATTCAAAACAGATAAAATTAAATTCTAATTTTCCAAAACAGGATATTTTTTATTTAAAAAAGTATCAAAATTCTTCAGATTCTTCACTCCCTTTAATTTCAGAACGTTTAAAGAAAGAATTAGAAAAAAATGGAATAACTGGTGTTACATTTGAAAAAACAAAACGAATTATATAAAAGTAATTATGAGAGCTAATATAGACAAACCGCGCAGTAGCAACGGAGTTAAACTCTCCTTATTTTCCATATTAAAAACGGCATACTTCGACAATGAGCTACGCATAACTTTCAGCACACCTCAGTGCTAAATTTTACCTTTCACTTTTATCTTTTCTCTCTTCACTTTCAACTTTTAAAACTAAGCAAGTCAAACTGTTAGTTCACCTCAATTCTAAATTTTACCTTTCACTTTTATCTTTTCCCTCTTCACTTTCAACTTTTAAAACTAAGCAAGTCAAACTGTTAGTTCACACCTCAATTCTAAATTCTAAATTCTACATTTTACATTCTACATTTCACTTTTATCTTTTCCCTCTTCACTTTCAACTTTCAACTTTCAGTTTTCAGTTCTCAGTTCTCAACTCAAGCTAATATTCCCCTCTTAAAAATTTTCTCTCCGCCCAAAAAGTTCCAAATGGCACAAAAGAAGCAATGAAAAGAATGAATGAATCTTTGAAATTGAAGCGTCCTTTTATAAATAGAAGAAACAATAAAACACAGTAAATCACGAAAAACAATCCGTGAAACCAGCCCGTGAATTTTATTGGTTGAAGAATCGCAAAACCATATTTCAAAATCATTGCGATGATTAACAAAAACCAAGAGAATCCTTCGATTAATGCAACAGTTCTAAAGTATTTTAATATGTCGTTTGTTTTCATTTTTTAAGTTGTTTTTCTAAGTCAAATAATTGGTCTCGCAAACGTGCTGCTTCAATGAAATCAAGTTCTTTCGCTGCTTTTTCCATTGCTTTTTTCGTTGCTTTCATTTGTTTTTCAATATCAACAGGATTGCTGTATTGCGGTCGGTCTTCTGCTGCTAACGCCACTTCTTGTGATTGTTCGTAGCGCAACGTTTTTAATGCAGATTCACCATCGGCAACCGTCGTTGATTCCATAATTTTCTCCTTTGATTTATTCAATGCCGTTGGAACCAAACCGTGCGCTTCGTTGTAATCCATTTGCAATTTTCTTCTTCTCAAGGTTTCATCAATCGTTTTTTGCATCGATTGCGTAATTTTATCAGCGTACATAATTACAAAGCCATTCACGTTTCGTGCTGCACGTCCAACGGTTTGAACTAATGAGCGTTCATTTCTCAAAAAACCTTCTTTGTCGGCGTCAAGAATGGCAACCAAAGAAACTTCTGGCAAATCCAAGCCTTCTCGCAAAAGGTTGACACCAATCAACACATCAAAATCGCCCAAACGCAATTGACGCAATATTTCTACGCGTTCGATTGTATCAATTTCACTGTGAATGTAGCGGCATAAAATCCCCAATTTATCGAGGTATTTTTGCAATTCCTCCGCCATTCGTTTGGTTAAAGTTGTTACTAAGATTCGTTCATTTACTTTTATTCGCTCTTGAATGGATTCAATTAAATTATCAATTTGATTTTTACTTGGTCGCACTTCAATCACTGGATCTAGCAAGCCTGTTGGACGAATTAACTGTTCCACCATCACACCTTCCGATTTCTCGATTTCGTAATCAGCTGGCGTGGCAGAAACATATATTACCTGAGGAAACATTCCCTCAAATTCTTCAAATTTCAAAGGTCGGTTGTCGATTGCAGCTTGTAATCGGAAACCGTAATCCACCAAATTGATTTTTCGAGCGCGGTCGCCACCATACATTCCTCGAACTTGCGGCAAAGTCACGTGACTTTCATCGATCACCATCAAGTAATCATCTGGAAAATAATCCAACAAGCAGAAAGGACGTTCACCTGGTTGTCTGCGGTCGAAATAGCGCGAATAATTTTCAATTCCAGAGCAATAGCCCAATTCACGAATCATTTCTAGGTCGTAATTGACACGTTCGTCCAAGCGTTTCGCTTCTTCCAAGCGTCCTTCTTTTTTGAAATTTTCAACTTGTGCCACTAAATCATCTTGAATTTGCTCGATTGCTTGGCGCGTATTTTCAGGACTTGACACAAATAAATTCGCTGGAAAAATATCTATTTCTTTAAATGTTTCTATTTTTTGGTTCGTCTCCGGATCGATGGAAGTTATTGCTTCAATTTCATCGCCCCAGAAAGCAATTCGCAAGGCATAATCAGCATACGCCAAGAAAATATCAACGGTGTCGCCACTCACGCGAAACATTCCACGACCAAAAGTATCACCAGCTCGCGAGTATAAATTTTCCACTAAACGAAACAGAAATTTATTTCGAGCAACTGTTTGACCAACTTTCAAATTAACAATACTGTTCTTGAATTCACTTGGATTTCCGATACCGTAAATGCAGGAAACTGATGCCACCACAATCACATCTTTTCTACCTGAAAGTAAAGCGGAAGTGGCTGAAAGTCGCAGTTTTTCAATTTCATCATTGATTTGTAAATCTTTCTCGATGTAAGTTCCTGTAACTGGCAAGTAAGCTTCTGGCTGGTAATAATCGTAGTAAGAAACGAAATATTCTACCGAGTTATGAGGAAAAAATTGCTTGAATTCTCCATAAAGTTGAGCGGCAAGTGTCTTGTTATGCGACAAAATCAAAGTCGGACGATTTACATTTGCAATGACATTTGCCACCGTAAATGTTTTTCCACTTCCCGTAACACCAAGTAAAGTTTGGTGCTCGATTTCAGCTTTCAAACCGGCAACCAACTGACGAATTGCTTCCGGTTGATCTCCTGTGGGTTGGTATTCTGAAACGAGTTGAAAATCCATAGTGGCTCAAAGTTAAGTAAGTTTCAGAAAAAACTTCTTTTGTTAGGAATGTTTAGCAATTTCCAGTCAATTTTGGAGTCGTTTCTAAATTTATTCACTCCCCAAATCTATCAAAAATAACCACATTTGGGGAGTAAATAATTTATTTTTAAATCAAAAAAATTAAATATTACCTCCCCAAATCTAATAAAAATAACTACATTTGGGGAGTAAATAATTTGTTATGATTGGTAGAATTTATGAAATTGAACGGCTAAATAATTCACTTAAATCATCTGATTCAGAATTAATTGCTATTTATGGTCGCCGTCGAGTTGGAAAAACTTTTCTAATCCGTAACCTCTATCAAGATTACATCAAATTCGAGGTTTCTGGACTATATGAAGGAACAAAGGAGAAACAATTGGACGTCTTCTTTGATCAGCTGAAAAAAGTATCGGTCAGATTTGTCGAAGCCGACCGTCCAACAACTTGGAAAGATGCTTTTGAATTGCTAAAAAAATACCTCAACGGACTGCGTGGAAAGGAAAAGAAAGTGATTTTTATAGACGAAATGCCTTGGCTCGACACGCATAAATCGGATTTTAGAATGTATTTCGGACATTTTTGGAATACCTATTGCGAAAAACGAAACGATTTGATTGTGGTGGTTTGTGGCTCGGCAGCATCTTATATGGTTCAAAATGTGATTTCGAATAAAGGCAGTCTCCACGCTCGCTTGACGTATAAATTACACATCAAACCCTTTACACTTTTCGAAACGAAAGCTTATTTAGAAAGCAAAAATATTCAATGGGGACATTATCACATTCTTCATTTGTACATTGCTATCGGTGGAATACCGCATTATCTCAGTAAAATCAACAAAGGAGAAAGTGTAGTTCAAGCCATTCAGCGTTTATGTTTCGATTCCAATGGTGATTTAGTCAATGAATTTGAGGAGATTTTTGAATCATTATTTACACATTCATCTTCTCATATTGAGATAGTTAGAACGCTTGGTAAAACAAATAAAGGCTTGACAAGAGAAGAATTAATTGAAAACTCCAAACAATCTGGAGGAGGTTCATTCACGCGTGCTTTGGATGAATTAATTGCTTCTGGTTTTGTTTCAAAATATGCAGCTTTAGACAAGAAATCAAAAAACACCTTGTTTCGACTTTCAGACGAATATTCTCGCTTTTATTTAAAGTACATCGAGCCAAATAAAAATCAGGGAGCGAATTTTTGGAAAACATTATTTCAATCGCAATCTTATCTTTCTTGGGCAGGATTTAATTTTGAAACGATCTGTTTAAAACACATTCATCAGTTAAAAAAAGCACTTAAAATTGAAGGGATTCATTCTGTTCATTCGAGTTGGTCAGCAAAAGGTGCACAAGTAGATTTAGTAATCAAACGCGACGATCATTGGATTAATTTGTGTGAAATGAAATTCTACAGTTCAGAATATACGATTGAGAAAAGCGAATTGGACAAACTCAGAAATAAAGTGGCATTATTTAAAAGTGAAACAAAAACAAAAGACGTGGTTGTTCTCACTTTTCTGACCACTTTTGGGGTGACTCCAAACGCGAATTACCACGAAATTGTTGAGAATAGTTTTACAATGGATATTTTGTTTGAACCCGATTGAAGTTAAAATCAAGTTCGATTATTTAGTTTCATATAATTTTCAGTGTAGTAATTTTGTGTTGTTTTTCAGTTGTTTAGCCCACTGATGAGTTTTTTTTGAAATATTCCATCAAGTAAAAAGTCACACCGAAATACACAAAATCATTGAAGCCATTGTCGTAATCTTGAACAAGGAAACTTCCAAAAAATAAGATGACAAAAAGAGCCAATGAAGCTAAAAATCCAAAAAGAGCAAATGTGGATTTCGTTTCAGATTTGAATTCTCCTTTGATTAATGCAATGGAAAATAACAGCGCAATCACAATTTCTAGAACAACTATTAAAACGAAGCTGAACCAAATTCCTCCTGGAATGGCATTTAAAAAGGTTTCTTTGAATTTTCCATAAAACCAAGCAGGTGGAAAATCACCTAAAAGTTTGTGAATACCTGCGATTCCAGCTAGTGAAATATAAAGAAGTAAGATTAAAATTCTTTCCATATAAAAGATTTAGTAGCCGAATTTAGTCAAAATTAGTTACATCCTTTTTCTTCGTTGTATCTTTGCAAATTCAACTTATTCATTTATGCAAGCGGAACTATTAAAAAAGGAATTGGCAGCTACAATTCGACTTTATAATTCAAAAGGTTGGTCGCCAGCAACATCCACAAATTATTCATTTAGAAACGAACTTGGTCAAATTTGGGTTTCGCGCTCAGGCGTGGATAAAAGCCAATTTTCAGAGAATGATTTTATTTGGGTAGATGAAAATGGAATTCCGCAAGGTGAATTTGCAAATGTGAAACCTTCAGCTGAAACTTTAATTCATTGCATTATTTATAATTTATTTCCTGAAACGAAAGTCATTTTACACAGTCATTCTTTGTACCCTGTTTTGCTGTCAGCGATTTATAAAAGTGAATTGAAGTTTGAAGGTTACGAAGTGCAGAAAGGTTTTGATGGACAAACTACGCATGAAAACACCGTGCGAATTCCTGTTTTGGATAATAGTCAAGACATGAATTTTTTCAAAAACGAATTAAATTACGCGAAAGAATCGATTGAAAATCATTGTTTTGTCATTCGAAAACACGGAACGTATGCTTGGGGAAAAAACCTTTTCGAAGCCAAAAGACACATAGAAACTTTAGACTATCTTTGTGAATGTGAATGGAATTTAATTAGAAAATAATGGCAATTTTATCAATCCCAACTCAAAATTATAGTACTTCCAATCCGGAAGAAATATTGGAATTTTTTAATGCGCGCGGTTTGTTCTTCGATCAATGGTCCTGCGATGTTGTTTTTGAAGATACAGCAACTCAAGAAGAGATCTTACAAGCTTATTCCAAGGATTTGTTTCCGTTTATGGAAAATGGTGGTTACCAAACAGCGGATGTAATTTCAATTAATTCATTAACAGAAAATTACGATGCTATTCGCACAAAATTTTTGTCTGAACATACGCATACAGAAGACGAAATTCGTTTTTTCGTTGATGGACAAGGTTTGTTTTGGTTCAATTTAGAATCGGAACCTGTTTTTAATTTATTGTGTGAAAAAGGTGATTTAATCAGCATACCTGCAGGAACAAAACATTGGTTTGATGCGGGAGAAAACAATCCTTTTGTAAAAGCAATTCGTATATTTATCGATATGAGTGGTTGGATTCCTCATTATACAGCCTCAGGAATTGAAAATGAATTCAAAGATTTTAAAGTCAAAAAATAAGTGGAACAAAAAAAGATAAAATACATTTTAACGGATATCGAAGGCACAACGACTTCTGTATCTTTTGTTTACGACGTTTTGTTTCCGTATTTCAAAGCGCACATTAAAGAAATCAATAATTTCTCTCAATTACAAGAAGTTAAAGAGGCTTTCTCACAAGTGATAGAAATTGTTGCCGAAGAAGAAAATGAGCAAATTACGACAAGTGAGGAAGTCCTGAAATATTTAGAAAAATGGAGTAATGAGGACCGAAAAGTTACGCCTTTGAAAACTTTACAAGGAATTCTTTGGAGAAATGGTTACAATTCTGGCGAATTAAAAGGTCATGTTTACGATGATGTGCCCGCTGCATTAGAAAATTGGAAAGCTAAAGGCTTGAAATTAGGTGTGTTTTCATCGGGTTCAATAGCTGCTCAAAAATTGATTTTTGGAAACAGTATTTTTGGTGATTTAAGTGTGAACTTTTCCCATTATTTTGATACGAATACTGGTCAAAAGCGCGATGTGAATACGTACATTGAAATTGCCAAAAAGATTAATTTGTTGCCAGCTAAAATTTTGTTTTTATCAGACATTTACCAAGAATTAGAAGCGGCAAAAGAAGCTGGATTTAGAACGCTTCAATTGGTTAGACCGGGCACTGAAATTTCTTGGGATGAGTACGTTCATGATTTTTCGGAGATCAATACTAAACTTGGTTTATAAACATGAATGAAAAAGTACCTTTCAGTAAACCTTATCGCTCAAAGAATGAAGCGAAGTTTATTGAACAAGTACTGCATTCAGGTAAAACTGCTGGTGGTGGAAAATTCACTCAAATTGCCCAGCAACAAATTCAAAGTTCAATAGGTGGAAATTGCTTATTAACAAACAGTTGTACCGCTGCTTTGGAAATTTCCGCATTACTTTTAGATATTCAGCCTGGTGATGAGGTAATTCTTCCATCTTATACTTTTCCAAGCACGGCTAATTCTTTTCTGTTGCGTGGAGCGACCATCAAATTTGTAGATAGTCAGGCAAATCATCCGAATATGGATTTAGATCATTTGGAGGAATTGATTTCAGAGAAAACTAAAGCTATTGTTCCTATGTATTATGGAGGCGTTTCTTCCGATTGGTCACGATTGAAAACCCTTCAAGAACACTATAAATTTTATATCATCGAGGAAGCAGCTCAGGCTTTCGGAGCAAGTTTTAAAGAAAAACCTTTAGGTTCGCTTGGCGATTTGGCAGTATTTTCTTTTCACGAAACAAAGAATATTTCTTGTGGTGAAGGTGGAGCGTTAATAATCAACAAGCGAGATTGGAATGCACCAGCTGAAATAATTTGGGAAAAAGGGACTAATCGTGCTGCGTTTAAAAGAGGTGAAATTGACAAATACGAATGGGTAGCATTGGGTTCTTCTTACGTGAATTCAGAATTGAACGCTGCATATTTAGTGGCTCAACTAGAAGAAAGTTCAACTTGGTTGGAAGCGCGTAAAAAACAATGGAATTATTATTTTGAACAACTTTCTTGTTTAGAGGAAAAAGGAGTTTTGTTGCCTCAAATTCCTGATTTTGCGAATCACAATGCGCATATTTTCTATTTGGTTTTAAAATCTCCTGAAGAACTTCAATCTTTAAAAATACACCTTTCAGAAAATGGAATTGACGCATTGATGCATTATCGTTGCTTGCATAAAAGCAGTTACTTTAAAGAAAAGTACGTTGGAAAACCATTAACGAATGCCGAGAAATTTGAAAGTAGGTTGTTGCGTTTACCTCTTCATTCTGATGTTCCTTTGGATTTGATAATAACTAAAATTACTGACTTTTTTAAAGCAAGATAGTTAGTTTTTTGAGTATAGCTTTTGTACCAGAATTATTAATTCATAAGCTTTAAATAATGAATGAGCTAATAAGTCTTTTGCCTTTCTTTTTCCATGATGAAAAAGAAACAAAAAATCTAGGCTCTGAATTTCTATTTTGTTCGCAAATTATTGTTTTACAATTGTTTATAACTCGTCGCGAACAATTTTAACTCCTTCCTAAAACTGAATTTTTTGAAGAATGTTCTTACAGAAATTCTAAAAAATAACAGTTTCAGTTCAGTAGCTAAAACCATGAAATTCAAGGCCGATGATTGTTCGTTGATATTTGTAAAACAGTTCTCGCTTCGGTTAAGTTCTTGATTTTCAAAATAAAGTATTTTCACCGGTATGATTGCGGACATTCAAATAAATTCCTTTTTAGAAACTTTTTAATTTTTACATGAAAGATTGATGAATAAAAACAGTCTTAGTTTTTGTCTGTTTTTGGAGCAGGATTTTCAACCGTTTTTGGGTCAACGTATACTTTTAAACGTAATTTTTCTTTTTTACGTTCAGTATTCGTTTGTAGATAAATAATTCGGTCTTGGTAATATGCTTTTCCATTTGTGTCGAAGGAAACGCTAATTCTTCCTTTTTGACCAGGTTGTGTAGGTTCGGTTGGTAGTTCTACTTTTGTACAAGTACATTCCACTTCGTAAGAATAAAATTCTAGCGGAGCGTCACCTATATTTGTAAATTCATAAACGTAATTTACGATTTTACCCTCTTTAACTTTTGGAAATTTAGCTATAGGGTATTTAGGACTAAAAACCGCCTCTTGACTGAAGCCAAGGGCGGTTATTAGTAAAAATGATAGTAAAATAAATCTTTTCATTTTAGTTATTTGCTGGTGCACCAGAATTGTTAACAGGTGTTCCAACTTCTGGAGCTGGACCAACTTCACCTTTAATTCTAATCACTTTGTTAGGCTCGTTAATAGCGTTTGAAGTGATTGTTACGCTTTTGTTGATTGCACCTGGACGTTTTGTGTCATATTTAACACGAATAGTTCCTTTTGCTCCTGGAGCGATTGGTTCTTTCGGCCATTCAGGAACTGTACAACCACAAGATCCTTTAGCATTAGAAATAATTAACGGTTCGTCACCTGTGTTTTTAAATTCAAAAATACAATATGGGTCACCATCATACTTGATATTTCCGTAATCGTGTGTTTCTTTGTTAAATTCGATTTTTGCACCTTTTTCAATTTGTGCAGATACTGTATTTGCTGTCAAAACGGCAACAAACATAAGAGTTAAGGACAATACTAATTTTTTCATGATTAAAAGTTTTATAGAACAAATGTAATTTTCATTAAAGCAGTCTAATTATATTTAACAGATTGTTAACAGCGGACTAAAAATACAATTTATTTTGATTGAAAGATGTTAATGCACTATTTTTTGAGCCAACCTCTTTTCAGAAAATAAAATAGTAATCCAAAGGCAATCAAAAACATAACTCCAATGACGGTGTAATATCCGTACCAATATTTTAATTCTGGCATATTCTCGAAGTTCATTCCATAAACTCCAACAATAAATGTAAGCGGAATAAAAATGGAACTGACAACGGTTAATACTTTCATTATTTCATTCATTCGTTGACCTTGCGCTGCGTAGAATAAATTTGCCATCCCTTCCAAAATCTGTTTGTTTGCTTCAATTTCTTCCAAAACACTAACGCATGAAGACCGAAGATGGGAGAAATATTGATGATTGGATTTTTCGAAAAACACACTTTCGCTCGTCTCCAATTGACTTGAAATGTCGCGCATCGGAAGCGCAATTTTTCGTAATTCAATGAGTTTTCGTTTTTCGCGTTCTATTTGATTTAGAATGGTTTTACTTTCAGATTTATGAAGTTTTTCTTCTATCTCCTCGATCGTAGTTGATATATCTTCAATCACCTCAAAATAATTATCAATAATCGCTTCAAGCATTCTAAAAAGAAGGAAATCTGAATTTTTTATTCGAATTTTTCCTCTTCCAGTTTCAATTCTATTTCTCACATCTGTGAAGTGATCGGAGGATTTATCTTGAAAGGAAATCAAATAGTTTTTACCTAGAATAAAACTTATTTGCTCTTGCTCGAGCTGAAGATCGTATTCATCTGTTGGTAATGCAGATTTAATGCTAAAAAAAACATAATTCGTGTATTCTTCAACTTTAGGTCTTCTGCTGGGATTGTAAATTGTATCAACACTCAAACGGTCAATTTCAAGTTTTTTACACAGCAATTCAATTTCTTCTTTGTGTTCTAATCCATGAAAATTAAGCCATGCAATATGGTCATCATCCATCTCATTTTCAATGAAATCTTGAGAAAAATAATGAGAAGTTTCTTTTTTTATGGAGTAAAAACTTTTGTTGTATTTGTAAAGTTGACACTGTCCCATTCTATGCAGGTTTTTTTAAATCAACAGTACTTGCCGTTTTTCCAATCGTGCAAGATTCGCAACTTTCTGTTTTCGAGAAGAATTGACGCCATAACTTTCTAGTCAAGTAAATGACTGAAAGCGCCACGATTAGAAATACAATTAAGCCTTGAAACATCTTATAAAGTTAGTTTTTTCTTTTTAAGAAAGAATAGTGAATGCGAAAAGTGCACCGAAATAAGCCATAAATCCCATAAATGCAACTTGAATTAAAGGCCATTTCCAAGAATTAGTTTCTCTTCTAACCACGGCTAATGTTGCCATACATTGCATTGCAAAAACGTAAAAAACCATCAACGAAACACTTGAAGCAAGTGTGAAAATTGGTTCATTTTTACTGTTTTTTTCGTTTTTTAATCGGTCGATTAATCTTACATTTTCATCGCCATCGTCTTGCACAGCGTAAATTGTTGCGAGCGAACCAACAAAAACTTCACGTGCTGCAAACGAAGTAATTAATGAGATTCCGATTTTCCAGTCGTAACCCAAAGGTCGGATTGCAGGTTCAATTGCTTTTCCAAAAATCCCAATGTATGACGATTCTAACCTTGCAGAAGCAACTTTTTGATTTTGTTCTTCTGTTGTTAATTCAGAAAAAGTTGGATTTGCTTTTACATATTTTTCTGCATTGTCCATTTTTCCTGAAGGACCAAAAGTTGCTAAAGCCCAAAGTATAATTGAGATAGAAAGAATGATTTTACCAGCATCAATTACGAATATTTTTACTTTTTCTAGAACATTGATTCCAACATTTGGCCAACGTGGCATTTTGTAGCTAGGTAACTCTAAAAGCAAAAAACCTTTTTCTTTCTTTTTAATAAGAAGATTTAAAATTATGGCGATGAATAAAGCTGAAATTAATCCCAAGAAATACAATCCAAAGAGTACAATTCCTTGTAAATTGAAAATTCCTAAAATTTGTTTTTCTGGAATTACCAATGAAATCAATAATGTATAAACTGGAATGCGTGCGCTACAACTCATCAAAGGCGCTACAAGAATTGTGATTAATCTTTCTTTCCAGTCGGCAATTGTACGACTGGCCATCACACCCGGAATTGCACAAGCAACACTTGAAATAAGTGGAACAACACTTTTTCCATTCAAACCAAAAGGACGCATTAAGCGATCCATTATGAAGACAACGCGCGACAAATAACCGCTTTCTTCCAAAATAGAAATGAAAAGGAAAAGCAAGGCAATTTGAGGGACAAAAATTATAACACCACCAATTCCGGGAATAATACCTTGACAAATCAAATCATTGAGTAAACCAATTGGTAGTTGATTTGCGACAAAACTCGATAAATTTGTTGTTTGCGCATCGATAAAATCCATTGGGATACTCGCAAACGAAAAGATAAATTGAAAAATAACAAATAAAACAAACGCAAAAATCAAATATCCAAAAATTGGATGAATCAAAACTTTATCAATTTTTCGCGATAAAGTATCAGTTTTCGATTTTTCAACGATTTCAACATCCGCAATAATCTTTTTTAGAAATTGATAACGAAATTGTGTTTCGTCCTCTTGTTGTTTTTTATTGCCTAAATCGCAGAGTTTAAAATCTTCAAGTATTAGATTAGAAGCAATGTTTAATTGGTGATTTTTCACAGCTTCAATCAATCGATCTTTACCAAAGCCAATTCTTGCATTAGTCGTAACAATTGAAACGGAAGGGAAATGACTTTGAAGTTTTTCAATGTCAATGTTAATCCCTCTTTTTTGTGCCAAATCCCACATATTTAGAACCAAAACAATCGGGATTTTAAGGTCGTAAATTTGAGTAAAAAGTAGTAAGTTGCGCTCAAGATTTGAGGCATCAACCACAATCATTGCTAAATCTGGAAAATCAGGATGCTTTCGATTTGAAACGACTTTGTAAACAACTTCCTCATCCTTTGAACGTGGGTAAATGCTGTAAACACCAGGGAAATCAATCAATTCGTGTTGTTGATTGTTAATTTGAAAAGAACCACTTTTTTTCTCGACAGTAATTCCTGCAAAGTTTCCAATGTGTTGTCTTAAACCTGTGAGAAGATTAAAAACGGAACTTTTACCTGTATTTGGATTTCCAAAAAGTGCAATTTTCATCTTACAAACATACTAAAAAGTTAAAGTGAGTCGGTGTTTTCTACTTCTATTGTTGCTGCTTCCTCCAAACGTAAAGAAAGCACAGAGCCATTTAATTCAACTGCAATTGGATCGCCAAAAGGTGCTGAAAAAACAACTTCAACTGTTTGTCCAATAATGAATCCAAGCTCAATTAATTTATTCGAAAATGAAGAATCTTCAATGTTTTTTATTTGGACTTTTACACCAAATGCTTGTTTTGCCAACGAATTCGATTTCATAGTGCAAATTTAAGTTTAACTCAATGTTAACTTATACCTTTAAAATGGTATTTAAATGCTTTTTAATACGAATCTTGCAGTATGTCGCGTTCGTTGTTGTAGAATAATTTCTTTGTTTTTTGTTACTCTATCAATCGTTGCTTCATCGTAATGTCTAATTGTAACAAGTTCTAGCCCTTCATTGTAACGCACTTCATAGTTTGCGCTGAATAAATTTAAAATCGTTTCAGGACTTGTTTTTTGGCTGTCAACAAGGATTGAAAAACTCAAAGCAGAATTTTGCATTAAGTTTATTTTGGCTTTTGCTAATGATAATTGGTTAAAGATATCGCTTAAGTTTTCCTCCACAATAAATGAAAAATCTTTTGGAGTAAAGGAATAAAGCGTTTGTTCTTTCTTAAAAATAAAGGATGGAACTAATTCGTCATTTGAAGTTGAACTTTGAATAACTGTTCCTTCTGCTAAAGGTTCAATAAATGATTTTACAAATAAGGAAATCCCTTTGTTTTGTAAAGGTTTTATTGTTTTCGGATGAATCACACTTGCTCCATAGTAAGAAAGTTCAATTGCTTCTTTAAATGAAATTTTATCCAATTTGATAGTGTCTTCAAAATATTTTGGGTCGGCGTTTAACATTCCTGGAACGTCTTTCCAAATGGTTACACTTTCTGCATTTCCGCAAAAGGCAAAAATTCCAGCGGTGTAATCAGATCCTTCGCGTCCAAGTGTGGTTGTAAATCCTTCAGGAGTATGACCTAAAAATCCTTGAGTCACTAAAATTGTTGAATTCGAAAACGCAGGTAAGAATTTAGATTGAATTAAAAATTCTGTTTTTGACCAATCTACTTTTCCTTCTTGGTAATTGTTATCAGTTCGAACTAATTGACGTGCATCCATCCATTCAGCAGAAAAGCCTTGTTCAGTAAGATATACAGCAACTATATGAGAGGAAATCACTTCACCTAGGGAAACGATTTGGTCATATTCAAAACTTGTGTTTTCAGAGAAAGGTTTATTGATTTTTTCTTTTAATTCTTCAAAAATAGCCTCGATCGTATTGTAAATCGTAAAGTGTTTTTCTGGAAATAAATCCGCCAATATGTCTTCGTGAAATAGTTCTAATTCTTCAATTAGTCCCATAAATTCTTTGCGATTTTGGTTTTTTAGGGCAGTTACAATTTCCTCTAATTTATTGGTGGTTTTACCCATTGCAGAAACAACAACAGTTAATTTCTCTCCTTCAAAAAGTGACAAAATGGATGCTACATTTTTTACTGCATCCGCATTTTTGACTGAAGCACCACCAAATTTAAAAACTTTCATATCTTAAAAATTACGCGTGTAAAATTAACTAAATGTGTATGATTTGGTGATTTAATAACGTAATTAGTATCTCTTAACTTTTCATTGACGTTTTTAAAACAAGCTTTCCACTTTAAATTCCTACCTTTGCAGGTAATTATTTTTAATGGCACATAAATCAGGTTTTGTAAATATTGTTGGGAGTCCAAATGTGGGTAAATCAACGCTAATGAATCAATTAGTTGGAGAGAAACTATCAATTGTTACTTCCAAAGCGCAAACAACACGTCACCGTATTTTAGGAATTGTAAACGACGAAGATTATCAAATTGTTTTTTCCGATACTCCCGGAGTTGTTAATGCAGCATACAAATTGCACGAAACAATGATGGATTATGTGAATACTTCCATTAAAGATGCAGATGTTTTGTTGTTCATCACAGATACGAAAGAAAGTGAAATGAACCACAAAGAAACATTGGAAAAAATCAAGCGATTGAAAGTTCCAGTGTTGTGCATCATCAATAAAATCGATTTATCAAACCAGGAAGAATTAACCAAACGTGTTATTTATTGGCAGGAACAATTGCCAAATGCACTTATTTTTCCAATTTCAGCTTTGCATGGTTTTAGCATCGATCAAGTTTGGAATCGAATTTTAGACTTGATTCCTGAAAGTCCTCCTTATTACGACAAGGATGCGATTTCAGATAGACCAATGCGATTTTTCGTTTCAGAAATTATTCGCGAGAAAATATTTCTGTACACTGAAAAAGAAGTGCCTTATAGTTGTCAGGTAGAAATTGAAGAATACATCGAAGAGGGATTGATGGTTAAAATTCGTGCCTTAATTATCGTTGAACGAGATTCTCAAAAAGGAATTATCATCGGTAAAGGTGGGGAAATGCTACAACGAATCGGGAAAAGTGCACGCGAAGAAATTGAAAAATTTACTGGTGCTAAAGTTTATCTAGAAAACTTTGTCAAAGTTGATAAAGATTGGCGTTCTACAGATGCCAAATTAAAAAAATACGGATACTAATATCCAAATTAGCGAAAGGATTATCAAATGAGTAACATTTTAGCAATTGTTGGTCGACCAAACGTTGGCAAATCAACATTATTTAACAGATTAACAGAATCGCGCGATGCGATTGTAAAAGAAGTAAGTGGCGTAACGCGCGATAGAATTTACGGAAAAGGGGAGTGGAACGGCTATCAATTTTCTGTAATTGACACAGGAGGATACGCAACTGTAAAAGAAGATATTTTTGAAGGCGAAATTCGCAAACAAGTTGAGTTAGCGATTCAAGAGGCAACTGTCATTGTTTTTATGGTAGATGTTATGACGGGAATCGTAGAAATGGATGAGGTTGTGGCACAATTGCTTCGTAAGAGCAAAAAACCAGTAATGATTGTTGCGAATAAAGTGGACAATACGGATAGAGTAGGAATGTCGTCAGAATTTTATTCTTTTGGCTTAGGCGAGGTTTACGATATGTCTGCAACAAATGGTAGTGGAACTGGGGAATTGCTTGACGATGCAGTAAAATATTTTGATAAAAACGATGAATCAGTTCGCGAAGAAGACTATTTACCTCGTTTTGCAATTGTTGGTCGTCCGAATGTTGGAAAATCTTCTTTGGTTAATGCTTTCACAGGACAGGAAAGAAACATTGTTACTGATATTTCTGGAACAACGAGAGATTCAATTCATACAAGATACAAAGCATTTGGTTTTGATTTCTTATTAATTGATACCGCTGGAATTCGTAAGAAAGCAAAAGTTACAGAAGATATTGAATATTATTCTGTTTTGCGTTCAGTTCGTACCATCGAAAATGCAGATGTTTGTTTGTTTTTAGTTGACGCTAGTGAAGGCTTACAAAAACAAGATTTGAGTATTTATTACATGATTGAGAAAAATTCAAAAGGTGTAGTAGTGCTTGTAAACAAATGGGATTTAGTGGAGAAAGACCATAATACGATGCTTGAATATGAAAAGAATTTAAGAGAACAATTGGCACCATTCAATGATGTTCCGATTATATTCACTTCGACAATCACAAAACAACGTATTCACAAAGCATTGGAGACGGCAATGAGGGTTCACGAGAATAGAACTCGCAAAATTGCAACTTCACAATTAAATGATATCATGTTGGATATTATCAATGCAACTCCACCGCCAGCAATAAAAGGTAAATATATTAAAATAAAATACGTTCAGCAGTTACCAACGCATTCACCAGCATTTGCTATTTTCTGTAATTTACCGCAGTATGTTCCAGAATCTTACAAACGATTTTTAGAAAATAGATTGCGAGAACAATTTGATTTTGAAGGAGTTCCTGTTAAAATATTTTTCAGAAAGAAATAAATTTATTAACCTGAGTTCGATTATTAAAATTGGATTCAGACCGCTCAGAAACAATGAGTTACGAACAATACTTTTGAAGGTTTATCGGGATAAATCGATAAAGTGTTGTGAAGTAAATCGTTGTTTATCAGCGGTATTCCTTTTCAATTTACATAAAAACCAGTTATACTTCGTTGTTTCCTCTCAATTTAGCCCGCTACCGCGTAGCAGTAACGAAGTTAAATCTTCGATAAAACGCCTTGTCTAACAGATTTTTATGTTAATCTGAATTTCAATTTTACAATCGAACTCAGGTTATTAGACATAAAATTAAAAAAGCGAGGTTTCAAATGAAGTCTCGCTTTTTTTTAATCTAAAATTTTATTATCATCTCATTAGATTTATATGTCCACTTACAGTCACTTTTTCATCTGTAGTTGTTGGTTTGAATCTAATTTTATAGGAGTAAATTCCAGAAGGAACTTTTGTTCCCTTAATTCCATAACTACCGTCCCATTTTTCTTTCGCATCATGACTTTCCCAAATTAACTCTCCCCATCTATTGTAAATATAAAGGTCAAAGTTGAATGGATCAAAACCTGAAGTGAAAACAGGTCCCCATGTTTGGTTAAATTGATCTTCATCAGGTGTAAATGTATTTGGAATATAGAAAACAGGTTTATCAATGTAAGTCAAAGTGACTTGATATGAATTTGTACAACCCAAAGGAGTAGATGAAGTTAAGGTCACTATATAATTTCCATTTATGTTTGAATACAAATGCGTGTTGTTTAATTCTGTTGAAGTTGAGCCATCTCCAAAATCCCAAAAATAACTTTCTCCTCCAATTGTATTGTTTGAAAAAACAACTTGCTGACTTGTATTTTCAAGAATTGATGGTGAAGCAGAAAAGAAAACAGATGGAGCTGTTTCCACGCAAATCATATCTGTAATTGTTGTTGTGCGGACACAACCACTATTAGTAGCCGTTAAGGTAATGTCGTAACATCCAGCATTTGTAAATGAGTAATTTGCGTTTGGATTAGTTCCGAAAGAATTGTTGTTTATTGAATAATCATAAGTGACATTTGGTACTGCTGTTGTTGCAAATGAAACATTAAGAGGAGTACAACCCGTTGTTACATTAGCAGTAAACGGAGGTGCAGCAATTGGAATTACATTCACGACCATTGAAGCATTAGAAGTACACTCTGCTACAGTAGGAACAAAATTATAAGTTGTATTTCCAGGAAGATTTGAGTCAATTGTTGCTGGTGTCCATGTACCAATTACACCATTTGTTGAAGTTGTTGGAAGCAAATCAACAGGGTCTCCCTGACAATATGGACCTAATTGAGCAAATGTGGGTGCACCTTGAGGATTAACAACAACTGTCATAGAATTTGGTAAACCACATGAATTTGGATTCGGAGTAAAATTATAGGTTGTTGTGTTAGCAGTTGCTGTATTTATTGTTGCAGGTGACCAAGTTCCTTGAATTGAATTTAATGAAGTTGAAGGAAGGATATCAGGAGTATCTGTCGCACAATATGGACCTAAAGCAGTGAATGTTGCTTGAATTGGTGGGTTGACTGTTACTGTAGTTGAAGCGGTAACATCATTACAACCATTTACGGAGTAAGTTACCGTATAAGTTGTTGTCGCTGCTGGAGTTACGGTAATTGATGCTCCCGTTTGTCCGTTAGACCAAGTATACGTACCAGCAGTTCCAGTAGCAGTTGCTGTTAATACGGCGTTTTGTCCTCCGCATATTGGAGCAGGCGTGTTTACGGTTAATAATGGTGAACTACAACTAAAACTTCCAACTCCTAAGAATAAACCAGAATCGTAACTTTCATCACCTGCATAAGCAATAATTATTTTTACATGATAAGTTGAACAAGGAATAACACTTAATTGTGCTGTCAATCCATCTGTATATCCATCGTATTGAATAACACCAGTGTTGTTAGTATTGTAATATTGAGCGTTTGCATTAGCATTTACGTTATCGATACTAACAAGTTGACCATTAGGAAGCCTCGCGATATTGTAATTATTATAATTTCCACCAGCAGGATTTGGACCTGAAATAAAAATTCCAAATCCATCATTGAAAGAACCTGTTACGAACTCAGGATATTCTTCAGAACCAAAAACAAAACTCACATTGAATCCAGAACAACTAGGTTGCATATCAAATTCTAAAACACAATTATCTCTATTTGGAGCCGGATTTCCAGCACCTGGTTGGGTAGTTAAATGGGGATCTGAAAAGTCGTAACCTGCAACTGCTGCCGAGGATGAACCTGTACCATTTGGACCATCAGCATTAGCTGCCGAACCTGTTGTCATAACGATGCCTCCGTTACTCAATTGTGAACCTCCAGCTTGAAGATTACCAGTGAATGTACCACAAGCTGTTTGAGCACAATTCATTGTAGGGTTAGTAACTGTTATTCCTGGCGCAACAATGTTATTTGCTAATTGTGACGCTGTTCCTCCAGGTGTAATTGTTATTTGTGAAAAAAGTAAATTTCCATTTATGAAAATCAAAAAAAGTAGTAATAGATTTTTCATTTTTATCGTAATAAATTGACCGTCCCGGTAATCGTTAATTTTTCATCTGTTTCTATCGGTTTGTAGTCTATTTTCCATGTGTAAACTCCTTGTGGACACTTTAAACCATTCGTTCCGTAGTTTCCATCCCATCTTCCTTTTGCATCTTTACTTTCCCAAATCAATTCTCCCCATCTATTGTAAACATACAAATTAAAATTAAATTCATCAAATCCTTTTGAAAAAACAGGTCCCCAAGTTTGATTAAATTCATCTTCATCAGGTGTAAAAGTATTTGGAACATAAAATATTGTTTCTTCTTCATAAGGAATGACAACGGAAACAGAACTTGTACAACCTAACGTTGAAGTTGCTGTTAAGGTTACCAATGTGTTTGAATTTAATCCACTGTAAACATGAGAAGGATTTACTTCTGTTGAATTTTGTCCATCACCAAAGTTCCACGAATAAGAAATTGCTCCTATTGAGTTATTATTAAATTGAGCAGTTTCAGTACTATTTGAAAATGAGTTTGGAAATACATTAAATGCTGCAATTGGAGTTGCTTCTACACAAATGTAATCGTTAATAACGGAGGTAGATTGACAAGTTCCGAGACTTGTTGTTAAACTTATGTCGTAGCAACCTGGATTGTTGAAAGTGGTATTTAAAGTTGGGGAAGTACCAATATTAACACCATTCGAACTCCAATTATAACTTACATTTGGTAAAGATTCTGTGTTTAAGGTTACGTTGAGTGGAGCACATCCAGCCAAAACATTTGCATTTATTGTTGGTTGTGGAGATGAAACAACAGTAATATTCGTTGATACATTCGAAGCACATTGTCCTGGATTTGCCGTGAATACAAAAGTTGTAGTTCCAACAGTCGCAGTTGATACAATCGACGGATTCCAAATACCAGAAATTGCTGGTGTATTAGTTGAATTTGCTGGTAAAATTGGACTTGGATCGTTTTGACAAAGAGTTCCGATTTGATTAAAACTAGGAGTGATTAAAGGATTTACTGTAACATTTAATGTGGCGTTATTGGCACAAACTCCAGTATTTGGAGTGAATGTATAAGTTTGAGTTCCAGCTGTCGCCGTTGAAATAACACTTGGATTCCAAGTTCCTGAAATTCCATTTGTTGAAGTTGTACTTAATAAACTAGGAGTATCATTTTGGCAATAGGGTCCAACGGCAGCAAACGATGGACTTACATTCGGATTTACTGTAATTACAACTGTTGAACTTGCGTTACATCCACTAAGTGAATAAAGTAATGAATAGGTAGTTGTAGTTGTTGGACTAACAGTAATTGAGCTTGTTGTTTGGTTATTTGACCACAAATAATTCCCTCCTGTTGGCGTCACTGTAGGATTGATTGTCAGTGTTTGTCCAGCACAAATCGTTTGGGGTGTTAAGGTAATTGTCGGATTTGTAATAATTTGAATATTCATTGTTGCCGTTGAAGCGCACTGATTCGCATTCGGAGTAAATGTATACATGTTTGTTCCTACAGTAGTTGTATTTACTGTGCTTGAGTTCCATGTGCCAATAATTGATGGTGTATTTGTTGAATTTGTAGGTAGTGTGGCTGCTGTATTTTGACATAAGGGCCCAACTTGTGTAAATGTTGGCGTAACCAAAGCTGAGATTGAAATTGTCATTGAAGTGTTCAACGCACACTGATTAGCATTTGGAGTAAATGTATAGGTTTGTGTTCCAATCGCGCTAGTGCTAATTGTAGTTGGGTTCCATGTACCCGAAATAGCAGGAGAATTAGTTGAGTTTAAAGGTAATGTTCCAGGTGTACTATTCAAACAATAGGGTCCAAGCTGTGTAAATGTAGGGGTTACAGATGGATTTACAGTAATTGTAAAAGTTTGTGCAGTCCCAGTACAAGTTCCAGAAACTGGAGTTACGGTTATTGTTCCAGAAATCGGCGTTGTGCCAGAATTTGTTCCAACAAAAGAAGCAATATTTCCTGTTCCACTTGCTCCAAGACCAATAGATGTGTTTGAGTTTGTCCAGTCATAGTCAACCGCTGTTCCTGTGAAATTAATTGCTGTTGTTGATGCACCTGCGCAAATGGTTTGAGAGGTTGGAGCAGTAACAGTTGGAGTAACCGCCACGGTTATTGTAAAAGTTACAGCAGTTCCAGGGCAAGTTCCAAGTGTTGGGGTTACTGTTATTGTAGAAGTAATTGAAGCACCCGTTGAATTTGTTGCAACAAAAACTGGAATATCTCCATTTCCTGATGCGCCTAATCCTGTCGCCGTATTATTGTTTGTCCAAGCAAATGTTGAACCTGCTGTTCCAGAAAAAATTACCGCTGTTGTACTCTGACCTGCACACAAAGTTTGATTGGGTGGAGTAGTCATTGTTGGACTTGGATTTACGGTAATTGTAAAAGTTTGTGCTGTTCCAGAACAAGTTCCAGAAACTGGTGTTACAGTTATTGTTCCAGAAATTGGCGTTGTTCCTGAATTTATTCCAACAAAAGAGGCAATATTTCCTGTTCCACTTGCTCCAAGACCAATAGATGTGTTTGAGTTTGTCCAGTTATAGTCAACCGCCGTTCCTGTAAAATTAATTGCTGAAGTTGAAGCACCAGCGCAAATGGTTTGAGAGGTTGGAGCAGTAACAGTTGGAGTTGTTGCCACAGTTATTGTGAAATTTACCGCTGGTCCTGGACAAATTCCAAGTGTTGGGGTTACTGTTATCGTAGAAGTAATTGTAGAACTTGTTGAATTTGTTGCAACAAAAACTGGAATATCTCCATTTCCTGATGCACCTAATCCAGTGGCCGTATTATTGTTTGTCCAAGCAAATGTTGAACCCGCTGTTCCAGAAAAAATTACCGCTGTTGTACTCTGACCTGCACACAAAGTTTGATTGGGTGGAGTAGTCATTGTTGGACTTGGATTTACGGTAATTGTAAAAGTTTCTGCTGTTCCAGTACAAGTTCCAGAAACTGGAGTTAAGGTTATTGTTCCTGAAATCGGAGTTGTGCCTGAATTTGTCCCAACAAAAGCGGCAATATTTCCTGTTCCACTTGCTCCAAGACCAATAGATGTGTTTGAGTTTGTCCAGTTATAGTCAACCGCTGTTCCTGTAAAATTAATTGCTGAAGTTGAAGCACCAGCGCAAATGGTTTGAGAGGTTGGAGCAGTAACAGTTGGAGTTGTTGCCACAGTTATTGTGAAATTTACCGCTGGTCCTGGACAAGTTCCAAGTGTTGGGGTTACTGTTATTGTAGAAGTAATTGAAGCACCCGTTAAATTTGTTGCAACAAAAACTGGAATGTCTCCATTTCCTGATGCACCTAATCCAGTGGCCGTATTATTGTTTGTCCAAGCAAATGTTGAACCCGCTGTTCCAGAAAAAATTACGGTTGTTGTATTTTGACCTGCACATAAAGTTTGATTGGGTGGAGTAGTCATTGTTGGACTTGGGTTTACAGTAACTACAACTGTAATTGGAGTGCCATTACAACCATTGGTTGTGGGTGTTATTGTATAAGTTGCTGTACCTGGTGTTGTACTATTATTTACTAAGGTTTGATTTAATATATAACTTGAATTAGCCCCAGTTCCAGTTGCAGAGCCATTTACAGCACCAGTTACTCCACTTTGAGCAACAGTCCAATTATAGGTTGTATTTGCTATTGATGAACTTAATGAAATACCAGTTGATTGTCCACTACAAATAGCTGGTGTATTTGGGTTAGCAGTTATTACAGGTTTTGGTTTAACTGTAATTGGATATGTTACAGTTGATGAAGCGCCACAAGCACCAGTTATTGTACAACTAACAGTCATACTTTGAGTTGGACAAACAGACACAGTTGATGCAGAACCTGTTACTCCAGCTGGAACAGAAGACCAACTGTAACTTGTAGGAGTTGTTGATGATTGTAATGTTAAATTAACACAATCTCCTTGGCAAATGGTCGAGGATGTATTTCCCTGTGCATCTTTAATAGAGACTGTTTGAACACCACTTGTTGCTAATAATGTGTAATTACAAATATCACCAGCGAAACCATCGACCATAATTCGATAGGTCGCACCGACGGTTAATCCAGTAAAAGTTAAATTTTGATTTCCAGTTATTTGATTCCAACAATTATTTCCAACCCTTGTTAAAGAATTACAGTTTCCTTGTAGTAAAACAAATTGAATACCTCCATTCGTTCCTCCAATTATACAATTTGAAAGTTGTAATTGAAATGTTACAGTCGAAGATGTTGGTACAAAAGAAAGCCAAGAATTGTTTTCTATTGAACCACAAAATTGACTATTTCCTGCATAAGTGTCAATGTTTTGTCTATCTATTGTGTACCAACCATTGGTAGAACCACAATATCCATCAACATCGCAAATTTGAACAGGGGAATCACAAAAATCAGATGCGGGTAAATTCCCATTGCAGTTTTGCGGTGGACAACCTGCAAGTATCGTAAAGCCTCCGTAGTAATTTCCGTTATCATAGTTGTATGAGTTGTCAGAGGTAAATTTGATTGTTATGCATGTGCCTGTAGAAGTGTAAAATAAATTAGGATTATTTAATTGAAAACCAGAAAGTGAGGCGAGTACAGGTGATCCCGTATTTGGACCATTGTAAATAGTTAAATAATCGTATCCACCTTCGATGTTTAAAAATGAAACATTAATTCGAATTGGCCCACCATTATTGGAACAAAATGTCCTTGTTACATTCATATTTGAATTATAATCGGCGCCATTTCCTCCTACATCTTTTATTACGGCGTTACAAGTGTTGACAGTCGTGTTATTTCCAGCGTTGTTCATAACATACATCTGAGCATTTCCATTTATAAAACAGAGAATATAAATGAAAAAAGGTAACAATTTACTTCTCATATAAGTTTTTTAAACTATATGGTAATAAATTAAATTTCTCATTTTTTAGTAGTACGCTGTCTGGATTTAAGGGTTCTTTACGGATGTAAGAATGAAAATCATTTAATTTTAAAGTGTCACTTAAAGTTGAATCGGGAGGAATACTATGGAAAATAATTTTTTCCGAGTTTTTTTTATTTATGTTACCTAGGAAAATATTTTGGCAACCCATAAAAAGTAAGGTTGCGATAAAAAATTTATTTAATGTGATTTTCATTTTTTTTAGAGTATTATTTTAAGAGATTTATATGACCAGAAACAGTTATTTTATCATCTGTTTCCTTTGGTTTAAAGTTAATTCTCCAAATATACACACCTTGCGCCGCTTTTTTACCAGATTTTCCATAGGTGCCATCCCATTGATCAGCGGCATTGTGACTTTCCCAAACAAGTTCGCCCCATCGGTCATAGATGTATAAATTAAAGTTATGCGGATCAAAACCTCTAGTAAAAACAGGACCCCAAGTTTGATTAAATTCGTCTCCATCAGGTGTAAAAGTATTAGGAACATAAAAGATTGTAGGATCTTTGTAAGGAATAGTGGTCGTGTATGAACTTGTGCAACCAAATGAACTTGTAGCTGTTAATGTTACATTAAGACTTGAACCAATATTGGTAAAAAGGTGATTTGGTGCAAATAATGTCGAGCTTGTTCCATCACCAAAATCCCAAGAATAAGTTACAGCACCATTAGTGTTGTTGTAAAAATTTATCGTTTCTGTGTTTTCTGAAACTTCAGTAGGAAAGGTATTAAAAAAAGTAGTTGGTGCATTCTGAACACATATATAATCAGCAATTGAAGAGCTTGCGGTACATCCATTAAAGGTTGCAACTAATTCAATATCATAACAACCAGCTGAAGTAAATGATGCACTAAGATTTGATCCTGTACCAATTACTACTCCATTTGCAGTCCAAGTGTAGCTTGCATTTGCTAGATTAGGACTACTCAAATTTACAGCCAATGGATTACAGCCTTGTGTAACATCTGAATTAACTTGTGGTGAAGGAGCTAATTGAACAATGATAGGAATAACTGTTGTTCCAGTACATGTGCTGTTTGTTGGTGTGAAAGTATAATTTGTTGTACCAACTATAGAAGTATTTATCACAGAAGGTGACCATGTACCTGCGATTGAAGGGGTATTCGTTGAATTACTTGGTAAAACGGGAACATTTTCATTTTGACAATAAGGACCAAAATTACCAAACGTTGGTGTTAATAACGGATTTACAGTAATTGTCATTGATGTAGTATTTGCACACAAGCCAGCTGTCGGTGTAAAATTATACGTTTGATTTCCTGCTGTAGAAGTACTAATCACAGAAGGAAGCCATGTTCCGGTTAATCCGTTTGTTGAGGTAGTTGGTAATACTCCAGGGCTGTCGTTTAAACAATAACTACCTAATTGAGTGAATGTTGGTGTCAAAACAGGATTTACTGTTATTGAATTTGTAGCAGTGGCATTACAACCTGTTACAGAATATAGCACAGAATAGGAAGTAGTTGCAGATGGTGTAACAGTAATCGTTGAAGTAGTTTGATTATTAGACCATAAATAAGTTCCTCCCGTTGGACTAACTGTTGGTGAAATTGTTACTGTTTGTCCCGCACAAATTGTTTGAGGTGAAAAGGTTACTGTTGGCTGTGTTATTGTTGAAACAATCATTGTAGCTGATGTGGCACACTGATTTGCAGCTGGAGTGAAAGTATAAGTAGCGTTTCCAACTGTTGCTGTGTTTATTGTGTTTGGAGACCAGGTTCCTGAAATAGATGGAGAGTTCGTTGAATTTGTAGGTAATGTTGCTGGAGCTGCATTTTGACAATAAGGACCTAACTGAGTAAAAGTCGGCGTAATTTGGTTGTTTACTGTGATTGTAAACGTAATTGGCAAGCCTGTGCAAGTTCCTGAAACTGGAGTAACTGTAATTGTTCCGACGATTGCACTTGTTCCAGTGTTTGTTGTTGTAAATGGAGTAATATTTCCAGTCCCACTTGCTCCTAAGCCAATTGAGGTATTGTCATTTGTCCAATTATAGGTTGTTGCATTTCCACTAAAAGTGATAATAGAAGTCTGTTGACCTGCGCAAACAGTTTGATTTGTTGGTGCAGTAACAGTCGGTGTTGGAGAAACGGTTATTGTGAAATTTACCACAGTCCCATTACAAGTTCCTAATGTAGGAGTAATTGAAATTGTAGAAGTAATCGCAGAAGTTGTGGTATTAGTTCCTACAAAAGGTACGATATCTGTGGTTCCTGACGCAGCTAAACCAGTTGCAGTGTTATTGTTTGTCCAATTGAAAGTTGAGCCTGCTGTTCCTGAGAAATTGATAGCATTCGTTGAATTTCCTGCACAAACTGTTTGATTTCCTGGGTTTGTAACAGTTGGACTAGGATTTACGGTTATTGCGAAAGTTGTTGGTGTTCCTGCGCAACCGTTCAACATCGGTGTAACAGTAATTGTAGCTGTAACAGGAGCAGCAGTTGTATTTGTTGCGGTAAATGCATTAATTGTTCCGGTACCACTTGCTGCTAAACCAATACTCGTTGTGTTATTTGTCCAAGTGTAACTAGTTCCTGTTCCTGAAAATGAAACAGCTGTCGTTTGTTGACCAGCACACAATGTTTGGCTAGATACAGGATTAATGATTGGTCCATCAAGATAAGTTGTGGTTAATTGCCAAGTATTGGTAACTAATTCTTGGTAGTTTAGAACGCACCCTGCAACATTTGTCGCTCCAGATCCAAATGGGAAAAATGTTTGGTATCCTTGCCAACGGTAGCTTACAACATTTGTATTGTAGCAAGCATTCGCAATGTTAGAATTGTTTATAGTATATGTTTGACCATTATTAGCAGATGTGTAGGTGTAACCACTACCACTGTGATTGGTTCCAGCTCCATTTTGAGTTGCTGTCCAAGTAATTGAACCTACCCTCGATCTTTGTTCCACTTTATCTGCATAATTGGTTGTTCCACCTGATTGCGCGATATAACCTTTAGCCCAAATACGATAGGTAATATTTGTTCCAGTAACTACATAGAAGTTTACCGGAATTGTTACATTCATTGAAGCTTGACAATTAGAATTATATTGTGTGTTTTGATCTTGAAGACCTTGATTATTAGCATAAGTATTTGTTGCAGTAGGGTCAATTATAATCGGATAAACTAAGTCAGTTCTTTTTAAGTAATTAGCGTCAAATCTTAAAATTAATTCAATACCATTCTCATTTTGATTGATTTCATAATATCCCGGAATGATATGAGTGGCAACTTCATCTTTATTATTAGATACAAATGAGTCAAAAATCTGAGCAGCACTTATTTTTCCAACAATTTCTCCAAATTGATTCGTGATTTTTAAAGTACCTAGCCAACCAAATTCAGTTTGGATTCCATCTCCGTAAGAAATTGTAAAACTAGGATCTAAATTTAATTTGTCTTTAAGTTCAACATAGTTACTAGTACTAGGAATATTTAGAGGAGATTGAATGGAATAATTGGTTCTAACACTCCAATAATTAATCGTTTGTTCTCGTTTAATATTTGGAAAATAATCGTTTATGATTAGCGTGTTTTCATTGAATTCATACGACTGTAATTCGTTGTTTTTTTCAATTGTAGTCAAAGTTTCTAAATTTTCGTTTAAAAAAGATAAGGAAGCATTTTGACCAAATTCAAATCCTTTTGATGTATTTTTTTCTAAGATTAATTTTGTCGAACTTGAATTTTTACTAACTGAAATGGGTAATTCTGACTCAAAAATTCCAACTGAATTTGATTCTTGATTGAAACTTAGTTTTTCTTGAATACTAAGCCATTGATTTCCTTTTAAATAATTGTAGTATCCACCTGTTTTTTGTGTGTGATAATTTCCTTCAATATCTAAAAATGTTCTTTGGTCTGCTGTTCGATACTGAATTAGTTCAATGTTCGATGGAAAATCTTCAAGTTCTAATTTTAAAAATTCAGGATGGGAATGATAGTGTTCTGGAATTTTTGTTTGTGCAAGTGCTTGACGTTGATTTTGTTGACTATGAAATAAGTTTGAAAAACTAAATATAGAAAATAAAATTAAGCTTAATGTTAGTTTTTTCATAGTTGATGATTGAGAGTGTTTTTTTAACGAATTTTATATTATTTCGTTGCCTTATTTTCATTGTTTATTCAGTTCATCTACTCTTTTTTGACGTTGCATTGGATTTTCTTTACTTGTCTGTTGTTTAAATAATTGGTATTTAGTCGGTTGCATTATTTTTGGCCAAGTGTTATTATTTAAATCAGTATCAGCAGTTTCTAAGAAAGGATCTAAACGAAGTGACTTTACTTCTTTGTCAAGGATGAAAACTTTGGAAACTTTATCTTCGTACATTCTCCAAATTTCTGCAGGAATTCTTACTACCTTTTTTGAATCATCAGTAAATGTAAATTCAATAATTAAAGGCATTGGTAATCCGCCAATATTTGAGAATGTTACCTCATAAAACTGCTTTCCAGAATTTAGAAATTCTATGTCTTTTTTATCTGCTTTTGCTAAAAATTCTTCATATTCCTTTTTGTCTAAAGCATCTACAAAGTATAAATTTCGCTGTGCATAGAAGTCATCAATGTTTTTATCTTTCTCGTTAACGGTTTCTTGAATAGCTGTTTTATTACGTTCGTCTCCAATGAATTTATCCTTTTGAGCATCTTGTTCTTTTTTAAATGCTTTTTCAATTTCTGGATTTTGAGTATTTAATTGAAACCATTTTACTTCATCAACAGAAATATCAACGTTATCTGTGCCGTAAAACCACCCTCTCCAAAACCAATCTAAATCTACTGCTGATGCATCTTCCATTGTTCTAAAGAAATCAGCAGGAGTTGGATGTTTGAATTTCCATCGTTCGCAATAGGTTTTGAACGCATAATCAAATAATTCTCTGCCCATAATTGTTTCTCTAAGAATATTTAATGCTGTTGCTGGTTTTCCGTAGGCATTATTTCCAAATTGAAAGATAGATTCTGAATTAGTCATAATTGGCGAGATTGTTTTTTTATCACCTCGCATGTAATCTGCAATCAAATAAGCAGGACCTCTTCTCGAAGGATAGCCACGTTCCCATTCTTGCTCGGTTAAATATTGAACAAAAGTGTTTAATCCTTCATCCATCCAAGACCATTGACGTTCATCGGAATTGATAATCATTGGAAAGAAATTATGACCTACTTCGTGTATGATAACTCCCCACATTCCGTATTTTTCTTGTTCTGAATATGTTCCGTCTGCTTCTGGTCTTCCTCCATTAAAGCAAATCATTGGGTACTCCATTCCAATCCATTTTGAATGTACAGAAATCGCAACAGGGTAGGGGTAATCTACGGTATATTTTGAATAAGTTTTGATTGTATGAGCGACTAATTTTGTTGAATAGCGCTCCCAAAGTGGATTTCCTTCTTTTGGATAATAAGACATACAAAGCACGTTTTTTTGTCCAACGATAACATTCTGAGCATCCCAAATGAATTTTCTAGAGCTAGCAAAAGCGAAATCACGAACATTTGTTGCTTTAAAATTCCAAGTTTTTGTTTGTTTTGATTTATTATTTTCAGCTTTTTCAGCTTCAGCTTGTGTTACAATTAAAATCGGTGAATCAGATTTTCGAGCTTGATCTAATCTTTTGCGCTGTTCGGCTGTCAATACAGTTGATAAATTTTGACATTCTCCAGTTGCTCCAACAATATGGTCAGATGGAACAGTGATATTCACATCATAATCTCCGAAAGGTAAAGTAAATTCTCCTCGCCCAAGAAATTGCTTGTTCTGCCAACCTGTAACATCGTTGTACACACACATTCTTGGAAAATATTGCGCAATGGTATATAGGTAGTTTTTATCTTTTTCGAAGTATTCGTATCCAGAGCGTCCACCAACTGCCATTCTATCATTGATGTTATACCACCATTTTATTTGAAAAGAAATACTTGTGTTTGGCATTAGAGGTTTATCCAAATCAATACGCATCATTGTTTTATTGATGAAATAGCGCATTTTTTGACCGTTTACAGTTTTTATTTCTTCAATTTTGAATCCACCGTCGTAATAGAAAGTTTTTTTACGGATGTCACCAATTGTTTTGAAGTCTTCCATTTTCTCAACCTCAATTATTTTAGAATCTGAATCGACGGAATAAATATTTTGATCTAGTTGTAGCCACAAATAGTCCAATTTATCAGGTGAATTATTTGTATATGTAATTGTTTCGAAACCACTAAGTTTTTGTGTTTCATCATCAATTGTAATGTTCATTTTATAATCTGCTTTCTGCTGGTAATATTTGTACCCTGGTGCTCCCGCGGCATTGCGATATTCATTTGGTGTTGGTAGTTCTTGAT
>VEQH01000029.1 GCA_018883325.1 Flavobacteriales bacterium | reverse complement strand
GTTGAGTTGTTCAAACACTGACAAAACGATAAATGAAAATCAACAAGTAACAAAAACAGAAAACCAAAATATGAAGACAATAATCGTTGATGTAAGAACCATTGAAGAATGGAACGATGGTCACGCGGATTGTTCCGTAAATTATCCTTTGGATATTATTGAAACAAAAGCAGAGGAATTGAAGAATTACGACAAAGTAATCCTTGTTTGTAGAAGTGGAGCAAGAGCAGGAAATGCAAAACTTCAGCTAGAATCCTTGGGTGTTAAAAACATCGAAAACCTTGGAGCTTGGCAAAACATCGAGTGCGAATAATTTTATCTCCGTTTATTTCTATTAATGCAATTCAGCAATGGGTTGCATTTTTTTTGTGTTGAATTTAAGATTGGAAGTTCAATTCCATTTCAAAGCCATTTTTTCAGTAACTTTAGATTTGGCATAGCTATTGACAATTACGTCATCCCTTGTGAATGATAACATTTGGGAGATTAAGATAACTAACAACTGACAAACTGTCGCTTTAAAAAAATATATGAGTACACTATTTGAAAATGATTTCTTTGGCTTTTCTGGAATGGAAGCGGACGCCGAATTTATTCCATTAATTACTGCCGAAGAAGAAGATAATGTCAACAAACAAGTTTTCCCTAAGGATTTACCAATATTACCTTTAAGAAACAATGTTTTATTTCCTGGAGTTGTTATTCCAATTACTGTTGGTCGCGACAAATCCATTAAATTAATTCAAGAAGCGAATAAAGGAAACAAAATTATTGGTGTTGTTTCTCAAAAAAATCAAGAAGAGGAAACGCCTGGTTTTGATGACTTGCATAAAGTTGGAACTGTTGCTCAAATTATTCGTTTGCTTAAAATGCCTGATGGAAGTTCAACTGTGATTATACAAGGAAAACGAAGATTTGAAATCGTTGAGCCGATACAAACCGAGCCTTACATGCGCGCAATTGTCAATGTATTGAATGAAAATACAGTTGACAAAAAGAATAAAGAGTTGGAGATGATGTTTAAAACCATCAAAGATTTGGCGCTACAAATTATTCGCGATAGTCCGAATATTCCTTCTGAAGCTCAATTTGCTATTGGAAACATTGATAGTCCTACCTTTTTAGTCAATTTCATTTCTTCAAATATGAATGCCGACGTTTCTAAAAAACAAGAAATGTTGGAAGAAATGGACATGGAAAAACGCGTGATGAAAGTTTTGGAACATTTGACGTTGGAAGTTCAGATGTTAGAAATGCAAAACGAAATCCAAAATCGTGTGCGAAAAGATTTAGACAAACAACAACGCGAATATTTCTTGCATCAACAAATGCGTACGATTCAAGACGAACTAGGTGACAATCCGCAAGTTCAAGATGTTAGAGATTTTCAAGAACGCGCAAAAGCTAAGAAATGGAATAAAACAGTTGAGAAATTGTTCACCAAAGAATTAGAAAAAATGCAGCGTATGAACCCGCAAGGAGCTGAATATACGGTTCAAATGAACTATTTGGATTTGTTATTGGACCTTCCGTGGGGAGAACATACGAAAGACAATTTAGACTTAGTTAGAGCTAGAAAAATCCTTGAGCGCGATCATTTTGGGATGGAAAAAGTGAAAGAACGCATTTTGGAATACCTCGCAGTCTTGAAATTGAAAGGCAACATGAAATCACCAATTCTTTGCTTTTACGGTCCTCCGGGAGTTGGAAAAACTTCTTTAGGGAAATCAATTGCTGAAGCTTTGGGTAGAAAATATGTGAGAATGTCGCTTGGAGGTTTGCACGATGAATCAGAAATCAGAGGACACCGCAAAACCTATATTGGAGCAATGCCTGGTAGAATTATGCAAAATCTCAAAAAAGCAGAAACAGCGAATCCCGTTTTTGTTTTAGATGAAATTGATAAATTAGGAAGAAGCAATCATGGAGACCCTTCATCAGCTTTGTTGGAGGTTTTAGATCCCGAACAAAATAGCGCCTTTTACGATAATTACGTTGAAACTGAATTCGACCTTTCGCGTGTGATGTTTATTGCAACAGCGAACAGTCTTGCTGAGATTCAAGGTCCTTTGAGAGATCGAATGGAAATAATTGAAGTAAACGGATATACAATTGAAGAGAAAATTGAAATTGCAAAACGACATTTATTACCAAAACAAATCGCTGAACATGGAATTACCAAAAAGGATATTTCAGTTGATAAAAAGATTTGGGAGAAACTAATTGAGGAATATTCTAACGAGTCAGGTGTACGGGGTTTGGACAAACTAACGGCAAAATTAGTTCGTAATCGAGCGCGTCAAATTGCGATGGAAGAAAGCTTTGAAGTGAAAATCACAGAAGAAGATTTATTTAATTTCCTAGGTGCAGGTAGAAAACGCACAAAATACGATAACAATGATGTTGCAGGTGTTGTTACAGGTCTCGCTTGGACAAGCGTTGGTGGCGATATTTTATTCATAGAATCAAGTATAACTAAAGGAAAAGGCAAATTGACTTTGACTGGAAATTTAGGTGACGTCATGAAAGAATCTGCCATTATCGCACTTGAATTTTTAAAAGCACACAGTTCTTGGCTTGACTTGGATCAATCTGTTTTTGATAATCACAATGTTCACATTCACGTACCTGAGGGAGCAACTCCAAAAGATGGTCCAAGTGCTGGAATCACCATGTTGACTTCTATTGCTTCCTTATTCACGCAACGAAAAGTGAAAAGTAACCTTGCGATGACCGGAGAAATTACCTTGCGTGGAGATGTTTTACCTGTTGGTGGAATCAAGGAAAAAATTCTTGCAGCAAAAAGAGCGGGAATTAAGGAATTGATTTTGTGTGATAAAAACGAACAAGATGTTGCTGAAATTAATCCCGATTATTTGAAAGGTTTGAAAATCAATTACGTGAGTAAAATGAAAGACGTTTTGAAAATCGCATTGATGACAACTAAAGTAAACGAAGCAATTGAAATAAATTAATTATCCACGCATCAACTATTTTACTCAAAAGGTGTTCGTAAAATTTGACTAGACGTACATTTCTCTTTTGGCATAATTTTAGATATTTGCACAGAAAATAAAACAAATGAAATTAATTTTAAGTATTTGTCTTGTCATTCTTGGAACTACAGTTTCCTTCGGACAAGACGCAAAATCACAAGGAATTTTAGATAAACTTTCAACAAAAATGAAAGGAATGAAATCTTTCTACATCGAATTCAGTGCAAATATTAAAAATGCTGATAGCGGTCAAAATGATAACGAAACGGGAAAAGGTTGGGTTAAGGGAAGTAAATTTTATGCTTCTTACGGAGAAAACACAATCATCAGCAACGGCGTGAAAACGTGGACAGTTATCAAAGAAGAGAAATCAGTTTACGAATCAGATGCTTCTGAAGATGATGAAGAAAGTATGAATCCAAAAAGATTAATGACTATTTGGGAAACTGGCTTCAAGAATAAATTCGACAAAGAAGATAAATTGAATGGAGAAGCTGTAAACGTAATTAGTTTATTTCCTAAAAACCCATCAAAAAGCGATTTTCACACGATTGTTTTGTACATTGCTAAAGCAGACAATGAGTTGAAAAAAGCTGTAATGAAAGCGAAAGATGGAACAACAATGACGTATTCATTAACAAAATTCACTTCAAATCCTGATATTGACGATTCTAAGTTTGTTTTTGACAAAAAGAAATATCCAGGTTATCCTGTAATTAAAGATTAGAAAATAGTAATCATTAAAAAAACCTTCACTCTTAATTGAATGAAGGTTTTTTTATGTTTCAATGTTTAAAAACTTGGTAAAGGAGGAGGTGTTTTTTCCTTTTTGCGCGGGATGATATAGCTAAAATTTAATTGAGAGTTTACGAATGGATTATTTTTATTAAATAAATTTAATCTCGATACAATGCCAAGCATATACTTTTCTTTAAACGAATATCCAATAAAAGGTGATAATCTACTATACCCATAACTACCTCCAAATTGAAGCCTCTTGTAGTAAGCTGTCGCACCAATTCCAAATCCCAAAACATCACTGTTGTGAAGATGTAATTGAGGCGTTAAGGACCAGCTTTCGTTTAGTGTAAAGCGATATTCACCGTATAAATTAATAGCAGGTCTGATTCTCCCAGTATCATTTCCAAATTGAATTTCCGGTCGATTAATATTACTGTAAGCAAGTCCAGCTCGCCATTTTTTTCCTTCAAACATTATTCCACTGTTTAAACCAGTAATAAAGTTACTGCCAACATTTTCGTAAGGGTACATAAACTTATTTGTCCTTCCTCCAACTCCAACTGATAATTTCAAGAATCTACTCAAATAAAAGGTGTAATTAACATCTAGTTGAAAACTTCCACTTCTATAAAAGTTACTTTGAAAACTTGTGAAACCTGCACCAAACTGAAAGTTTTTAACTTGGATTTTTGAATAGTTATTTGCTTGTAATTGATATCGAAAATTTGTGCCTTGCGAGTAACTAAATTTCCCACCAAAACCTGTGTTTGTGAAGAATTTGTACTTAACTGTTGCTGCAGGGTTTGAGAACAAAACAATGTTTTCCAAATAAGAAATGTTTTGACCAAACAGTTGAAATACGCCTAAAAATGCTAAAAAAGTCAGCTGTTTTTTCATGTCTTTTATTGGGTTAGACAAATTCAAAGTCGAAAAGTTACAATTGAATTTTTAAAATATGAATCGATAAATTCAAAGAGCAGAGATTATAGCTTGTAATTTTCTACTTTTGTTTCATGCGCTATTTCATTCTTTTTCTTTTAATTTCCACAACAGCTAACTTTTTTGCTCAAAAACAAACTCCATTTTCAGGCGAGTTGACTTACAAAATTGAGCGCGTTGATGTTAAGGATTCATCAAAGTCTGTTCAATTAATTTTTGCAAAAGATTCCTTGCTGAAAGTCGTTAATTTCACTTCAGACAAAGGAAAACAAGAATTAATAAAGCATTTAGGATTTAATAAATCGTATCTCTTGTTAGAAACTCCACTTCAGAATTTCGCAATCAAAACCAATGAACACCTAGTTAAAGATACAGCAGTAAATTACACGTTTAAAATGCAACGAGGACACAAAAAAATTGCAGGAATGCGTGCCAACAAGCTGAAAGTGAAGTTGAATAGCGTTCAAAATGAATTGACTTTTCTTTACCTCAAAAAAGTTCCTGCAAAGTATGCAAATATATATGCCGATTTGCCAGGACTACCTGTTTTATTTTATGTTTCAACTGCTGATGGATTATTTAGATACAGCTTGCAAACGTTCAAAAAAGTTAGCCCGCCACTCGAATTGTTTATGATTCCTAAAGATTACAAAAAAGTGACTTTTGAAGAATTCGCAGTGGAATTTTCTAAACTTTATGAAACGAAGGAGTGATTAAGTTAAACTAATGCTTTTCTTTGAAAGTTAATAGAATTGTAGATTTTCAATAAAACCAGATTATAACCGTTTTTTATTGTAACAAGTCTCTTTTCTTTACAGCATGAAAAAACAATCAACCAAATTTCCAACAAGTCTTATTATACTAATAGTTCCACTAATTGTTATTTTAACATGGTGGAATTTACAAAAAATGGGAATCGCTGACGAATTAGTGAAGACTAAGGAAATCAATAATTTAAAGAGACTTCCAGATACGAATGCAGATTTAGAAAAGCTAAATTTTAATGAGGAAATTGTTACTGCACCTGTATTATTGGTTAATGATAAAGTTAGCAAGAAGGAAAAACGTGTTGCATTAAACAACTTGTCGGTACGCACGAATATTCAAAATAATATTGCAACCACTCGATTGACAATGGAATTTTACAATAGTGAAAATCGTGATTTAGAGGCAGAGTTAAATTTTCCATTGGGACAAGGTCAGACTATCAGTTATTTTGCAATGGATGTGAATGGGAAAATGAGGGAAGGTGTTGCTGTTGAAAAAGTTAAGGCGCGGATAGCATTTGAGACAACTATTCGACAAGGCATAGATCCTGGCTTAGTTGAAATTACGAAAGGAAATAATTTTAAAGCACGTGTTTTTCCTGTGCCAGCAAAAGGTTATAAACGAATCATTTTAGAGTATCTTCAAGAATTGCCATCATCAAGCAAAAAAGCTATATATATTTTACCTTTGAATTATCGAGAAAAACTAGCCAAATTCAATCTTTCTGTTGTGGTACATAACCAAGATTTGCCACCTTCAACTATTACAACAAATTCAGAAAAATTACAATTTCAAGCAGTAAATCAACAATTTACTGCTTCGTTGACAAAAACAAATTTTGCAGCAGACAAATCTATTTTAATAGAAATTCCTGCTAACAATTCTCGAACTTCGATTGGTAAAACAAAAAATGGAACTTATTTTCATTCAATAATTTCTGTTCCAAAAAAATACAAAGTAAAAAAGAAACCTAAAGTAATTACTATATTTTGGGATGTATCTTCTTCACGATTAAAAGCTAACCTTAAAGCTGAAATTACATTTTTAACGAGTTACCTTAAGCATTTGAAAAATGTAAAAGTTGAGTTAATTCCATTTTCAAATACGGTTTTAGATCCTATTGTTTTTGATGTAAAAAACGGCGATTATTCTCAAATCAAATTAAGTTTAGAAGCTTTGGTTTATGACGGAGGGACAATTTTGGAAAGTTTAAATTTTGAGCAAGCGAAAGGAAGCGAAATTTTACTTTTTAGCGACGGCTTATCCAATCTTGGTGAAAGAGATTTTAAGCCAGGCAATAGAAGGGTTTACACGATTTTATCAGCCAATGTTTCGGATGCCTCTTTATTAAATTATATTGCCGATCAGACGAATGGCGTTTTTATCAATTTGGCAATAGAATCAAGTAAACAAGCATTAAATAAAATAAGTAAAGAACAACTTAGATTTCTTGGTTTTTCTGAACACAAATCGCTTGTAGAATTTTATCCTAAAAGAGCCTATCCAAGTAATGGAACAATAGGTATTACGGGAAAGTTAGCAAATGAGAAAACAACAGTTACGGCACTTTTTGGTTATGGAAACAAGGTTGTTTTTTCAAAGCAAATTAAGTTATGTGAAGTTAATTGTTCGAAATCGCAATCAAACAAGCTTGAAAAATTGATGATAATAAAAAAAATTAATTTACTTGAAACTCAATATAAATTAAACAAAAAGGAAATTACAGAATTAGGAAAAAAATACCGTTTGGTAACTAAAAATACTTCTTTACTCGTTTTAGATCGATTAGAGGATTATTTACAACATCGTATTATTCCACCACTTGAGTTAAGAAAAGAATACTTTAAAAAATTAAAAGAAGCTGACAAAGAAGAAAAAGTGCAAAAAAGTAAGCATTTAAAAAGTGTTATTAGTTCATTTAATGATCAATACGATTGGTATAAAAATGATTTTAAGCGAAAAAAGTCAAAGAAAATGACAGAGGGCATTAGTAATGGTAACACAAACACTCAAGCTCCAACTCGACCAATTGAAAGCGAAATGCATTCCATTCGAGAACATCCTGAAGAAAGATTAACCGAACAAAATGATAATGAAGCGGATCGAAACGTTATCCGTGGAGGAACATGGAAGGATGTTGGTGATTTTGAGGTTAACAACAATTTAACCACATTTAGTGCATCATCTACAGATCATGTTTCAGTAACTAATTCAGCTAATGGTACGCTTTCAGCAAATTCAATAGCTTCATCTTATGCAGTTTCAACTGGAAATGCAAGTTATACATGGAATTATGGAACCAATAAAAATTCAAGTGAAGTTGTTGGTTCAATAAACGTTAAAGGGTGGGATCCAAAAAGTCCTTATATGACGAAGATTAAGCAATCTAAAAACATGAATGAAGCTTATTTAATTTATCTTTCAGAAAAAAATCAATACGGAACACAACCATCCTTTTATCTTGATGTAGCAGATTATTTTATTGCTAAAAAGGAATACCAAAAGGGTTTGCGCATTTTATCTAATATTGCTGAATTAGAATTGGAAAATCACAGTTTATTGCGAGTTCTTGCCAATAAATTACTCCAATTGAAAAAATATACTTTAGCGATTCAATTGTTTAAAGATTTGA
Source organism: Flavobacteriales bacterium (assembly GCA_018883325.1). Classification (GTDB taxonomy): domain Bacteria; phylum Bacteroidota; class Bacteroidia; order Flavobacteriales_D; family Crocinitomicaceae; genus UBA952. The sequence goes on along the minus strand of VEQH01000029.1, from coordinate 36,390 downwards.
TTGAATTACGACCAGATGAACCACAATCTTATCGAGATTTAGGCTTGGCGTATGAAGCCGTTGGAAATCATAATGAAGCAATTAAACAGCTATATTACGTTGTTGAAAACACTTTTGAAAATCGTTTCTCTGGAATTGAGTTAATTGCAATTAATGAATTAAATGCTATTCTATCAAAAAATCCAAAGGGTCTAAAAATAGATTTCATTGATAAAAAATTACTTAAAAATATGCCTGTTGATATTCGTGTAGTTTTGAACTGGGACGCAGATAATACAGATGTTGATTTATGGGTGACAGATCCAAATGGAGAGAAGTGTTATTACGATAATAAGTTAACAAATTTAGGAGGTAGGATTTCAAATGATTTCACTCAAGGATATGGACCAGAGGAATTTATTATTAGAAAAGCGAAACCTGGAAATTATAAAATTGAAGCACATTATTATGGGTCAACTTCGCAAAGTATCCAAGGAAAAGCAACATTAAGTGTTCAATTTTTCAAGCAATTTGGTACTCAACATGAACAAAAAGAAGAAATTACGCGACGTTTAAATGTGACAAACGAGGTTATTTATTTGGGAACATTTAAGTTTTGAAAAGTTTGAAATGGATTTAGAATTATATTTCCTACTTCAAATTTTCAACAAAATCCTCCGAATTTTCATTTAAACATTGTCAGTATTCAAAAAGCATTAATTTTATGAAATTAAATTAAAGTTACTGTAACTTTAAGAGAGTTCAATTTGTTTTAACTGTAAATCAAAGAGAAATTTGAATCGTCAAGAGTACAATATCGCAGTAGAAAAAATAAGCGACTCGTTGTTTAGATTTTCGGTTAACTTCCTAAAAGACAAGGAAGCGGCGAAAGATATTGTGCAAGATGTTTTGGAGAAACTTTGGGTAAACAGGGAGAAAATTGAATTGGAAAAAGCAAAAGCTTGGTTGTTTACTTGTGCGCACAATGCAATGATTAATTTCATTCACAAACGCGCAAGAATGAGTTCGATGAATGCTGTACAGCTTCCCGAACAACACGAACAAACCAATTTTTCTTTTGAATCGAAGCAAGTGATAGATCACATTGTTGGGATTCTGCCTCCAATTCAAAAAAGTATCATCCTGTTGCGAGATTTAGAAGGTTACGCTTATGAAGAAATTGGAGAAATCCTCGATTTGTCCCCTTCACAAGTAAAAGTTTACCTTTTTAGAGCTCGTTTGAAATTAAAAAAACAGTTAAAAGGATTGAACGAACTCGCATGAAGTTTCCAACAAGAGAAAATATTGACCGCTGGATGTTTGACTTTACTGAGGGAAATCTATCCCCAGAACAGGAAACATTGTTGGAAAATTATATCTTAAACAATCCTGATTTAGAAGTTGACCTCGATGCTTGGCAAATGGCAACAGTTTCTACAGAGGAGTTAATTTATTCTGAAAAAGATAAAGCTTACAAAAAACGTCGTTTACTTCCTTATTTCATCGGAGCATTTTCAGCACTTTTGGTGATTTCAATGTTGCTTTGGAATTACAATCAAATTCAGTCAAATCGTCAAAATCAAGTAGCGCAATCAAGTTCATTAACTAAAAAAGCAAGTCAAGCGTCATTTGTTTCTTCAGTTAAAACTTCTAACACAAGTAATTTAGTTACAACTTCAACGAACAATGCGCAACAAAATTTTGTGTTTGAAACAACAACATTGGCAAGTGTTCAACCAACAATTCAAAATTCAAATCCAACTGACTTAACTGCCATTTCTTTGAGCCAGCAGTCTGAATTATACAATGAATCGATTCAACGAAGTAATATCACAAATGAAGTTTTAGCAACTAATTCAAACCAAGTTGCTTCAAATCTTATTTCAGTTTCAAATAAGTTTTCTCCTCAACAGCAAAATTTATTTGTCGGAACCGATCGATTAAAAACAAACGCGCTGAATTCGTTCCTGCTGGATGGCTATCAAGTAAGAGCTCAAGATTTAATTACCTTCGAGAATTCGGAAACAGTTGATGCTGCTGGAAATTCTATTCATACGCCAAAAATCTTAAGTAAAATCGAAAAAATCCTGAGTAAAGATGTGGCAATTACAAACATTCCTGACCACACGTATGCCTTGCCTGAATTGTCAGATGTTGATGTGTTGTTCAGTAATATTGGCGCTACCTCAAAAGCACGTTTTTACGCTGTAACAAGAGCGCGCTGGTTTGGAAATGAGCAGCATCAAAAATTGAGTCAGCAGTTCAGTTTTGATTCGTATTCTCGCGCCACAAAATCAGCTTATGGTTTACAAGCGAATTACGATTATTTTGGAAATGGCGTGATACAAAATTGGGATGTTGCACTTTTATTTTCTCCGAAAATTGCTTTGAGCAGAAGTATCACTTTAGAACCTGCGATGCGATTTAAAATGGGAAATAAAATGTTAGATCAGTCAAAATTGATAAACAATTCATCAGTAGAATTTGAAACGGGAGCAATGCAAACATTTAATTTCGATGAGAATAGAGCTATTGGTAGTAAATTGTTTTATAGAGATTTAGATGCAGGTTTAACAATAAATACAAGTTTGTTCTACCTTGGATTTCAAACAACGAATTTGCTTAAACATTACAATAATATCTACACGAATATTGATAGTTCAATTGTTCAACGAGCAAGTTCAGTTACAAGTTTAGTAGCAGGAACACAATATATTTCTCGCAATGAAAAATTTGTTTTCTCACCTTATGTTTACGCTCAATTGAGTAACGCGAAAAATAATCTTTACGCTGGATTTAGTATGAAATTGTCGAAGTTAATGATCGGTGCTTCTTATGGAAACAATCAAGCAATAACAGGTTTAATAGGGCTTTCAACGAATCGTTTTTCGTTATTTGGACAAACAACATTTGCGCAATCTAATAGCTTAAATGCAAAAGAGTTAACGCATCAATTGACTTTAAGATTTAATTCTTCTACAAGCCGAAAAGCTCGTAGATACATAACACTATAAACTATGAAAAAGGTACTTTTAATTCTTTGCGTGACAATTCTTGGTAACAGTTTTGTTTCTATCGCACAAGATCCTACGTTCACGCAGTTTTATTCTAATCCGATTTATTTGAATCCTGCTTTGGCTGGTTCGACGGGTTGTCCTCGAATTGCGCTGAATTATAGAAACGAGTGGCCACAGTTAACTGGAAATTATGTGACTTACAGTGCGGCATTTGACACGTATGCAAAAAGTATTTCTGGCGGAATTGGAATCATTGCTATGCACGACCAACAAGGTCAGGGAACAATTCAAACTTCAATGATTGGAGGAATCTATTCTTACAATTTAAAAGTTAATCGTAAGTTTTCTTTGATGTTCGGTGCTCGTGCTGCTTATTTCCAGAAGTTTTTAGATTGGGATAAATTGACTTTTGGCGATATGATTGACCCAAAAAGAGGTTTTATTTATCAAACTGGAGATGTTCCAAGAGGAAATGGAAGAAGAGGTTTCTTCGATGCTTCAGCAGGATTTGTAGGTTTCGGAAAAGGATTTTATTTCGGAGGCGCTGTTCACCATCTAAATCGTCCAGATGAATCAATGATTCTTGGTCAATCACGTCTTCCGATGCGCTTCACTGCCCATGCTGGAGCTGATATTGCAATTGGTTCAAAAGGTCGTTATGCAAGTACAACGAGTATCATGCCCAACATTATTTACCAGTATCAAAATGGTTTTCAGGAATTAAGTATCGGAACTTATATTAAATACGGAAACTTTACAGTTGGTGCTTGGTACAGAAACAGAGATGCTTTCATCTTGTGTTTTGGTATAACAACTGAGAAATTTAAAATAGGATACAGTTACGATTTAACGGTTTCAAAACTTGGAAATGGAATCTCAGGTGGCTCGCATGAAGTGTCTATGGGTTTCAACTTAAAGTGTAAGAAAAAAGCAAAAAACTTTAGAAAAATTTCTTGTCCAAGTTTTTAATAAGGATGGGATAACTTCAGATTTAAAAGTTGGTTTCAAAAAAAAAGCGTTCAAGGAATTAAATTCTTTGGACGTTTTTTCATTGGTGTTAAGTTGAATTATTATTTTAATTACAACGGATTTATGTAACGCTTTCTAAAAGATTCACTTTAAAGAGTAGGATAGAGGTCAAGTTTTCTTTTTAATTGGTAAATCGGGCAACATGAAGCAATTCGTTTTGATTATATTGTGTTTTAGTTTGAATCTAATTTTTGCTCAAAATAAAAGGACTAAAAATAGTGGAGTTGTTTGCGCTTATAACTTTGGAAAAAGCAATCAGCGTAATCCTTCTTTTGAAATAAAAATCTCAAAACAAATAGGAAAGTTTCTTTTACCCGAAATTGGTCTTCGTTTTGAGAATGAACAATTTGCAACGAGCTTTAGTGCTTACACTGCCGCGTTACAATTTAGAAAAAGTCTTTTCAAATTGAGTGTTCGTAATAAAAGTGGGATTTGCAAGGCAGAGGTTTTGGAGTGTTTTGTAACTCCTGAATATTATTATTTTCAAAATAGTAATCGCTTAAATCCTCAAAATCAATATGCAATGCGCTATGGTTTAAGTTTGTATCATCTGAAAACTGGAGGTACAAGAAATTCAAAGTCGTGGGTGACAAAATTGGAGTTTTACAATCGAACAATTTTTACGACTCACCAAAATGAATTAGGAATTGCGCTTCGTGTTCAATGTTTCAGACCGAAACGACATTTTGGTAATTTCTAAAAACTTCTAATAACCTCAGTTCGATTAATAAAATTGGATTCAGACCGCTTAGAAACAATGAGTTACAAACAAAGCTTTTGAAGATTTATCGGGATAAATCGAAAAAGATATGTGAAGTAAATCGTTGTTTATCAGCGGAATTCTTTTTCGCTTTACATAAAAACCAGTTATTCGGCGTTGTTTAATCTAGATTTAGCCCGCTAAACCTTCGATTAAACGCCTTGACTAACAGATTTTTATGTCAATCTGAATTTCAATTTTACAATCGAACTGAGGTTAAAAGAAAAGAGGCTTGCAATTTTTCACAAGCCTCTTTTAAATTTTTATTTAGAATTCAATTAATCAATTTTCACTTCAAATGGCATTCTCATTTGAATTCCACTCATAGCTTCGATTTTTTTCAATTGTTTGTAGTATTCTACTAATTCTGAAGGCATTGAGTTCGCTTTTATTTTTGTGTCAGCTTCTTCATCGTCGCCTGCTTCACTCTCAATCATTTCAAACAATTCAGATAATTTATCCTCTTTTTTCAATGGATAGTATAACACTTTTCCGTCTTTGATTTTAGCCAAATTAGCAGCGTAAGAAATTGCATCCGTCAGTCCGCCCAATTGATCTACCAAACCAATTCGAAGTGCGTCTCTTCCTGTCCAAACACGACCTCGCGCCACGAAATTTACTTCTTCTTTGGTCATTTTTCTTCCTTTAGAAACACGTTCCAAGAACATATCATAGATTTGATCTACTTCAACTTGTGTTGCTTCCAATTCTTCTTTTGTCAATTTTCGATTTGTTGACAATACCGAATGTTTGTTGGTGCTGATTCTGTCAAAGCTAATTCCAAGCTTGTTTTCAAACATTTTACCTGTGTATGGAATCATTCCAAAAACACCAATAGAACCTGTAATTGTTGTCGATTCAGCAAAGATTTTGTGCGCTGGACTTGCAATGTAATAACCACCAGAAGCAGCAACGTCACCCATAGAAACAATCACTTTTTTAACTTTATTGGTTAATTCAACCTCTCTCCAAATTTCTTCACTTGCCAATGCACTTCCACCAGGACTGTTGATTCTGAAAACAACCGTTTTGATGTGTTTAGCATTTCTAACTTTTTTGAACAACTTACAAATTCCTTCCGAAGTCAGTCCATCGCCAGAAGTTGAAACGTCACCTTCAGCTAAAATTACCGCAATTGAAGGTTTTTCAGCTTTCAATAAAACTTGATCTTGGTAGAATAATTTCTTCGCGTATTTCTCAAAATTTTGAAGTTTCAAGTCTTCTTCATTTTCTGCACCAACCTTTTTCATCAAGTAAGAAATCATTTCATCGCGGTATTTCAAACCATCCAATAATTTGAATTTTACAGCGTCATCAGCACGTTTGATTTTTAATGAATCTGCAATTGAGTTCAATAATTCAGGTTTGATTTTTCGGTCTGCAGCAATATCATTTCGCATATCTTCCCACATCGAAGAGATGTATCTTTCCATCTGAACGCGGCTCGAATCACTGATATTGGTTCTGAAAAATGGTTCAACTGCACTTTTGAAATCGTTATTTGAACCGCGAATAATTTCAACTTCAACTTCCAATTTATCCAATAGACCTTTGAAGAACATCAACTCTCCACCTAATCCTGTTATTTGAAAAGTGGAAGTTGGGAAGGCGTAAGATTCTTTTGCAGCCGAACTGATGTAATATTCTTTTTGAGAAATGTACTCACCCGAATTATAAGCTACAACGAATTTTCCACTTTTTTCGAAATCGTTAATTGCGTTTCTGATTTCACGAGCTGTTGCCATTCCGCATGAAACATCGCCGATATCAATGAAAATCCCCTTGATTTTTTCATCTTTTTTTGCTTCGCTAATTCCGTATAGAATATCTGGAAGCCCCATCGATTCGTTCACGTTTAGTGTACTTGGGTCAAATTCAGACTTTCCTTTATTAAGAATTTCTCCATCTAATTGCATGTGAAGAATTGTTTTGTCTTCAATAGATAGTGGCTTTGGCCCAAAATCACTGAATGAACCAATCACTCCACCAAGAATTAAAAAGAAGAAAATCATTCCTACAATTCCTGCGATAAATACAGCCAAAAAGCTTGGCCAAAATATCTTTCCGAAAGTAATTTTTGTTTCTGTTGGTTTGTTCTCTGACATAATTATGGTATTAATTTAATAAGTTGCTAAGGCTTAAACCTTTGTTAACGATGTTCATTTTTAAAGTGAATCTAATTTTCTGTCCGTAATTTGTGAATAAATCACCAAAATAACTGGATTGGTAAAGTGGGAAATAGATACCAAACGTGTTGGATAATTTCACTCCTAAACCTGCATTCATAACGGATTGTGTGTTTCCATTCAAGTCTTCAAATAAACCAAAATCTGCAAATGCTCCAAAAATTCCAGGTTTCAAAGGAAGTTGGAAATAAACGTTAGAAGCTGTCATCCAAGTTGTTGAGCTTCCAAGCGCCATGTCAATGTTGTTTGCGTGGAAATTCCCGAAGTTATCTTGTCTGTTTTGACTCCACATTCCCGTTGTTTCAAAACGACCAAAATTGTAATCTTCTACGAACAAATCTTGGTAACCTCTCGCTCCAAAAATAGACAATTCAAAGTTTGGATTTCCGAAAACACTTTGTGTTTCATATAGAAAATTAGCAGCTGCAAACACACGCAATTCTACCCAACGTTGCATTTTGTTCTTCAAGTATTTGTATTTGTAAGTAGTTGAAAAAGAAAATCTTCCCAATTTGTCATAACGCTCTCTTCCTTGTACATATTCGCCTCTCAGGTTCATGTTGAATTTATGATCTGGTAAATTGACAGCGTAGTTATAAGCTACAAAAGCTCCTTGTTGATTGTTTGAAAATCCGAATCTTGAGTCGTTTCTTAACAATCCTTGAACAAGAATTGAATGAGAAGTTGCTTTGTTTTTTCCTCTGTTTCCAATTTGCGCCGACCAATAAGGTGTTACACTTGCAAAAAAGTCTCTATTGTCATTTCCAGCACCAAAATTCTTAACAGATGCACCGAACTTTGAAATTTTTAATCCTGATTTTGGTAAGAAAGTATAACTTAATTCTGCGATTCCAGCTAAATTTTTTCTTCCGAAAGCAAATTGTGGGGCAACTAAGAATTGAAAAGGTTTGAATGGAATTCCCATATTGTGAAACGCTGCACCTAACATAAAACCGTCGTAAGCATTTCCACCAATCGTTGGAGTCCAGAATAGGTTTGTTTTTGAAGCTTCGTTATCACCCATCAAAAATTCTAATTTTAAGGGCTCGATTCTGTTGATAAATGCTTTTTTAGTCCATGTGTTGTTCGTTCTAACTATTTCTGGAATATGTCTTGAATCGTCAATGGTAATTCGTGTGTAGCCAGTTGATTTTAAAACAACTTCACCTTTTTTCGTAGGTTCTAACCAAACAGTTTCAACAAGCGTTGTGTCCTTAAATGCATTTACTTCAATTGGTCCATTTACTTGTCCAACATTTTTAACTTTTACTGTTGTTGTGTTGTTTGATTTGTTTGTTTTAACACTTTTCAATTTATAGTCGATGTGATTTGTTGTTTTAATCAAATCGTCGAACAACCACGATAAATCTTTACCAGAAGATGCTTCCATTGATTTGCGCATGTCTTCCGGTTGTGGATGTTTGAATTTCCATTCTTCGTAATACGTGCGCATAACTTGATTGAATTTTTCTTCTCCCAAATAATCCATTAAATAAAAGAAAACCAATCCTGTTTTTTGATACATTATCATTCCGTAGTTGACAGGAGTGAAATCAGCTGAATGCGTTTCAATTGGTTGATCCAATCCCAACATTGCAATTGCGCGGTAAGAAACATCGCCCATATCGTGGTGGTCTAAGTCGTTAAAATGGAATTTACCATTGGCAACCATGTCTGAAAGTCGCGTGTTGTTTGGATATTTTGTTTGAATGTAACGCATTTCATTCAAAGTGTTCATTCCTTCATCCATCCATCCGTGTACGCGTTCATTTGTGCCTAAAATTCCGTAAAACCAGTTGTGACCCACTTCGTGAACAATCACTACTTCTAATTCTTCTTTAGAACTTGCGTTTCCAATCACGGTAACATTTGGATATTCCATTCCGCCACCAGCACTGATTGTTCCATCCACTGCTGTGACTTGGTTGTAAGGATAATCTCCGTTCCAAAGTGAATAATAGTAAGTTCCATCATTGATGTATTCAATCGCGTGTTGCCAATTAATGGTGTTATGAGGAACAAACATTGCCCAAGAAGTAACTTTTCTTTTTGATTGAGGCAATTCAACTTCTCCTTTTAAAACTGCGAAACGTTTGTCGGCAAACCAAGCAAAGTCATGAACTCTGGATTGTGTGTAGCGAATTGTTTTCCATTCTGTTGAGGATTCAGGAAAGGCTGTCTTTCCACCACGACCTTGTTTAGTCATTAAAAAATCAGCAATTTTTCCTTCAGTTGATTTCGCTAGGTTGTTTAAAAATTCAATTTCAGAAGCTGTTTGCAAATCACCCGTTGCGCCAACAACATAGTTTTTAGGCAAAGTGATGCTTACATCAAACGATCCAAATTCAGAATAAAATTCGCCTTGATTCAAGTAGGGGATAGGGTTCCAGCCATTTTTATCGTAAACAGCAGGTTTTGGATACCATTGTGTAATTTGATAGGATTCGTCAATGTGACCAAGTCGAGAAATTTCACCTGATGGAATTTTAACTTTAAACGGAGTTGAGATGCGTACGCGTTCGCCACTTTTTAAAGGTGTGTTTAGTGTAATGACGCAAATATCGATATTCGTTGGGTCGTATTCCCATTTTAATTTTTGACCATTGGATTGAAAATCGAGTGAATCGATTCCTCCTTTGTTTTCTTCTTTTCCGAAGCGAAGTTCTTTTTCTCCGTCTTTATATTTTTGTTTTGCCAAGGCTGTTTTTCCATTTCTGTAAGCATTTGGCCAGAGATGAACGTAAATTTTATCTAAGGTATTTGGTGAATTATTGACATATTCAAATTCTTCAAAAGCAGATAAAGTATGGTTTTTATCGTTCAATTTTACTTGAATGGTGTAATTTACTTCTTGTTGCCAATAGGTTTGACTGAATAATTGCGTCGAACAAAACACGGCAAAAAATAGATAAATTGTATTTTTCTTCATAATAGCTATTTTAACAAATGTAATCGGTTAAAGTGACTGCTTGACAATTATGTGATAGAAATAATTCAAGTCAACTTCAACGACACTAAAAAAGGATAAATGGAAAACAAAAAAGCTGCTGATTTTGATGAATCAACAATTGTTATGGCTTAAAAGCTTAAAAGGAAAGCAAAAAATCAAAACAAAAGATAATATCAATAACATTGAAGAAGATTGCACTTTTCGGACTGAATTATTTTTGAATTTTATAGAGAATGGGAAAGTGTTGTACATTTTCGCTATCTGTCCAAAACGAAGTATAATTATGAGTTTCGTGAGAATCTTTGTTTAAAAATGTATTTATTTTTTAGCTTTAAAATAGGTGGTAACTACATTAATATTACCTTCAGTTTGTTTGAAAATTAGTTTATCTTTCGTTTTGTTAAATTCAATTTTGAAATTAGATTTTGGATTGTCTTCATCATTTAACTCCACTTGATTTCCATTAATTTGATATGCTAATTTGGTACGATATTTTGATTTTTTTCCTTTTGAATCAATCTTATAGAACAACATGTAATTGGTAGTTATTTTAATTCTGTGTAATAGGAAATCATTGAATGTTTCTTTAAAACTAGAAGTATAACTCTTATTTTTAATCGTTAAGGTATCTATGTTTTTTATCTTGTAAAAGTATTTTAAAGTCGAATTTTCGTCCTTTAAATTAAAAACGGTGTCATCATTAATTTGATGTAATTCTATACTCCAAATTCCTACAACTGAATTTTTATCTTCCTTAACAAAAGAAAAAGCTGTTATTAAAACTATAAAGGAAAGAAAACCAAGTTTTTGATTCCTTTTTTCTTTTTTGATTGATTTGAGTATTCTCTTTCCCAATAGTAGATTTTCCTCCTAAGTTAATTCAAAATACAAAGCATTTTCGTTCTTCAAAACTTAAGAAAGTCTTTTCGACCATCTGTAAGAATCTACTAATTTATTGTGCAAATTTAATTTTAATACAAATGATTCTTTCTAATAATAATTGATAAATGAAGTAATTTTGGAGTCAAAAAAAAGCTGCTGATTCAAGCGAACCAACAGCTTTATTTTTTATTTTAATTGTTTATTCTTTAATGCATCTCACTGAATTACCAGTCCATTTATAATATGGATCAATATCAACTTGACTACCTAAATCACGAATTTGGTACATCCAAGCATTTTCAGAACTAAAATTCGATGAACTCCACCAAAAGGCCGAATCACCAAAATTTGATGTTTGAGAAAAAGGCATCAATCCTGACGGATAAGCATTAAATCCGATCTCATTTGTTGCGTCTTGATTATATAATAACCAATGTTCATTGCCAACCAATTTCAATTTACTTGAGGCCATTGATTGACCACCTAAGTAATCAATAAGTAAATCCCAATCTTGATTATTTGGAATTTTCCAACCTGATGGACATAAATTTCTGGAATCATTTACAGCGTACCAATTATAAAGCTTACCATTTTGTTGATTAGTTAATGAGTCACTATTAGAATAATACCAAAGAGGTATTCCTGTTTGAGAAGTTAGCATCCATTCGCCTCCATCTTCTATGAATGTAATTGAATCACCATTCGTAAAACGTTTAACTTTTAAATTTTCAGCTAACCATTCTTGTGAGTTTCCTAATATGATTGAAGTATATATATTCCCGTCTATATCAATCACCCCATTTCCCGGCGTACTTTGTGTTAGTCCGCTTGTTGCAGGTGTTGTGAAAGAATATTCATTACCATACAAACAAAATGTTCCGGTAATATTTCTTACAAAAGCTTTCATATAGTATGTTCTATTGGGGTAAAATAAATCGTTTTCATACATTGAAATACTGAAAGCACCTGTACCGATTCCTCCATCAAGTACATAAGAGTTTAAATTACCAATCATAGGATTAGGTACTGTGTCTATGCACATACCCTTATAAATATTTGGAATTTCTCCAACATGGCTGATAACATTTCCACTAAAAATTCCTCCAATAAAAGTTAAGCTATCAATTGGATTAGTTATTACAGTAGCAATTGGTAGGTCATTTGTGTTAGAAAAAGTAATACTGTCTATTAAATCAATTGGAATATGAACAACAGAACTATCGTTCAAATAAATATTCATAGTTGTTTGCGAATAAGACTTATTACTCAAAAGTATTAGACTAATAATAAAAGTTAGTGATTTTAATAAATTCATACTGTTACTGTTTAATAAATAACTTTGTTATTTTAAAGTTTTTTTCCTCAAAAGAAAGATAATAGGTGCCTTTTGATAAATTTTCTAGATTAACACTATTTGTATTTAATCCTAATTTAGCAACACAGTTTTTCATTTCATTATAAACAATGCCTTTACTGTCTATTATTTTGAAATCATATTCTTTTATGAAACTATTTTCAAAGGTAAATTTTAATTCATTTTGGATAGGATTTGGAAAAATCACCAAATCCATTCTGTTTACTTTTGAAATTATATTGTCAACAGAAGCATTTTCAGATTGGAAATTTAAATTAAGCGACTCTAAATTATAGGAGACAATAGTACTATCAATCAGGTATATATTAATAAATATAGGATTTAAGGTAACTTTTTCTATATCGTTTGTCGAATAATTTAGTGTACTAATATTTGGTTGATTAACAACTAAAATTTGGGATTGAAATTCATTGAAATATGCCAAGCCAATAAAAACAATAAACAAATACAGAATCTTATGCATAATCAGAATTTTAGTAACTACTTAACCAAATTACTAATAATTAGCTTAACACAAAAATTTAAATAGCGAATTAAAAAAGAAAAAGGCTGTCAACTTGATAGATGACAGCCTTTTTAAATTATTTCGAATCAATTACTTAATCACCATTCGCTCTACAGCGCTTGCCTTTTCAGATTGGATTTTAATGAAATAAATTCCAGTTGTGATTGAACTCAAAGTAGATTGGTAAACTAATCCTGAGAAATTAGTTGTATAAATAACTTTTCCGTTCACGTCTTGGATTGAAATTGTTGCGTTGCTAACTTCGTTTGCCAATTCAATAGCGAACGAACCATTGTTTGGATTTGGAACGATTTTGAAGCTATTTAATGTTAAATCTTCAATTCCTACATAACCATCAACTCCGTCACAATTTTCATCAATTGAGTTGTCTAAAACTTCAACTGCTCCAGGATAGATTTGGTTGTTGTTGTCGTTACAATCTCCTGCAACTGTAGCAAAACCTGCACCTGGGTTAGCACATAAACTTTGACCTGTTCCTGTTCCAAATGAATCGTTATCCGCATCCACGTAGTAAGTAACAAAAGTTAACCCGTTGTCAATTCCACCTGCACAATCATTGTCAATTCCATCACAAATTTCTGGTGAATCTGGATTGATTTGGTCGTTTGAATCATTACAATCTCCTGCAACTGTTGCAAAACCTGCTCCTGGATTAGCACACAAGTTTTGACCAGCACCTGTTCCAAAACCGTCTAAGTCAGCATCTGTGTAATAAGTAACGAAAGTTAAACCATTATCAATTCCTCCCACACAATCGTTATCGATACCATCGCAAATTTCTGTTGCACCAGGGTAAATTGCATTGTTCGTATCGTCACAGTCTGTGCTGTTCGTAACGTAACCTGCTCCCGGATTTGTACAGAATGAAGCACCTGTTGCAAAATTTCCAAAACCATCTAAGTCAGCATCAACATAGTACATAACAGAACCCGTAATTTGATTGTTGTTATCATTACAATCTGTGCTATCTAAAACATAACCTGTAGGTTGTGTACAAGAAACTAATGTCATTGTTGCATCACCATAAGTATCGCTGTCCATGTCCATATACCAAACCGTAGTTGGATTGATTGCATTGTTCGAGTCGTCGCAATCTGTGCTGTTCAATACATATCCTACAGGAATTGAACAAGACAAAGAATCGTTTGCAAGATCTCCAAATCCATCTGCGTCCGCATCTAAATAATACATTGTTGGAGTGATTGCAATTGCATTTCCGTATAAAGAAACGTTGTCCAATCTGAATGTAGCTCCAGTTGTACCGATTCCTGTTAAATACAATCTGAATGTAACGTTAGTAACAGCATCAAACGCACTTCCTAAAAGAACAGTGTCATCTAAGTTTGTGTTGTTGTTATTTCCTGATAAACCTGTTCCTAAGTCACTTGCGTAGTTGTCAAGACTTGAACGTAAGTACCAAGTTGGTGTTCCTCCAGTTGCACTTGTTCGGTGATTGAAAGCAACTCTATTTAATTTAAGTGATTGACAATCATTAGCTGTAACTGAAAACTCAGCGTATTCTGTTAAATCTAAAGTTGTGGTTGTATTCCAATCATTATTATTGAATACATTTCCTGCCGCTTGACAATTTACTCCTGCTGCAGAAAAAACGCTGAATGTAGCAGTTGTAGGTTGAGTAGTTACAGCTGTTGCAGTTACTGGACAAGCGGAAGGTTGTGTGAATTCATACAAACCTAAAATTACTGGAAGTAAAGGTGCATCTGAACCAGAACAATCTTCATCAATTCCGTTTACGGGAATATCTGTTGCGTTTGGATTGATTGCATTATTTGTATCATCACAATCTGTGCTATTTGTAACGTAACCATTAGGTTGAGAACAAGAAATTGTTGTTGTATTTAAATCTCCAAATCCATCATTGTCCGTATCAGCGTAGTATGTGAATGTTGGAAGGTCTTCGTCGATACTTAAATCACAATCGTTATCCGCTCCATCACACACTTCTGTTCCTGCTGGATTAATTGCATTGTTGTTGTCGTTACAGTCGCCACTTACTAAAGCATATCCTACTCCAGGATTGGTTACCGATTGAATAGAAACAGCACTTCCGTAGCCGTCATTGTCTAAATCTTCGTAGTAAGTTGTTAAAGTAAATCCTTCGTCAATTATTAAGTCACAATCGTTATCAATTCCATCGTAAATTTCAGTAATATTTGGGTTAACTTGATTGTTTGAATCGTCACAATCTAAACTATTCGAAACGTATCCTGCGATTGGACCACAGTTCTGAACGGATGTTGAAGCAGCTCCAAAACCATCGTTGTCATTGTCTAAATACCAAGTAGAAACTATGTTAACAGCGATGTTGTTATCATTACAATCCGTATTGTTTAAAACATAACCTGAAGGTTGAGTACATCCAGTTTGCGATTGCGAAGCATCACCAAAACCGTCTGTGTCTGTATCGATATACCAAACTGTATTTGGATTAATTGCAGGGTTTGTGTCATCACAGTCAGTATCGTTTGCTACATATCCTGCTGGTTGACAACACGATTGAACAGTTTGTGTCGGTGTTCCAAATGTATCTTGATCAGCATCTAAATACCAAGTTATAACTTGCGCACAAGCAGGAGTAACAGCTGCCCAAGTTGACCCAACTCTAAATTCATCTAGTTGTATATTTCCAGTTCCTGCTGAAGAACTTCCAGCTTGTCTTAAAAATATTGAAGCAAAACTATTAAATGCATTTGTTCCTGCAGAACTTGATACTGACGCTGTTGGTTCTACATCTCCTGGTGTTGGATTTATGAAAACGGAAGCTTGAATAGGACTTACACTTGCGTCTAATTTAATTACTACTAGAACGGTTGTTCCAACTGGATACTCACTTGAATAATTTGCTGTTGGTGCTGGAGTTCCACCTGTGGTATTTAAAACACCTAATTGGAAGGTATTTGCTGTTGTTCCTGATTTTATAAAAACACGAGGTGAAAACACAGTTACCGAAGCACCAGTTGTACTTCCAAAACCTGTAAAATATTCACCTGTGCTTGTCAACCCAGTTGTTGAAGGGACATTTAATAAGAAAGAAAAATATCCTGTACCAGTTATACCTGTAATTGCTTTATTGATGTCTTCTGAATTTCCTGCTGTAAAAGCTAATCGGTTTCCAGTTGATGCTTCTAATCCAGCATAATAAAGGCTATTTTGGCAATCGGAGGCTGTTGCTAATGATTGTAATTGACCAGCAGTTCCACTGTGAGAGCTCCATCCGTTGGCATTCAAGGCTCCAGTAAATGAAAATGACTCTAAAGTTTGAGCATTAACAAAAAAAAGTCCTGAAACAAATGAAAGTAATGTAAGCGATAATTTTTTCATCTTTATTTTTTTTTTGCAAAGGTAAGTATTCAATGTTAAAAGATTGTTCCCAAAATCAAAAAAGGCGACCAATGGCCGCCTTTGTGTATAACTTTAATCGTTGTTAATTACGCTTGTGGCGTTTCTTCTTTACGTTCTGGTTTTGGTAATAAAACTTTGCGAGATAATTTCCATTTTTTAGTTTTTGGATCTTTTCCAACTACTTTGAAATCAAGAATATCTCCTTCTTTACAAACGTCTTCCATTTTTGCAACTTTCTCCCAGCTGAATTCAGAAATATGAATCAAGCCGTCAGTTCCAGGAAGTATTTCAACGAAACAACCGAATTCTTTCACTGATTTTACTTTTCCTGTGTATGTCGCTCCTTCATCTACTGTTGGAGGGAAAGCGATTAAACGAATGCGACGAATTGCTTCGTTCATGTCGTCACCATTGTTAGATAGGATTTGAACACGACCTTCACCAGTTGGTAATTCTTCAATTGTAATGGTTGTGTGTGTTTCTTTTTGCATTCCTTGAATGATTTTTCCTCCAGGTCCGATGATTGCTCCAATCATTTCGTTTGGAACGTTAAATGCTTCAATTCTTGGTGTTTGTGGTTTCAAAGTCGCTCTTGGCGCAGGCATTGTTTCTGTAATTTTACCCAAAATGTGTAAACGTCCAGCTCTTGCTTGTTCCAAAGCTTGTGTTAAAACTTCGTAAGGCAATCCGTCCACTTTGATGTCCATTTGACAAGCAGTGATTCCTTTTGCAGTTCCAGTCACTTTGAAGTCCATATCACCTAAATGATCTTCGTCTCCTAAGATGTCAGAAAGAATTGCAAATTTACCTTCGTCAGCAACTAATCCCATTGCAATACCAGAAACTGGAGCTTTGATTTGAACACCTCCGTCCATTAACGCTAATGTTCCAGCACAAACAGTTGCCATAGAAGACGAACCATTTGATTCTAAGATATCTGAAACAATACGGATTGTGTAGGGATTGTCATCTGGAAGTACATTTTTCAATGCACGTAAAGCTAAATTTCCGTGACCAATTTCTCTTCTTGAAGTTCCACGTAATGGTTTCGCTTCTCCAGTTGAGAATGGTGGGAAGTTGTAGTGCAACAAGAATTTTTCAGTTCCTTCGAACGTTGCTCCATCGATTAATTGCTCGTCCATTTTTCCACCCAAAGTAAGTGTAGTTAACGATTGCGTTTCACCTCTAGTAAACACAGCAGAACCGTGAACCATTGGTAAATAATCAACTTCAGCCCAGATTGGACGAATTTCGTCGAAGTTACGTCCGTCCAATCGTTTGCGTTCGTTCAACATCACCCAACGTACAGCTTTTTTCTTCACTTCAGAGAAATAAGGAGAAATGAATTTTCCAACTTCTACTAATTCTTCTTCTGTAAATGCAGCTTTTACTTCTGCTTTAATTTCTTCGAATAATTCTGTTCTTTTCGCTTTGTTAGCCAAGCCCATACGTGCAACTTCTTTGCATTTTTCCATTGCTAATTCGTACACTTTCGCTTTCACTTCTTCGTTGTGCGATTCGTGAGAATATTCTCTTTTTGGATTTGCTGTAGGAATTTCTGCTGCTAAATCCAATTGGAATTGACATTGTTCTTGAATTGCAGCATGTGCAAATTTGAACACTTCAACTAGTTCTGCTTCCGAAATTTCTTGCATTTCGCCTTCCAACATGTTTATGTCTTTCGCTGTTCCTGCAATCATGATATCGATGTCAGAAAGAGCCATTTGAGCCATGGTTGGATTCAAGATGTACTCGCCATCAACGCGACCAACACGTACTTCTGACATTGGACCATTGAATGGAATGTTAGAAACTGCAATTGCTGCAGAAGCTGCAAAACCACACAATGCATCTGGATTGTTTACGCCATCGTAAGACAATAACTGAATCATCAACTGAACTTCAGCGTGGTAATCATCTGGAAATAATGGACGTAAAGCCCTGTCTACCAAACGCATTACTAAAATTTCTGTCTCAGAAGGACGTGCTTCTCTGCGGAAAAATCCACCTGGAAAACGGCCTACAGCTGAGTATTTTTCACGATAATCTACTGTTAATGGTAAAAAATCAACGCCATCTTTAGCGTCTTGTGCTGCAACAACTGTTGCCAATAACATGGTGTCGCCCATGCGAACCACAACGGAACCGTCCGCTTGTTTTGCCAATTTGCCTGTCTCAACGGAGATTTCTTTCCCCCCTGTGATAATTGACTTTCTTGTACCTATATTCATACTTTGTTTATTTACTTATTTATTTGGAGTGAATGATATTATGAGAGAACGATTTTATGAAAAAGATTCAGAATACGAAATTTGTAATTTAATATGTCTTTCTCTCATTCCTCATTCCCTCATTTCTCATTCCTCATTCCCTCATTCCCTCATTCCCTCATTTCTCATTCTCTCATTCCCTCATTTTTCATTCTCTCATTCCCTCATTTTTCATTCTCTCATTTTCCCTTCACACCTCATTAGCTTGCGCCAAAAAAAAAGGACACCCGACAAAAGCCGAACGTCCCCTCTTCAATAAATTTACCGTAATATGATCTAATTAACGACGTAATCCTAATTCTTTAATTAAAGCACGGTATTTCTCAATATCTTTTCTTTTTAAATAGTCTAATAAACTACGACGTTTACCAACTAATAATTGAAGTGCTCTTTGTGTACCGAAATCTTTACGATTTTTTTTCAAATGCTCTGTTAAGTGGCTAATTCTGAATGTAAACAATGCGATTTGTCCTTCAGTTGAACCTGTGTTTGTTTCTGCTCCTCCGTGTTTAGCGAAGATTTCTTTCTTTTTAGATGAATCTAAATACATGCTAATATTCTTAAAATGATTATTATGTAGTATCCGAACTTTTCGGAATTACGGGTGCAAAGATAGTTATAGTTTTTTAGAAAGCAAATGTAGGCAATGAATTAATTAAATTTCGTTCTATCTATCGAGTAGTTCATTTGATGACTCCTCTTCTTTAGGGTCTGATCCATATTGATTTTCACCGCTGTCACCCTCAGTTGCAAACAGGAAAATATTGTAAACAGGAATCAACATATACCAACCGCTTTTGTTGATGTCGTGCATTCTTCTAATACACACTCCGATATTCGGCAGTAGAACAGCAAGGCTGTATATTGTACTAATTGGATTTAAGTCATTTTCAATACCGTAAAAGGTAAAATCAATAACTTGAAGTATGGCTGAAATAATCAAATTAATCAAAAAGAACATCCAAAATTCTTGTCTTCGGGCCCTTCCTTCAAAGTTGGTGTAGTTGCGTAATACTTTAATGTACCAGTTCATAGTGTTAGATTTTGAACATAAATATCGAAATTTTTCTCTTAAAAAGTGATTTCAACTTATTTATTTCTTGTCCAAATTCATAAAGTTCAACTAAGTCCTAGCTATAGGTTGGGACATCTAATCCAAAATTTTACTTTTCAGTAAACAACATTAATTAAATCGGAGGTGAACAATAATTTCGCTGTGAAATAGCTTGAAAATAAGTAGTTTAAAGTGCTTTTTAAATTAATTCAATTACTAAATCTTCAATGCGAATTTCGTCACCTTTAATCAGTTTTGCTCTTCTTCTTGTTTCAACCAAACCGTTGCGAACAACAACGCCCGTGTCAACAATTTGCTTTGCATGACCGCCAGTTTCCGCGATTCCTAAGGCTTTTAATAAACCGATTAGTTCAATGTATTCTCCTTCAATTTCAAATGTTTCTTTCATTTATTTTCCTTTAAGTTCCATTGCTTTCAACGTATTCATCATTAATGAAGCAATAGTCATCGGACCAACTCCACCAGGTACAGGTGAAATAAAACTTGTTTTAGGTGCAACATTTTCAAAGTCAACATCGCCTGCCAAACGCCAACCTTTAGCTTTGCTTGCATCTTCAACCCGGGTAGTCCCAACGTCAATCACAACAGCTCCTTCTTTGACCATATCAGCAGTTACGAATCCCGGTTGTCCGATTGCTGCAATCAAAATATCTGCTCCACGACAAACAGCCGCAAGTTCTTCTGTTTTCGAATGAGCAAGCGTTACGGTACAATTTCCTGGATTTTTATTTCTACCTAAAAGTAAGGAAAGAGGCGTACCAACAATGTTACTTCGACCGATGATTACACAATTTTTCCCTTCTGTTTCAATGTTGTTGCGTTCAATCAATTCCATAATTCCTGCAGGTGTTGCACAAATGAAACCTGGAATATCCAAAATCATATTTCCTAAATTTCGAGGGTGAAATCCATCTACATCTTTCTTAGGGTCAATAGCTTGTGTGATTTTTAATTCATCAATGTGCTTTGGTAACGGAAGCTGAACGATGAATCCATCAATGCTTTTGTCCTCATTTAATGATTGAACTTTTCCTAATAATATTTCTTCTGGAACGGAGTCGTCATAGCGAATTAATGTACTTTCAAAACCAATTTCCTCGCAAGCTTTAACTTTGGCATTTACATAAGTCACAGACCCTCCATCGTTCCCAACTAAAATAGCTGCTAAATGTGGGATTTTTTTACCTTCCTGTTTTCTTTTTTTCACTGCCTCAGATAGTTCCAATCTGATTTGTGCTGCTGTAGCTTTTCCGTCGAGTAATTGCATTTTAAAAGTTTTTTACAAAGATAGAAAGAAGTATTCGGTTTGCTTGAAAAGCAAGTATATTTGTGGTATTTAAAACTTATTTGAGGTGAAGGAGTGAAGAGTGAAAAGTTAAAAGTGAAGAGTTAAAAGAGAAGAGTGAAAAGTTTAAAGTTGGTTGGGTAAATTATAATTGTTGGTTCAATCACGGTTGAATCCTTTAGAAAATTAAAAAAGAAGTAAAATGATTAAATACATTACATTGGTTTTGTGCTTGAGTTTTGGGTTGACATCAAATGCTCAAACAAGTTATGATGGTCAAGAGCTTGGTGCTGAGGTTTATGCAGGGTTTTCTAATCTTGGAGGTGCTTTTGGAGTTGAATTAAAGCATGCTTCGATTTTGAATAAAAATTTTGCTGTTGGTCCTTCATTTAGAATTCAACGAACGTGGTCAAATAATCTTGGAATGAAGACCAATATTAATATTTGGGGACCTGGTGTTTTTGCGCATGCACGCTACCGTGATATGATTTTTGGTGGTGCTGAGTTCCAAATTTTAAGAAGTCCATTCAATTTCGTGACGTTTGCTGCTGAACAGAAAAAATGGGCTCCAGTCTTTCTTTTAGGTGGTGGATTTTGTTTCAAATTGGGCAAACACGTAAGATTGAATGCTGCTATTTTTTACGATGTAATCAATACAAAAAATAGTCCTTTTAGAAGTAGTTATAATTTCACTGTGAAAAACGAAGCTGGTCAAATAGTTCGTGTTTTACCAATAATATATCGTGTTACTTTTTTCTTTCCGTTAGGACAAAGTAAGGAAGAAAACACAAATAAAGAATAAGCATGAAAATAGGAATGGTATTATATCCCACTTTTGGTGGAAGTGGTGTTGTTGGAACTGAATTAGGAAAAGCGCTTGCAGCAAAAGGACACGAGGTTCATTTTATAACTTATTCTCAACCAGTTCGTTTAGGGAGTTTTCGTGAGAATATTTTTTATCATGAGGTTGCAGTTTCTGATTATCCGCTGTTTGATTATCAACCCTATGAAACAGAATTAGCAAGTAAAATGGTTGACGTTGTTAAATACGAAAAGTTAGATGTTTTACATGTTCATTATGCAATTCCACATGCGTCAGCCGCGTACATGGCAACTCAGATATTAAAGTCGCAAGGAATAAATATTCCGTTCGTGACAACTTTGCACGGTACAGATATTACTTTGGTAGGGCGCGATCCTTCTTTTGAACCTGTGATTACTTTTTGTATCAATCAATCGGATGCTGTGACGGCTGTTTCTGAAAGTTTGAAAGCTTCTACTTACGAGCATTTTCAAATAGCGCGCGAAATTCACGTGGTTCCAAATTTTATTGTTCCTTCTGAAGAAAATGAAGTTTTCACGAAACACATGCGCAATAAATATGCGTGTGATGGAGAGCGAATTGTTTGTCACGTTTCCAACTTTAGAAAAGTTAAAAGGGTAGAGGATGTACTTTTGGTTTTTGCGAAAGTGAATAAAGAAATCCCAAGTAAATTAATTCTTGTTGGCGATGGTCCTGAACGTTACCATTGTGAGCGTTTATGTCGAGAATTGAATTTGTGTGACAAAGTTATTTTCCTTGGAAAAGTTAGAGATACAGCGCATGTTCTTGAAATTGCTGATGTATTTTTACTTCCTTCGGAAACAGAAAGTTTTGGTTTGGCGGCGCTAGAAGCAATGGCTGTTGGAGTTCCTGTAATTTCTTCAAATACAGGTGGAATTCCAGAGGTAAATGTGCATGGCTATTCTGGTTATTTGTCAAATGTTGCCGATGTGGACGACATGGCTAAAAACATGATTTCACTGCTCGACCCAGCGCAACTGCCAATTTTCAAAAAGAATGCAAAAGAACGAGCACATATGTTTGACTTAGAAAAAATTCTTCCAATGTATGAGCAGATTTATACAGATTTAATTGAAACGAAGAATTAAATTAAACATTCAAAATTCAACATTAAAAATTAAAAAAAAAATGAATATCGGAGTATTATTATCAGGATGTGGCGTATATGATGGAGCTGAAATTCAGGAATCTATACTTACATTACTTGCAATTGAGGAAATTGGTGCAACTTACACGTGTATTTCAATTGATGCAGATCAACATCACGTTGTAAATCATTTGTCAGGTGAAGAAATGCCTGAAAAAAGAAATATGATGGTTGAAGCTGCTAGAATTGCTCGAGGCGCAGTAACAGAAATAAAAAACATTCAACCTGCGGATATCGATGCGTTGGTTATTCCTGGAGGTTTTGGTAGCGCGAAAAATTTTACAACTTGGGCTTTTGAAGGTCCAAATGGCACGATTCGCGACGATGTAAAATTATTGTTAGTTAACTTGATTAATGTTGGTAAACCAATTGTTGCTTTGTGTGTAAGTCCAGTTGTTTTAGCAAAAGCATTGGAAGGATCAGAAGTGAAATTGAATTTAACGATAGGTTCATCGCAGGAGAATTCACCTTATGAAATTCCACAATTTGAAGCAGGTTTACAAGCTACAGGTGCGAAAACAGAGGAAAAAACAATTCACGAAATTTTAATTGACCGAGAAAATAAAGTTATCACTGCACCTTGTTATATGATGGAAGCATCGGTTTTAGAGATAAGAAACAATATCAAACAAGCAATTGAGGCGCTTAAGGAATTAATGGATGCCTAATCAATCGCAACTCAACGACTGGTTTCGGAAACGAAAAGCGCGAATTCAAAGTTTGAATGCCGAAACACTTTTACCTGAGTTAATTTCAGGAAATAGATCGGCATTGAGTGCAGCAATTACCCTTGTTGAAAGCCAACTTTCTAGTGATAGAAAAGAGGCGAATGAGTTGATTCAACGTTGTTTGCCACATCAAAAAAAATCGTGGAGAATAGGAATTACGGGTGTTCCGGGAGTTGGAAAAAGCACGTTTATAGAATCTTTTGGAAAAATCATTTTACAGAAAGGTTTAAAATTGGCAGTTTTGGCAATTGATCCTTCTTCTAATGTAACAGGTGGAAGTATTTTAGGTGATAAAACCCGAATGAATTGGTTGTCGCAACAAGAGAATGTATTTATTCGTCCGACGGCAACTGGAAATAATTTGGGAGGTGTGGCGCGCAATACACGAGAAGCAATTGTCTTGTGTGAAGCTGCTGGTTATGATGTCATTTTCATTGAAACAGTTGGTGTGGGGCAGTCTGAAACGCTTGTTCATTCAATGATCGATTTCTTTTTACTCTTAATGCTATCAGGTGCAGGCGACGAATTGCAAGGAATAAAACGTGGCATTATGGAAATGGCAGATGCTTTGGTTATTACAAAAGCAGATGGTGAAAATTTACTCAAAGCCAAACAAGCACGCAGTCAGTATGCGAATGCTTTACATTTATTTCCAGCAAAAGAAAGTCAATGGATTGCAACTTCACAAATTTGTAGCAGCTTGAAAGAGGAAGGTTTAGAGGAGATATGGCAAACAATCGAGCAATTTTTCAACTTAGTAACCTTAAATGGTTGGCTAAATCAAAATCGTAAAAAACAAGAATTGAGTGTTTTACGTGAGCATTTAAGTTTCTTGTTGCAACAAGAATTTTTCGGCAAAGAAGAATGGTTAGTTGCTCTTCATCAGATGGAACAAAAAATCCAACTTGGTTCTATTTCAGCTTTTAAAGCCGCAGAAGAATTATTCCAAAAATTTAAAGCAGGAGAATAACTAACTATCTCACAATGTGAATAAAACCAGTTTTTTCGCCTTCTTTTTGATCGCCACCAGAATAAAAAATCAATTTATAAAAATAAACGCCTTCTTCTAAATCACTTCCTGATTGTGTTTTACCTGAAAATCCTGTTGTGTCATCTTGCGTTTGTTCAAATACAAGATTTCCCCAACGATTGAATATTGTAATTGTAAAATCATCACAAGTTTGAAAGTAGTTTAAAATATTAAATTCATCGTTTAATCCGTCATTATTTGGTGTGATAACATTTGGAAAATTGAAATCATCAAAGCTGTAAATGTTCAATATTGATGCTGGAATTGAACTCACTGCAGAAGGACAACCGAATTGGGAAACAATTGAAGCTGAGTAAACTCCCATTTGATTGATTTGGAATGGAAAAGTATTACTAAAGCTTGTAGATGTGTAATTCAATGGTCCTGTCCAAGAAATGGTCGAAGAAGTTTCTGCCAATGCGCTTAAAGTGATTGGATCACCCGGACAATTTACAATAGAAGCAGAAAGTTCAGGTGCGTCAGGAATTGGACTAACTACTAAATTAGAAGTTAGAAAACTTGTGCATCCAAAGGCAGATGTTGTTGTTAAATTGATTGCGTAAGTCCCTGCATTTGTTGAAGGCGCTTGAAAATCAGTTGAAGAAGTGACAACATTTCCATTCACAGACCATTCATAAGTGATTGGCTCATTCGTTGTGATACTTGAATTGTTGTCGAAAGAAATTAAATCACCTAAACATAAATTCAAATCTCCACTGAACTGTGTGTTTGGAATATCGTGAATAAAAAAGGTTTTGGTTACCGTGTCTCCGCAAGTTAAAGTTCCGTGTGTTTCTTCAATAATCAAGGTCATACTGCTATTTCCAGGAGTTGTATAAGTATTTGAATAATTCGTAGAAGTTCCAACTACTGTTGAATTTTGAACCCAAGCATTTGAAACAGTAGGATCGAAAACGGTACTTGTATTTGTGAAAACAGTCGCTGAATTAATGCAACTTTCAACAAACGTAAAGTCAGCAATTGGTTGTGGGTAAATTGTGATTTGTTGCGTTGAAGTGTGGTCACATCCAAATCCATTTGAAACCGTCAAAGAAACAGTGTAAGTTCCCGGAGTTGAATAAGTGTAATTCGGTGTTTGAGCTGTTGAAATAGGTGAGCCATCGCCGAAATCCCAAGAATAAGAAGAGATTGGAGCGTCTTGATAGCTTGAAGTATTTACAAAAGTAGGAGCGACTCCATTACAAACATTCGCAACTGAAAATTCAGAATTTACAGTTCCCCCATTGTATGTTATGATCAAATAACCATTTCCTCCTTGAACAGAACTAATTCCACCTTTTGCTAATCCTGTAGGTAAACTTGGGTCAGCACCATTTCCTGGGTTTTGTCCGGAACCATTTGTAATAATCGTTCCTGTTCCAGCTGAATAGCTAGAACCGCCACCGCCGCCACAGCCACCACAATCACATCCTGGAGGAGGACTTCCGCCTGTTCCACCGACATATCCGCCGCCGCCGCCGCCACCGCCAGCTCCATCTGCGTTTCCTCTATCTCCACCATTTGTTCCATTACCATTTGTATTTCCACCAGAAACTCCAGGAGTACATCCAGAAACAGCAAAGCCATTTTGACCTCCGCCACCACCAGCAGCACCGCTACTTTGGTTTCCACCACCACTTCCGCCACCACCAGCACCAGCAACCATCAATGGAGTTGTACCAGAAAAAATTCCAGTTCCACCGCCACCGCCGCCACCGCCACCAGAGCATCCTTGCGAACCTGAATTTCCACCGCGTGCACCAGCAATTTGTCCATTACCCCAACCGCCAGCACCTCCTGGAGAATTGGAAAGACAAGCGCCACCGCCAAGTGCACCACCACCAACAATAATTGAAAGAGTTTGTCCAGGCGTTACAGCTAAAGTCGTTTGAACGAAAGCACCTCCGCCACCAATTGCGCCAGAGTATGTGTCAACACCTCCGCCGCTTCCTCCTGCTCCCCAAGCTTTTACGTTGATAGAAGTAACACCACATGGCACTACAAATGTTTGTACAGTACCAGTGAAAGAATAGTTGACGGTTACTTGAGAATTTATAGTTGTGCCAAATAAGACCAGTAAGAAAAACAGTTGTGTATTTATAGCAAAGAAGCTTTTCTTTAGCTTATGATTGGTGAGAGAAAACATAAGTTTTGGGTTTTGTTTGCTCTAAAGTAGCGTAAATTTCTGAATTTCTAAAACTTATTTTACTAACAATTAGAACTTGAAATCATTATTCCGCTTTAAATCCTTTATTTTGGCTCATCATTTCGAAATTAATTTGTTATGGAAAGAAAAGCTTTACTTGAAATTTTTGAATTCAAAGGTTTATTGTCGGAAGCCATAATTTACAAACGAGGAGAATGGATTGAAAAAGAAGGAGTTATTTCCAATTTTATCTATTTCATTGAATCTGGAAGTTTAAAAATTTACCTTCAAAATAAAGACACTGAGCAAATTATACGATTTGGTTACAAGAATGATTTAGTTGTTGCATTGGATTCTTTTTTATCAAATCAAAAAAGTGAATTTAACATACAAGCAATAAAACTTACAAAGATTCGGAAGATTCAAAAATCAGCATTTTTTAAGCTTATTTATTCGGAGGAAAAATACCTTAAAATTTGGATTGGTATTCTCGAGAATTTAGTTCAACAACAAATGGAAAGAGAGAAAGATTTGTTGGTGGATTTACCAATTGAACGATACAATCGGGTATTGAGTCGAAGTCAGCGGTTGTTTCAAGAGATACCACACAAATACATTGCTAATTACCTACGGATGACACCTGAAACATTATCTCGATTGAAAAAATCTTGATTTCAATCAATTTTCAGAAATGGAAAAGTAGTCAATTTTGCAAGAAAAAAAATGAAATTCAATAGCCAACAATTACTTGAAGAACTTAGTGAACAAACCTTGACTTTTATAAAAAGGGCTGAAAAGCTACGTTTAGAACCTTTTGAAAAACTAAATTGGAAGCAAAATCCGACTTCATGGAGTGTGTTAGAATGCCTTGAACATTTGAATTTGTACGGTGATTTTTACATTCCTGAACTTAGTAAACAATTACAATCAAGTGCAACAATAGCTCAGAAATCTTTCAACAGTGGATTACTTGGAAATTATTTTGCTCAGTCGATGTTGCCCAAAGAAAAGTTGAATAAAATGAAAACATTCAAGGATAAAAATCCTGTTAACAGTCAACTTACGATTAAAGTTTTGGACCGCTTTATTCAGCAACAAAATCAAGTGTTAGAATTACTGAATTTGGCGAAAAGTCAGAATTTGAATGCTGTTAAAACCAAAATAACGATTCCACTCATTAAACTTAAAGTTGGCGATACTTTTCGTTTTTTGATTAATCATAACGTTCGTCATTTTGCGCAATTGGAACGAGTTTTAGACAAAGTTTAATAATGCAAAACGCCCGACAGTCAAATTTGTCGGGCGTTTATAAGCTAAAATTTATAATGAAGTGATTTTGCTAAACAAAGATTAATTGTTGATTCTTAAAAAACCACTATTCAAGCTCAATTATGTGATAAAATTAAGCCAAAGCCTTTGTTAAGTCCTCGATTAAATCTTCTGCGTCTTCCACACCAACACTTAAGCGAATCAATGAATCTACAACACCACTTTGCTCGCGAACTTCCTTCGGAATTGAAGCATGTGTCATTGTTGCAGGATGTCCAATCAAAGATTCAACACCACCTAAAGATTCTGCCAAAGCAAAAATCTCTACTTTTTTCACGATTTCAAGAGCGTCCTCTAATTTATTACCTTTTAATGTGAATGAAATCATACCGCCAAAACCACGCATTTGTTTCTTCGCAACATCGTGATTGGGATGTGATTCAAAACCTGGCCAATAAACTTTATCGATTTTTGGATGTGTTTTCAAGAAATGGGCTACTTTTTCTCCGTTTTCGCAGTGACGTTGCATTCTTAAATGAAGCGTTTTAATTCCTCTCAAAACTAAAAACGAATCCATAGGTGCAGTTACAGCTCCAGAAGAATTTTGAATGCGGTAAATTTCACTTGCTATGTCGTCGTTTGAAGTTACCAAAGCACCCATCACAACATCTGAGTGACCACCTAAATATTTTGTAACTGAATGCATTACGATGTCGGCACCTAAATCTAAGGGATTTTGAAGGTAAGGTGTTGCAAATGTATTATCTACAGCCAACATTGCGCCTGCTTTTTTCGCGATTGCAGCCATAGCAACGATATCCACGATATTCATCATCGGATTTGTTGGAGTTTCTACCCAAATCAATTTCGTATGTGCATTTACTAAAGCTTCAACTTCAGCTGGATGTTGCATGTTTACGAAGTGAAATTTAATGCCGTATTTTTCAAAAATTGTTTTAAAAATTCGATAAGAACCACCGTAAAGATCGTTTGTGGAAATAACCTCGTCGCCAGGATTCAACATTTTAATAATACAATCAATCGCAGCCAAGCCTGAACCAAAACAAGCACCATATTTGCCATTTTCAATTGCAGCAATATTTTTCTCCAATGCGTGACGCGTAGGATTCAAAGTTCTTGAATATTCATATCCTTTATGGTTTCCAACACCTTCTTGAACATACGTCGAAGTTTGATAAATTGGAGTCATAATTGCGCCTGTCGTTGGATCTGGGTGAACACCCGCATGGATTGCTTTCGTACCGAATTTCATATTAAAAAGTTTTTGGCAAAAATAATAGAAATACCTGATGTAGGAGGGAAGTTAACTAAGGATTACGGATTTATAATTGCGGTCTACGGATTGTGAGAAGTAGTTAAAACTTTTCTAATTCTTCGGGGTTCCAAAAGTGGTTCTTAAAATTTTGAATTTGATCGTCGATGATTTCGATTCCTTCTGCTTCTAATCTTTCTTGCATTGTTGTTGATGTGGCGAAGTGCATTTTTCCCGTCAACAAACCGTTTCGATTAACAACCCGATGCGCTGGAATTTCTGGATTGGAGTGCGCTGCATTCATTGCCCAACCAACCATTCTTGAAGCTCTTTTTGCGCTTAAATAATTCGCAATTGCACCATAGGATGTAACTCTTCCTTCTGGAATTAATTTCACAACAGCGTAAACTTGCTCAAAGAAATCTTTATTTTTATCATTTAAAGAAGTAACCATAAAGCAAATATATGAAGGGTTTTGGAGCAATTGCACTTTTAGTAGCGTCGAATATTTTTATGACTTTAGCTTGGTATGGACATTTGAAGTTTAGTGAAAATAAGAAATTAGCCAGTTTGGGCTTGTTTGCTGTCATACTAATCAGCTGGGGAATTGCATTTTTTGAATATTGTTTACAAGTTCCAGCAAATAGAATGGGTTACAAAGAACATGGCGGACCTTTTTCACTCTTGGAATTAAAAGTCATTCAAGAAGTAATCACACTTTTGGTCTTTTTAATTTTTTCTTTACTTTTCTTCAAAAATGAGTCTTTTAAATGGAATCACTTGGCAGGAATGATTTGTTTAGTGATGGCTGTTTATTTTATTTTTAAAAAGTGAAATAACAGAAGAATTTGGCTTAACGCTTTGACATGATAACAATTTATTACATTTGCTTAAAACAAAACACATGGCAAACGATTTATTAAAAGGAAAAAGAGGAATAATTTTCGGTGCATTGAACGACCAATCTATCGCTTGGAAAGTAGCGGAAAGAGCGCATGAAGAAGGTGCACAATTTGTACTGACGAATGCTCCAATTGCAATGAGAATGGGAGAAATTAATGTGTTGGCTGAAAAAACAGGAAGTAAAATTATTCCAGCTGATGCAACAAGCATCGAAGATTTAGAAAACTTGGTAACGCAATCGATGGAGATTTTGGGAGGGAAAATTGACTTCGTTCTTCATTCAATTGGTATGTCGCCAAACGTAAGAAAAGGAAAACACTACACGGAGAATAATTACCAGTTTTACAACCAAACAATGGATGTTTCGGCGATTTCTTTGCACAAAACTCTAGCAACACTTTACAAGCACGATGCTGTAAGTGAGTGGGGTTCTGTTGTAGCTTTAACTTACATTGCTGCTCAACGAATTTTTCCTGATTATAATGATATGGCAGATGCGAAATCTTTGTTAGAATCTATCACGCGTTCATTTGGTTATCATTACGGAATAAAAAATAAAGTGCGTGTGAATACAATTTCGCAATCACCAACGGTTACAACTGCTGGACAAGGAATTAAAGGATTTAAAGAATTTATTAATTTCTCTGAACAAATGTCGCCACTTGGAAATGCGTCTGCACTTGCTTGTGCTGATTACTGTATTACAATGTTCTCAGATTTAACACGTTATGTGACAATGCAAAATCTTTTCCACGACGGAGGATTTTCCAATACAGGTGTTACACAACAAGTTATCGATAAATTTGGTGAATAAATTTCAAACCAATATTTAGTGTAAAGCCATGAGGAAACTTGTGGCTTTTTTCATGAATTATCTTAGCGCCTTTTCTCAATAAAAAATAATCTAAACAAATTCGTTTTATAAAATTCAAACAAGCCCTTAATCGTTAAGGCCATAAAAAATCAACTTTGATAAATTGAATTGTGATAAATCAACCTATTCGTTTTATCACCTTCAAATTATGCGTCATCATTTCCATTTCTTCGTTCCAAATGCCGTTTTCTTTTAGCTCGTCAATACGAACGCGACCAGAAGCATGAATGATTGTGTGATTTTCACCTAAGATGCCGACATGAATTACTTTTCCATCTTTGTTCGTGAAAAAAGCTAAATCTCCAAGTTGCGCCTCTTCAAAATCGATTGGTTCTCCGAGTTCTTCTTGTTCGTAGGCGTCGCGCGGAAGGTTGATTCCTTGCAAACGAAAAACAGCTTGCGTAAAACCTGAGCAATCGATACCGAACAAACTTTTTCCACCCCACAAATAAGAAGTGTTCAAGTAATCGATAGCATTTTCCCATAAACTTGTGGAAGCGGATAGGGGCGAAGCTTGAAGTTCAAAATCAAATTCACCAATTTTAAATTGTTCTGATTCTCCCACCAAACTTCCTTTAGAAATCAATTGTTTTCCCCAAGGTGTTTGCAAATAAGCGAAAGGTGCTGCAAGATAAATTTTGTTATCGCTCCATTTTTTTAATTCTTTTTGGGTCAAGGGTAAAATGTGTTTTCCGTCGATGTAGCCTTCGTAACCGTCTAAGAATGATTGAATTTTTACCCATGGTCTTCCAAAATCTTGAACTTCAATTGGTTCACCGAAAAGCAATTGAGAAACGATTTCAGAAGTGTCAGAAGGTGCACGTCGAACTGGAGCAATTGCAACTAAGCAAAATCCATAACGTTGGTCTGGAGTTATTAATTTAATTTTGTTCATATTAGTTTCCAAATGTAATAAATGCAAGGTAGAATATAGCTATTTTAGCCACCGAGCTATGAAAAAAGAACATTTAATTTTAGTCACAAACGACGATAGTGTAAACGCAAAAGGTATTCACGCACTCGTTGAAGTTGCCAAGCAATTTGGGGAAGTGGTGGTTGTTGCGCCTGATAAACCGCAATCTGGAATGGGGCACGCAATTACGATTCACGATCCTTTGCGTTTGAAAAAAACGAATCTTTTTGAAAACACGAATGCCTACGCTTGTTCTGGAACGCCTGTTGATTGTGTGAAATTAGCTATTTACGAAGTTTTGAACCGCAAACCTGATTTGATACTTTCTGGTTTCAACCATGGAGAAAATTCTTCGACCAATGTTTTGTATTCCGGAACGATGTCCGCAGCGATTGAAGGTGCAATGGAAGGAATTCCATCGATTGGTTTTTCGCTCGCAGATTATTCAGCAGATGCAGATTTTGAACCAGCGAAATTTTACGCCACGAAAATTGTGATGCAGGTTTTAAAGTCCAAGATGGACAAAGGAATTTGTTTGAATGTGAATATTCCGAAGCTTTCCATTACAGAAATAAAAGGAATCAAAGTTTGTAGCCAAGCGCACGCATTTTGGGCAGATCGCTTTGAGAAAAGATTAGATCAGTATGGTCAACCTTATTTTTGGTTAACTGGCGAATTTTCTGACATGGACAAACGTCCCGACACAGATTTACATGCTTTAAAACATGGATTTGTGAGTGTAGTTCCAACGCAATATGACTTAACGGCTTACAGTTCAATTGAAAAGTATAAATCCTTAGAAGATGAAAGCCATAGTTAGATTCAACAACATCTAAATGAGATTTAAAATAATTTAAAACACATGAAAATTAACATTACAAAAGAAAATATAATCGGTTTTTTAATTGGAATTGTTTCGCCAATTGTTTTTCTACCTGTCGTTTTGCTCTTTCTTTCATTTGTGCAAGACACGACCGTTTCTTATTTATGGGAACAGTTCAAAATATCAGATGTGCATCGAAGTAAAGATCTTTCTTTGGGCTTGATTTCCAATTTGATATGGTTTTATATGTATTTGAATACCGACAAATATCCCTACGTTCGCGGAATTTTATTGAGCATGTTTTTCTATGTTCCGTATATGATTTATGTTAATTTGATTCAATAAATAAATCAAGTGACAAAAAAGATTTTCATTCTTTCTGGTGAAGCTTCAGGCGATTTACATGCAGCGAATTTAGTGCATGAAATGAAGCGTATTCAGCCAAATCTTGACATTCAAGGTTGGGGTGGAGACCGTTTGCAGAAAGAGGGAGTTGTGATCAAAAAACACATTCGAGAGCTTGCATTTATGGGGTTCTTGGAAGTGGTTTTGAATTTGAAAACGATTCTGAAAAACTTTAAAATTTGTAAAAAAGAAATCCTTGATTTTAAGCCAGATGTTTTGATTTTAGTTGATTATCCTGGTTTTAATTTGAGAATTGCAGAATGGGCAAAGCAGGAGAATATTCGTGTGTTTTACTACGTTTCACCTCAAATTTGGGCATGGAAAAAAAATCGTGTTTTTAAAATCAAGAAGTCAGTTGAACGGATGTATTGCATTCTTCCCTTTGAAAAGGATTTTTACAAGCAATATGAAGTTGATGTGAACTACCTCGGACATCCGCTTTTGGATGAGGTGCAGCATTTTAGAACACAGCATCAAGAGGATTTACCTTCGTTTCAGAAACCAATTTTGGCTATTTTACCAGGAAGTCGCAAGCAAGAAATTGAGCGAAAATTGCCAATTATGCTCGAAGCAGCGAAACAATTTCCAGCTTATCACATTTTGGTGGCTTGTGCGCCAAATCTCGATCTTTCGTACTACGATAAATTTAAAGTTGACGGTGTAGATTTTATTCAAGGAAAAACATATTCTATTCTAAATGTGGCAAATTTGGCTATCGTTACATCGGGAACTGCGACATTGGAAACGGCACTTTTTCGTGTTCCACAAGTTGTTTGCTATAAAAGTTCACCTGCCTCTTATTGGATTGCTCGCAGTTTGATTCATATCAAATATATTTCATTGGTGAATTTGATTTTGGATAAAGCAGCAGTAAAAGAATTGATTCAAGCGGATTGTTCTGTTCAAAAAATTGTTGCTCAACTAAAGGAAATAGAGGATGAAAAAGCGGGTAGAGAAAAGATGATTGAAAATTATAACAATTTGGTGCAACTTTTGGGTGAAAAAGGCGCAAGTGCTCGAATTGCTGAAAATATGTTGCAAAATTTATAAAAATAATAAATGCGTTTTTGGTTTGTTTTATTGGTGATTATGCTCTCGTTCAAAGGTTTGACGCAAACTTTTAGAATAAGCATTTTCACGGAAAACAACATCAAATCAATGACTTTTCAACCGGGTTCAGGAACTTATTTTTTGATGAATGACACAGGTTTTGTGCGCAAACTTGTTCCAGCGGATGTGATTACAGTCAACCTTGGTATTTCAAATAAACTCGACGTGAAATTGAATAATTCGTATTTGTTTTCATCGATGAAAGTTTATCTTTTTCACGAAAAATCAGAGAATAATATCAAGCTAAAACCGCTTTCTCCAGCTTTAAAGGAACGTAGTTATGAAGGCGATTTTGAGTTGGTTAACAAAGCGGGTAAAATTCAAGTAATCAATTTGATAGACATCGACCAATATTTGGAAGGTGTAGTGGAATCTGAATCTGGTTCAGGACAAAATTTAGAATATTACAAAGCACAAACGGTCATTAGTCGCACCTACGCTTTGAAGTACAAAAACAAACACGCCGCGGATGGATTTAATCTTTGCGACCGCGTGCATTGTCAAGCTTATTTACATCGAAGATTGAATGCCGCTGTGATTGATTCCGCAGTGCGACAAACTAAAAATTTAGTGATGTTGGACGAAAAAGATAATTTGTACGCAACCTATTTTCACGCGAATTGCGGCGGACAAACTTGTCAGCCTGATTACGTTTGGAATGAAACTTTGCCTGGATTTGATAGCTTTAAAGACACGTTTTGTATTCGTACTAAACAAGCAAATTGGGAAAAGAAAATTCCTGTAAATGAGTGGAAAGCGTTCATGGTAAATAAGTACGATTTCCCAATTTGGGATAGTTTGAGTAATTATCAACTTTATAACTTCCAACAATTTGAGCGTCATGCTTTTTTTATTCATCCGTTTTATGGTATTCCATTGCGGGATTTGCGCGAAGCTTTCCAATTGAAATCAACCTTTTTTAGCTGTAGCCAAGAAGGCGAATTTGTTGTTTTAAAAGGAAGGGGATTTGGTCATGGCGTTGGTTTGTGTCAAGAAGGCGCAATGAATATGTCAAAGAAAGGTTTTGATTTTCAACAGATTTTGTTGTTTTATTATCCCAAAATGCGATTGTCAGTCCAAAGTGATAGATTAAATAGGAAAATGTAATTTGTTGCATAATCGATTTACTTAACAATTTTTACAAGCGTTTTTGATTTTAATTGAAAATTGTAAGTGAACTTTAGACAAAATTGAAACATTTATGAAAAAGTTAGTATTTCTTTCTTTATCGATTACTTTTCTGTTGAGTTCTGCAAGCTGTCAAAGTGCAAATGAAAACGAGCGAATATCAAAAGAAACTTCAGGAAATAAATTAGTTGTTGAAATTTGGAGTGATGTGATGTGTCCATTTTGTTACATAGGAAAACGTCAATTTGAAAAAGCACTTTCTCAATTTGAACATAGAAATGAAGTGGAAGTAATTTGGCGCAGTTTTGAATTGAATCCAAGCGTGAAAACAGACACGACGCTTTCTGTTGTGAATTACTTATCGAAAAATAAAGGCATTCCGTTAGAAGATGCAAAAGGAATGGCAGAATATGCAACGAGTATGGCAAAAAGTGTTGACTTGGAATATCATTTTGAAAAAGCAGTTGTTGCCAATTCATTCAAGGCGCATCAGTTTCTTCAGATGGCAAAAGAATACGGCAAACAATCGGAAGTTGAAGAAGCATTGTTTAAAGCCTATTTCACAGAGGGAAAAAACACAGATGACACAAATGTTTTATTAGGAATAGCGAAAGAAGTTGGCTTAGATTCTCAAAAACTTAAAGCTGCTTTAGTTAGTGAAAAATATGCAAAAGCGGTTAAAGAAGATGAATTAAAAGCACAAAAATTGGGAATTAACGGTGTTCCCTTTTTCTACATCAATGAATCAATTCAACTTTCTGGTGCACAAGATTCTAAAGAATTTCTAAAAGCTTTGAATAAGGCTTACAAAGAATGGAAAAAGTAAGATAAGACGGTTGCAAAACTAGCTTCTTGTCGTTACTCTAAATTTAAAATCCTCATTTACAATAGTAAACTCTGGGTTTAAATTTTCAGAAATCCTAATTTATCGACTTTTGAAACGGTCTTAAGATTTCAATTGGTTTAATTTAGAGTCTGCTGAAAAAGTCAGACCTCGAAGAAGAGGCGAAGCCAAATGAGCCAGATTCTAGACGCAGTCAATGAAGATGTATATTAATACTTCGATTTACCTTCGGTGCTACTCCGTGGTGACTGCAACG
>VEQH01000085.1 GCA_018883325.1 Flavobacteriales bacterium | reverse complement strand
TCAGCAACAAATTTTCTTTCTTGAAAGTCATACTTATTTTTTAAAAGTTGACTTTTACATACGAGAAAACACTATTTTTAGATCATGGAAACACGATGCAGGCTAGCGAAGCTTTTGTTCAACAGGAGTTTACTGTACTGGAAACACTTCAATTTCGGGTACTGGTGTGAATGGTTCAACTATTGAAGTTTTTGTGAATGGGGTTACAGCCGGGACAACAACCGTAAGCGGCGGTACTTGGTCTAAGTCAGTTTCGGCGCTTTCAGCAGCTAACTCACTGACCGCAAAACAAACGGAATCTGGAAAATGTGTTAGTTTGTCGAGTACATCTGTAATAGTTGGTGGTTCCATTTCTGGGCTAACTTATTCTTCTCCAGTAACTTATTGTCAAAATACGTTAATTACTGCTAATAATCCATCAATTACTGGCACAGGAACTATTACTTACTCAGGTTCCTTACCTTCAGGATTAAATTTGAATTCTAGCACAGGGCAAATTACAGGAACTCCTACTTCTGCTTCATCCGCTTCGAATTATTTAATTACCGCTAATAATGGTTGTAATTCAACAAACTTCAACGTAAACATTGCTGTTACAGCAGCACCAGTTATTACTTTACACCCAACAAGTCCTTATTCATGCGAAGGAACTAGTGTCAATTATTCCGTTTCAACTTCAGCAAGCTCACCGTCTTATCAATGGAAATACTTAAATGGTGCATCTTGGGATCCTGTAACTGGAGCAGCTGGAGTAAGCAACGATAATACTAATACGATGACTATCAATCCAGTTCCGACAGGATATAATGGTATTCTACTTCGTTGTGACGTTACGTCAAATGGTTGTTCATCAAGTTCTAATACTGCGACAATTAATGTTGTTACTAGACCAACTGGTGGAAGTTTAAATGCACTAAGTTTCTGTACAGCAATAGGTGGCGGAACGGTTACTGTATCTGGGGTTTCCAATGCCACTCAATATGCTTGGACAATCGCTCCTCAATTATCAGGATCGTCAACTACAGCTTCCATATCAGTTACTAGCTCAACTCCTGGAACACATAGTATATCTGTTATTCCACAAAATGTAGTTTCTGGTTTAACGTGTAATGCGAATTCATCCATTTCTGGAAATGTAAGTGTTACTGCTGTTGCAGGAAATGAAACTTCTTATGGAGCTGGTTCATGGATTGGTTATGTTTATAATAGTAATTCGGCGGGGGCATTCTCTACCTACATGGGTTACGTTACTGAAAGTGAAACATTTAATACTTCTCACACTACTCCAACAGGTGCGAGCACTTTTCATTGTTCTTCAAATACAGATTTGTTTGCTATTCGATATAGAATGACAAAAACGTTTACCGCTGGATATTATTCTTTTACAATTGGAGGAGATGACGGTGTGCGATTAAGTTTAGATGGTGGGGTAACTTGGCATATAGGAGCATCTGGATTACCTGTTAATGGTCAGGCTTGGGGAGATCAAGCTTACACGACGTATACTTCTCAATCACCTATTTATTTGAGTGGAAGTGTGAATTTGGTTTTTGAATATTATGAAAACACTGGAGGTGCACAAACTTCATTCAGCTATGTATGTGCAACTATGACTCCATCTGCGATTACAGGATCGGCTACTGTTTGCCAACAAAATTCAGGATTGGTATATTCAGTTACAAATGTTGCAAATTTGACTTACAATTGGACTTTGCCTGCAGGTTGGTCTGGAAGTTCCTCAACTAATTCAATTACCTTAACAGCGGGTACTTCAGGCGGTACGCTTTCTGTAACAGCGACAAACGGTTGTGGAACAACAAGTGCTGCCTCTTCTCTTGCATTATCCACAATATCTGCCCCTACTAATGTAAATGCTGGATACGATGTAGCGGTCTGTTCTGGTGGAAGTACCCAGTTGAATGCGATTACGGGTTCTGCAAGTCCATATTTATTTTCAACGGCTACTGGTGTATCGCTTGAATCTTTAGCTTCTCCTGATGGCACGCCAATTGGAAGTGGATCAGATGACGTTGCTTCAAGTGTGATTACTATTCCATTTGCCTTTAATTTTGCAGGTATTAATTACACTCAAACCTCATTTAGTTCCAATGGCCTAATGACTTTAGGTTCAACCACTGTCAACACAGCTACTCAAACGAGTAATGACTTAACCAATACTACTCCATTGCCATTGTTTGCTCCTTGGTGGGATGATATGCATACTGGGAGCAATGGAAATGTAAGATACAAAACTATAGGTAGTTCTCCAAACAGAAAGTTTGTAGTTGAATGGAATTTTAGAACTTACTCTGACGAATCTGGTAATTT
Organism: Flavobacteriales bacterium; assembly: GCA_018883325.1. Taxonomy (GTDB): domain Bacteria; phylum Bacteroidota; class Bacteroidia; order Flavobacteriales_D; family Crocinitomicaceae; genus UBA952. The sequence goes on along the minus strand of VEQH01000085.1, from coordinate 9,871 downwards.
CACTAAAACATGCCAAGTATGGTTGTTTGAAACCTCAAATATTGTTCAGTTTGTATATGGCACAGGTACGTCTGTAACGCGAACAAACGGATCACAAATTGGAATTGCAAGTTCAAATACTAGCTATCAAGGTATCAATACAACTGCTCATACTTCTAGTACAAGTACTACGAATAACGGTCAGACTGCGTGGCCAGGATCAGGTAGATCCTACTTGTTTTCTCCAATAACTTATTCCTGGTCTCCTGCAACTTTCTTAAGCGCGACTAACGTTTTAAACCCATCAGCATCAAATGTTACATCTAGTCAAACATATACTTTTACTGCCACGGCAAATGGTTGTTCTAATACTGATCAGGTAGTTGTTTCTTTACGAACTATACCTGCTGCTACAGCATCTAATAGTGGTCCAGTTTGTGCGGGGGGCACAGTGAATTTAACGGCAAGTAAATTGGCACCAGGTGGTGGTGGTAGAACATTAACAGCGGCAAGTAGTCAGTACTTAATAACTCCAAATTTATATACTGCTGGAAACTTCCCAAATAATTCTGTAACGTTAGAGATTTGGTTTAAACCAACAGCGGCCGGTGTAATTGTAACGGAGTTGGGCACTAGCACTATCAATAGTGGTTGGCATGACAGTCAATTGGAAGTTTTAGGAACAGGAGAGGTAAAAGCAAGGGTTTGGAATTTAACTGCTGTTTCACTTGGAAATATTTCATTTAACACCTGGAATCATGCAGTTTTGCGTTATGATGCTGGAACAACTACACTTCAAGGTTTTTTAAATGGAATTCCTTCAGGGGTTACCGTTGCTGCTAGAACCGCACCTTTCCCCACAAATGGTCTATATTACGCGATTGGCGCTACAGAAACTACAAATTTAGGAAGTGGCGCTTATTTCAATGGTGAAGTGGACGAATTTAGAGTTTGGAATACTGCCATACCATACAATACGATTATCTCTTGGATGAACAAGGAAGTTGATAATACACATGACAACTATAGCAATTTAATTGCGTATTATAAACTTAATTCTGCCTCACCGCTGAGTGATTCAAAGAATAGTTATACACTTGTAAATTCTTCAAGTGCGCCAACTACTTCAACTCCAAATTTCTACACCTACACTTGGTCGGGGATAAATGCTCCATCAGGTACTGCAGAAACGCAAGTAAGTGGCAATACAACAGGAGGTGATTACACAGTTGTGGCATCCTCTGCTGGATGCTCGGGTACAACAAGTGCGGCAACAACAGTAAGTGTGAATAATCCAAGTGTTTCTCCTGCACCAGCAACAAATGATTACGTTTGGACAGGAGCGATTTCAACTGCTTGGGAAACACCTAACAACTGGTTAAAATGGAATGGATCAAACTATGTTTATGATGGAGTTCCAAGCAGTGGTTCAAATGTGTTTCTTCCAACAGTTGGAGGATGTGTTGTAAATAGCTCTTCTATTGCTGCTAGTACATTCTCAGTAAACAATTTGAATGTGGCAATTGGTCACACGCTCACATTAGGTAACGCAGCTTCAACATTAAACATAGCTGGTACTTGGACTATGAATGGATCTTGGGGTGCTCCGAACGCAAGTGCAACAGTTAACTTTAATGGCTCTGGAGACCAGACTATTCCACCTTTAAGTTATTCTCGATTACAGACAAATACAGGTGGAATAAAATCATTGATTGGAACAACATCTGTAAGTGGTGTTGTGACGATTGGTGCATCTTCAACATTAAATTTACAGAGTTACAATTTGAGTTTAACAGCATCTGGGTCTCCAATTACAAATAGTGGTACTTTCACAGCAGGAACCTCAACAGTTATTTTTGCTCGAAGTGGAACACAGACAATACCAGCTTTAGTTTATTACAATCTTCAAACATCTGGTTCTTCTGCAAAAACGCTGTCTGGCACAACTGAAATAGGTGGCGTACTTACTATTGACAATGGTACAGAATTTAACTTGAGCAGTTATAATCTTGGACTTACTAAAGCCGGAAGTGGCATTATTGTTAACAATGGGACTTGGACTCCTTCGACAGGAACAGTTGATTTTAGAACCGCTAGTAATCAAGAAATTCCAGCTTTGACATACTATAATTTAATAACAAACTCCTTAGGTACAGGTGGCACTAAATCAATAATCGCTAATACATTAGTTACTAGAAAATTAACTATTAGTGCGGCTAGTATATTGGATTTAGGAGCGTACGACTTAAATCTTAGTTATGTAAATGCAACGGCTTCAAATATTTTTGCGATGGGTTCTGGTGGTTCTATTATTGGTACTGGTGCAATAAATTTTTCGGGAGCAGGTGCCCAAGGAGTAACAGCCACAACCTATCCAAATGTTAAGTTTAGTGGCGGCAATACAAAAACTTTAGCTGCAAATACTACAGTCAATGGTTTAGTAACTATCGATGCAAATACCACGTTAGATTTGAATTCTAAAACATTGACTTTGTCCTACAATGGTCTGCCAATAGTTAAAGATCCTACTGGTAGTATTACTTTTACAGGTTCAACCGTTTCCTATACAGGTACAAATAATAACCAATTGGTTTACCCAGCAACTTACAATAATTTAACAATTGCAGGTACTTCTGGTACTACCAAAACACTTGCAGGTGATGTTACTGTTGGTGGAAATATTGTTTTGTCTCAGCTTTTAGATATGTCAGGCCATAGTTTAACACTTAATGGAAATTATTTTTCTAATACAACTATTGCAAATCGACTAAGATCAAGTAATACCAATTCCTCTTTGATATTAAACTGCGCCACAGCAACCTTAGCACTGCCAAATCAAATTTCAGAGTTGAAAAAATTAGTTCTTAACTCAGCGGGAAGTACTTTTACAACAGCATCCAATCTTACTATAAATGACGAACTAACCTTATCCGAAGGGGCATTGACATTGGGCGCAAATACTTTAACTTTTACTGGAAACACCCTTGGAAGAACTAATGGAGTAATCAATGCATCAAATGCTTCCTCCACCATGATTTTTGGAGCGAACATTGCTCCACTTTCTATACCTTCAGGTTTGTTTACTGGGGATATCGCAAAACTTACGATGAATCGTGCGGGTGGTGTAGCTTTAGGTTCTGCAACAACTGTTTCTAACACTTTAACATTGTCAGATGGAGTAATGACAGTTGGGCCAAACACCTTCACAATGAACGGTTCAACACTTACAAGAACATCTGGTTCAATTGATGCAAGTGATGCAAGTGCAACTTTAGCATTCGGAAATGCTTCTTTACTGACTTTGCCAACTAGTGTGTTTAGCGCTGATGTTAATAATTTGACACTTACTGGAAATCGTGTGAAAGCTTCTACAGATTTTACCGTTCAAGGAATATTGAATTTAAATGCAGTAAATCCAGATGCAACCAACGGATTGTTAGATTTAGTTCAATCTTATGGAAATTATGGTAACACAAATTCTGTTAACAGTACTGATTCATACAACAATTTAAGTTCAGCTGTATTAACATTAGGACCAAGTGCAACCGTTACAGGTAATGCTGACATAACAGGAAAAGTAAGAAGAAACTCTTTTGTTGATGGACAAACTTATGCTTTCACCAATAAAAACATGCAACTGACTTTTGATTTGGATGGAGGGGTTTCTTTACCATCTCAAATTACAGTTGTTGCAACAAAAGGGACTGAAGGCTTGCATGTTGACAAAGACGGAACTTCTGATTATACACCTGGAACAGCAGATACTTTAATTGGTGGGGCTGCTGTGAAACGTTTGTGGCAGGTATTAAAAACAGGAGGAAGTCCTGAGGTTAAATTTGACATTCGCTTCCCTTATGAAGATTCGGAGTTAAATGGAAATGAGGAAGCGGATTTAGTTACTTGGGATCACCATTTACCTTATGCAGGACGTACACCACACGAACATGGAAAAACAAACGTTGATGCGACTAATAATTGGGTTGAACTTTCAGGACATGGTATTGGCTATTTAGCAACTGAAGGAGATGTAGCGTTTACAAAATATTGGATGCTTTCTGAAAACATTATCAAAGTGCAAACATGGTTAGGGGCAGCTCAGGGTGGAGCAGCTGGAGATTGGTACGTAGCAAGTAATTGGTCTAAAGGAGTAATTCCAACGGTAGAAAGTATTTTGATACCAAATGCAAGTTCCACACCAAATGATCCTGATCCATCTAAATTGCCTGATTTCATTAATTTAGCAACTATTGAAATTCAACCAGGAGGAGTTTTAAATGGTGGAAGTAGTGAAATCACATTATCAGGAGGCCCTTTGATTAACGGAGGACGTGGTTCTTGGTTAAATAACGGAACTTTCACACCAGGAACTAGTAAAGTGATATTTGATTACACAGATGCAACTATTGCTGGATCAACAACCTTTAATGATATCGTTGTAAACAATGGTAAAAAAGTAACGATTCAAGCAAACAGCAACAACACTATAAATGGTTCAATAACTAATAATGGAACATTTGATGCTACTTCACACGCAAATACGGTGACATACTCTGGTTCAGGTCAATCGATTATCCAACCGAATGGAACAACACCTGGTTATCATAATTTAACGATAGCTCAAACATCAGGGACTGCAACAGCAGCGGCAAACTTGAACGCTAAAGGTTCAGTTTTAGTAAGTTCAGGAACATTTGATTTGGATAACAAAACCTTAAATGTAAAAGGTGATTTTACTAACAATTCAACAATTTCAAACCCAGGGACGGTTACGCTTAGCGGAACAAGTGCACAAGCTATTGGAGGAACATCAGTCACAACATTCTCTGATTTGACAATCAATGGAGGTTCAGGAACAACAACCTTGAACCAAAATGTTAACGTTGGAAATATCTTGACGGTTGGAACAGGAAAAACCTTAGATGCAACAGATAAAACAATCCTTTTAACAGGTTCAGGAACTCCATTTGCAAATAGTGGATCGTTCACAGCAGGAACGTCAACTGTACATTACAACAATGCTGGAGCAACAAACATTGCTGCACTAACCTACAACAACTTACAATCAACAGGTGCTGCCACAAAAACAGTACTTGGTGATATTACAGTAGGTGAAACATTGACAATGAATGCAGGAACACTTGATTTACTTGACAAAACATTTGCTGTAAAAGGTTTGGCTATGTTTGGAGGTTCAAATATCGACGCAGAAGATGCATCAGTTATTTTTAACAATACTTCTAGTTTAACTTTACCTGCAAACATATTTGTTAGTTCTGTTAAAAATCTAACTACAAACGCTGGTGGAAATCTAACAAGTGCTGGAAACATTGCATTAAATGGAACACTTGCATTAACAAATGGTAGCTTAGACATGGGTTCAAATGTATTGACGATGGAACCTACTTCAACATGGACAAGTGCAGCAGGAAGTTTAGATGCAACGAATGCAAGTATTGTATTTAAAGCAGCAACATTTGCTGTAGGTGTGTTATCGTCACCTATTGTTAAAAACTTGGAGTGGAATAGAAGTAGTGGAATAAGTGTTGACAATGATTTGGAAGTAACCGGACAATTAACGTTAACAGATGGAGTTGTTGATATTTCCAATAAAACATTGAAATTATCAGGTACAACTACACCAACAGCAACAACTGGATCAATAGATAGCGATAATGGAACATTACATTTCAATAATTCTGCTGCATGGGTGCTACCAGCAACATTGGTTAGCAATAGTGGGTTATTGAAAAACATGATTTTATCCAATGGAGGAGGTCTTGAATTGGGTCAAGCACTTAAAGTGTCAAATTCACTATCAATGTCTGGGGGAAATATTATATCAGCTGACACAAAAATATTAGAGATAGGAATCGACGCCAATCAAACAGGAAACATAAGTTGGACTGAAGGAACAGTTGTAGGACCAATGAAAAGATGGTTTGCGGCATCTACAAATAGCACAGTGGAAAGCGGAATCTTCCCAGTCGGAACTTCAACATTAAATCGTTACGCACAAATTAACTTTACTGAGGCTCCTGAGGGTGGATATTTAGTAATGCAATTCCATACTGGTGCACCAGCAGGATTGAATTATGAAACTGATTTACCAATAATGTACATGAATAGCCAAGGTTTGAGAAGATATATTCAAAATGCAGACGAATCTGGATATTGGGAAATGACACCCTATAATGCTACTGGAGAAGCATACGAAGCATTAGACAACTTTAAATACAATCTTGCTTTAAGAATCAACAATCCTACAAGTGTACAGAATGGTGGTATTTTGAATAATCCTCCAGGAGTAAAATTAATCCGTGCTAAAGGTTACGCAGATGGTTCACATGGAGATTGGGAATTAGCAGGAACTTACAGCACATTCGAAGAATTGAATGCTGGTGCAGATTATGTAATAAAAAGTGTAAATGTTACAGGATTTAGTTGGTTCAATGGTGGTGGTGACAATCAAAACCCGTTGCCAATTGAATTACTTTCATTCACAGGGTTCTGTGATAACAATCAAACAACTATCAATTGGAAAACAGCATCTGAATTTAATTCTTCTTACTTTGTTGTTGAAAAATCAACTGATGGACAAAATTGGAGAGAAGTTAATAATCAAGAAGCGGCAGGAATAAGTACTAGTGAGTTATCTTACCAATTTGTTGACGTTAGCAATAATGACGACAACGCATACTATCGTTTAACACAGCATGATATTGACGGAGAATTTACAGTTTACGATCCAATCTTTGTTAGTTGTAATGAAAATGGAAGCTTTATAAAAACATATCCAAATCCATCTGATAATTCTTTCCAAGTTTTAGTGAACAATAAAGCTTTGGTTGGAAAAGCAACAATTCAATTGATTGATACAAAAGGAACTTTAGTTTCAACAAAAGAAATTGTTGTAGAAGACGGAACAAACCTATTTTACTTGAATGAAAATATGGCTCCTGGAATTTATTACTTGTCAATCAGCAATGGAACAACTTCAACTGAAATTGTTAAACACAGTGTGAAGTAAAAACATTAATAATCATTAAAAGCTACCTCAAAAGGGTAGCTTTTTTTATAAATGACAGACTTTAAAATCATTTCGAAAATGGTTAAAATTCTTAATTTAGAACCTACTCATATTAAACTTCTTTTGAATGCAAAAATTTCTCGTTTTTGGCTTTTTTTTCATAATTAATTTCGGTGAGCTAGCACTTGGTTCATTACTTATGGGCTCAAGTCCAATAGAAAACGATTGGTACGTACAACTTAACAAAGCTCCATGGACACCACCAGGTTGGGTTTTTGGCGCTGCTTGGACAAGTATTATGTTACTGTTTACCATTTACTTAACTGGTCAAGACAAAGAAAAACTTCTCAATAAGAAATTTATCGTATTGTTTTCAGTACAGTTTCTATGTAATGTGCTTTGGAACCCTATTTTCTTCTATTTCCATTGGACATTTTTAGGTATGTTCGTCATAATGTGTTTGTTTGTTTCACTTATTTTACTGCTTTACCATTATAAATCTAGTAAGTGGAAATCATTACTTTTACTTCCGTATTTGGCGTGGCTAACGATTGCTTTTTCGCTAAACGCATATGCTTGGTGGATGAACTAACAAATTAAATTGACTCAAATAAATTTTAAAAGAACCTAAACTCAATTTTGATGAATCATCCGTTGAAATTATTATTGCTTTTCTGTTTACTTACTTTTTCATCTTTTGGTAAACAAAATTATAGTGAGATTGAAAAGTTAATTTTAAATGAAGAAAATGCCAAAGCACTTAGTCTTCTAGGTAAGGAAAAACCAAATTATTACACAAAAACCCTTAGAAGAATTCTTTTAAATAAAGCTGGATACTTGGATTACTTGGAGTTTGTTAGAAGTACAAGTGTTTTCAGAAAGTTTGAATACGAGCAATTGAATTCGCTATTACAAAAAAATGTAAAAGCGCCACCAATTTTAACCGAAATAAATCTAAATTATGTTCAACTTAAATGGTACCAAATTAATAATTTAAGAAACGAACTTTCTTTAGATAGAGCAACCAATGAAAATGAAAAACTAAAAGAATACATCGCAAAATTTAAAAATCAAAATCAAGCTTCCATCTTAAAAGCCAAAATATATGCAAATGTCCATGACATCGTAATGGCAGGAATCAGTGAAAATTTCAATTTATATAGAGAAAAATGCACAAAAGATTTACTAACGGCTGAAAGATTAAAAGATACTTTTCTCATTATGACGACAAAGTATTTTTTTAACAGTTACTATGTAAATACAAATCAAGTTGAGCCTTATATCAAAAATTGTAAAGATATTTTGGCTCTCGATGATCAATCCGGAAATAAATCTGGGTACTACAATGCAACTGTAGATCAGTTATTGGATGTTTATTTTTATATCGAAGAGTACGATCAAAATGAAGTTGAACGATTACTAAAGAAAATCTTTAATGCAGATCAAACGAGGTATTACAGTTATACATATTTTGCAAAATATTTAAGTACATTAAAAACAGATGATTCTGCTGTCCAACGTATTTTAGCGTTATTTAAGCAACCTGATGTTCGTGCTTTGTGTCGATTTTTGGTCAAAGACGCAACAGGAAACATGAATGCTATTCAACTCATTCAACTTTATAATGTAAGTGCAAGAGCGCTTTATCAATTTGGGTATTACCAAGACGCAATGGATATTTTAATGGAAAGTAATGAACTAACAGTAAAAACCTATTCGCATGATTTATCAGAAAGTTTGGCAGATTTTAAAACCAAAGAAATTAAACGGAACAAAGAATCTGAAGTTAAACAAGCAAAAGAAAAAACAAATTTTTACATTACAGTAACTGGTGTTATTGCAGGATTATTGATTCTGTTAACTTTTCTATTCATAAACAATAGACAAAAGTCAATAAAGCTCGAAGAAAAAAATAAAGAAAACGAATTGTTAATCAAAGAAATACACCATAGAGTAAAAAACAATTTCCAAACAATCTCAAGTTTGATTGAATTACAAGGAAAAAATATCGAAGATGAAAAAACAATAATTCGTTTGAAAGAAGGACAAAGTAGAATTAAATCAATGTCCTTGATTCATCAGAAATTGTATCAAAATGACAATATTTCTACAATTGATTTTGAAGAATATGCCATACAATTAACACATCAAATTTTAAATCTATATGGATTGTCAAAGGTGAAATTAACAACCCAATTACATGGACTCAACCTCGATATTGATACAGCAATACCAATGGGTTTGATTCTGAATGAACTTGTTACAAATTCTTGTAAATACGCATTTAATGAAAATCAAACAGGAATTATTTCAATAGCTATAAATGCTACTGAAGAAGGTGAATTGATTTTTGAATACCGAGATAATGGCCCTGGCATATCACCAGATTTTGACTTTAAAAAAGCCAAAAGTTTAGGATTAAAATTAATCCAAAGGTTGGTTAAACAACTTCGAGGAACATTCAATTATCGTTACGAAAACTTAGCTATTTTTGAAATAAAATTCAAGGATACCTTGAGTCGCAAAAAAGATGACTAGTAGAAGATATGGGAAAAGTAAAAATTGTTGTCGTTGAAGATGAAATCATCATTGCAGATCATCTTTGTGAAACTTTAGAAGATTTAGGTTACGAAGTCTTTGAACCTGCAATGACATTTACTGAAGGAAAAGAATTAATCGATTCAGTAGCGCCAGATATTGCAATTTTAGATATTCATTTATCGGGAAGAAAAGATGGAGACACTATCCCACAAAGTGTGTAAACTAGTTTTTTAGTTATTGATTCTATCTTCAAAAATAATTAAAAATTGCCCATAAATTATTCCCCAGTCCCTAATTGGCATAGTCCATTTTTTAGTTGATTCA
>VEQH01000127.1 GCA_018883325.1 Flavobacteriales bacterium | reverse complement strand
TCAGCAACAAATTTTCTTTCTTGAAAGTCATACTTATTTTTTAAAAGTTGACTTTTACATACGAGAAAACACTATTTTTAGATCATGGAAACACGATGCAGGCTAGCGAAGCTTTTGTTCAACAGCACCTACCCAAAAGTGGCGGTTCAGTGGTTAAATCAAGCTTTGTGCTTCTATCAAAGTTTGTGCTTGGTTGACAGTGAAGTGCTTCGAAATCGCCACCTTCGGGTAGCTGCAAAACGTTGTGCGTCATGCTAAAAAAGACAGTGCCTCAAATAAATATTAAAGAAATAGACAAATAATATGCTTTTTAACTCATTAAATTTTGCAATATTCTTACCTATTGTATTCCTTCTATATTGGTTTGCGACAAAAGGAAATTTAAAACTTCAAAATATTTTACTTCTCGTTTCAAGCTACTTTTTTTATGCTTGTTGGGACTGGCGGTTTCTTTTTCTACTAATCTTTTCAACTTTGCTTGATTATTTTACGGGAATAAAAATGTCGGACGCAAAAAATCAAAATTCAAAAAAGTTTTGGTTTTGGTTAAGTATATCTGTTAATCTTAGTTTTCTTGGTGTTTTTAAATATTACAATTTCTTTGCTGAATCTTTTGCAAGTGCATTAGATAACATAGGACTACATGTTAACCCATGGACATTAAAAGTTATTTTACCTGTAGGAATTTCATTTTATACGTTTCATGGTTTATCATATGTAATCGATATTTATAAAGACCGAATAAAAGCAGAGAAGAACTTTATAGATTATTCTGTTTTCGTTAGTTTTTTTCCACTTTTAGTTGCTGGTCCGATAGAAAGAGCGACTCATCTTTTACCACAAATTCAAAAAAAGAGAACATTTGATTATTCTAAAGCAGTAGATGGTTTAAGACAAATTTTATGGGGATTATTTAAGAAAGTCGTTATTGCTGACCAATGTGCTGAATATGCAAATCAAATTTTCAATAATTGGGCAGACTATTCAGGAAGCACTCTTGTTTTAGGCGCAATATTTTTCACCTTTCAAATTTATGGCGATTTTTCGGGGTATTCAGATATTGCCTTAGGGACAGCTCGACTTTTCGGTATAGACCTTTTAAGAAACTTTGCTTTCCCGTATTTCTCAAGAGACATTGCCGAATTTTGGAGGCGATGGCACATTTCACTTTCTTCTTGGTTTAAAGACTATCTCTACATTCCATTAGGTGGCAGTAAAGGAGGAATGTGGTTGAAGATAAGGAATACCTTTATTATTTTTTTAGTAAGTGGTTTTTGGCATGGAGCAAATTGGACATTTATTATTTGGGGCTTTCTAAATGCTTTGTACATTATGCCATCAATAATATTTAATACGAATAGAAATAATCTTGAAATTGTTGCAAAAGGGAAATACTTACCTAATTTAAAAGATTTACTTTCCATTGGAATTACCTTTTGCTTAACTGTTTTTGCATGGATATTTTTTAGAGCAGAGAATTTAAGTCACGCTATGAATTATATTTCTCAAATATTTTCACGCTCATTATTATCATTTCCATCAGTAATGCCAAAATTGTTATTTGTTTTACTTCTAGTCTTTATCATCATTGAGTGGTTTGGGAGAGAAAATCAGTATGCTCTTGAAAAATATAGCTTGAAAATTCCCCGTGTTATTCGATGGGGTTTCTATTACATAATAGTGTTTACAATATTCTATTTTGCAGGTTCTGAACAACAATTCATCTATTTCCAATTTTAAGTCATGAAAAAATTCATAAAACTTCTAATACTATTTATGACTCCAATTCTAGTTGGAATGATTTCATTTGAATTATTATTGAGAGATATTCCAAATGATTATTCGTTAAAAAAAAACTATCTAAATACAAATTCTAATAATATAGAAGTCTTGTTTTTGGGTAGTTCTCATATTTACTATGGAATTAATCCAGAATATATTTCACGAAAATCTTTTAATGGAGCACATATTTCTCAATCATTAAATTTTGATTTAGCTATTCTTGAAAAGTATAAAGGCAGATGGAAAAATTTAAAATATCTCATTATTCCAATTGATTATTTTTCAATGTACACGACACTCGAAGGTGGTATTGAAAATTGGCGAGTTAAAAATTACAGTATCTATTATGACATTTCTACAAATGGAAATTACTGGAGTGGTTTTGAAATATTTAATGGGAAATTGCCAAGCAATATTTCAAGAGTCAAATCATACTTGTTTAATGGAAAATCAGGTGTTACATGTAATAAATTCGGATTTGGTACAACTTACAACTCAAAAGAAAGCAAAGACCTAATAGAAACAGGTAAAGTTGCTTCAAAAAGGCATACTGTGGAATTAGAAAAGAATCAACCTATTTTTTCTAAAAATATTCAGACAATAAATTCGATAATTGAATTTGCGAATAACAATAATCTGAAAATTATTTTTATAAGTTGTCCAGCATATTCATCATATCGAGAAAATCTAAATCCAATTCAACTTGACAATTCTGTAAATATTATTAAACAATTGTCCGCAAAAAATACAAACACATCATATTATAATTTCTTGACAGACAAAACCTTTATTGCTGACGATTTTTATGATGCAGATCATTTAAACGAAATTGGTGCTAAAAAATTAACTTTAAAAATAGACAGTATAATTAACAATAAAGAAAGCACGAACGCACAACATAGAAGGACTAAACCGAAGCGCAACGCAGTGAAGGTTCGGCTTTAGTCTATTGTTGACAGATGCTTTCGCTAGCCCTACTTTGTGTTGTTATGGGGTTTGCTTTTTAATCGATACATTTTTT
>VEQH01000028.1 GCA_018883325.1 Flavobacteriales bacterium | reverse complement strand
CTTGTTATTGAGTTAAAAACAATTATTAATAAACACCTCAATTTTAGTTAATCAAACAATAAAAAATCAAAAGCAACTAGTGAAATTGTTAATAACTATAGAAATTGAGTGATTACTGATTAGTTACGAAAGTTTAATTATACCTTGAGCTTGAATACTCATTGTTGGATTTTTAATTGTTAAGTCGTTGGAAGTAAAGGATTGCTCATAGATTTTGTCAAATTGCGTTAATGTTGTATGAGTAAGTGGTGCATTTCTGTTTAAAAAAATCATTGGTGCATTCGCTGATTCATCATTTTGAAATTCAGTATTGATTAAGAATGTTACTCTTTCAGACGGAGAAAATTTAAAACTTGGCGCTATAAAAAATGATTTTCTAAATCCAGCATCTTGAAAAGAATTTTGGTGATTATAAGCCGTATTGATGCGAATAGCTGTCTTTTTATCTATTGGAATATTGATATCACCAGTAAATCGATTTTGCCCAAAACTTCCAGCAATAAACCCAAATGAGCCAGAAAGTTTATCATGTGGTTTTTTAGTTGAAACGTTTATCAAACCTCCGTAAGAAATCATAGGGCTACCAAACAATGTTCCAGATGGTCCTTTTAAAACATCAATAGTTTCGATATTTATGGGGTCAATTGCTCCGTTATTTACACCTGGAACTCCGTTTATCATCGTTGGTTGAACGCTAAAACCTCGCATTGTGTAATATTCAGCACCATCTCCTCCTCTACCCGTTGATTCCCACAAACGTGTTACTCCTGTTGCATTTTTTAATGCATCGTTCATATCTGTAACCACTTGATCATGCAAAAGCTTTTGAGGTATAGAATTATAAACTTGAGCGTTTTCTAAGTTTTTTAATGGAAGTTTAGCAACAGTCGAATTTGAATCTTCGAAATATTTATTGGTATTCAAACCTTTAACATTTACTTCCTCTAATAATTTCTCTTTCTCTACTAGTAAAAGATTAAGTTCCAATCGTTCATTCATTCGAAGATTAACTTTTTTCGATTGAGTTTCAAAACCTGATTTCATTATTGTTAAAGAATAACTTCCTGACTTTAAGTTTTGTATTACGAAATTTCCGTACTTATCACTTTTGGAATTAATTGAAGTTTCTAGAATTTGAATAGTAACATCACTGATAGGTTCGTTGAGTGAATTGACAACTCTACCATAGATTTCTGAATTTTGACTAAACAACTGACTGTAAAAAGTCAATGATAGTGCCAAAAGTAAACTGATTTTTTTCATAAGATTTTTTTCTGCAAAGCTCTTATTTAGAATTAGTCTAAACAATACCTTTAAAATGGTATTTAGAATTATTCTTAATAATATCGAAAAAAAACTTTAAAAAAAAAGCTACCCAATTTTTTGAGTAGCTTTTAAAATGAATTATTTGCTTTTTTAAAGTTTAACCTTACTTACGAAAAATACAAATCGTTTACCTTTTTGGTCGTCGTCACCTTTGTTTTTAATTTTTTGAGAACCGTAGTTTAAAAAGAAAGTATCATACCAAAAGTCGATATTTGAAATAGATCTTACAGTTTTATCATCTTCATCACCCGTTTCAATCATTTCTGAATTTACTTCGCTTACAGTGTTTCCATTAAAGTCAATAATTTTACTTTTAATCACTTTTGCATCTGCAAAAACCAAGCTTATATTTCCTTTCTCTGTTTTAGAAACATTTACAAAGCGTTTAACAGTCATCGGTTTGTAGAAAAGATACATTTTAACCGATTGATCCCAAACGATATTTGCATCTTTATCAAATCTAACCATGAATGCATGTGTGTATTGGAAACCATCAAAAACTTCGCGTGTTGAAACACTACCGTTAGAATTGGTTGTTGTAACTGTTCTATAAGTTGGATAATAAGCTTCTGCTAGCAAGAAATAATCATTTTCAATTTTAGAAACATTGTGAGTAGCAAGAAATTGGCTCACGATAAAATCCTTACCTTTTGCTTCTGCTTTATCTTTCTTTTTCTCTATTTTCTCTTGTTCTTTTTCACTTTTGTAAGAGAAGAAATTTTTCAAGTCTGCAAAATTATAAAAGTTGATTTTGTCAATTTTTCCTCCTTTAATAATCGCAATGTATAAACCATGAGACATAGTTGCAGAACGTCCAAGAGAGAAATTTCCTGTAACGATATAGTCATTTTCACCAATTTTCGTTGCTGTAGAATTTACGATGTACTTTCCTTCTGTTTCAGACAAATCATAAAAAGTTGTTATTTCAGCTTTATCATTTAAAATAACGAAATAAGATTTAATGTCTTTTGTAGATTCTCTAAAGTCAATTGAAAGGGTTAATTCATTCGAATTCTCCATCACTTGAAAATTTGATAATGAAACTGTTTTTGGAAATTTCACTTCAAAGTTCAAAGGTTTGTTTGTAATTTCTTGTTTATCAAGATCCACAATCATCATTGAATGTTGACCTTTCTTGTTGCAGAAAAAGTAATACACACCATTCAAAACATTGAAGTCAACAATTCTTGCGCCTTTTTCAGATTTACCTGAGAATTCTTTAATTTCTTCTGTTACAATATCGTAGCGAGTGACTGTAAAATTCCCGCTTGGAGTGTGTGTGTAAGCCATATACAAGAAATTATTGTCAACAACATAATCTTTTGAAGACATATTGGACGTAACAACCAATTCCTTTTCACCGATCAATTCCAAATCTGAATTGTATTTAGTATACTTCAAGGTTTTCTTACCTTTTGGCATTTGTTTTTGGCGCGAATGCAACACAAATCCATTTTTTCCCATTGGAATAACGCGTTCTTCTAGGTAATTATCAGCAAATTCGATTTCAATTCGTTTTTCAGTTGTGGCATGTTGCCCAAAACAGAAATTTAGTAGGGATACAAAAAGTATCAAAAAGGATTTTTTCATGCGTGTTTTTTTAAATTTCGCCAAAGGTAGAAATTATTGAAGGATTGAATTTGAAAAATTAGTGAACTTAAAGCAATAACTTGATTTTAGAAAAAGCTTGTGGTAAGAAAAGTAAATTCAATAAATTAATTCGAGATTCAAAAAATCTTAACATTCATCTTTTAAAACATTAACAAAAAAAATCAATTAAGCACTGTTTAAACCTTATTTTTGCAGCCTAAAATCAAGAAATATGAAAGAACTTAACTCACTTGATGCGTTTAGTTTATTGGAAAATGAAACTTTATTAGTGGATGTAAGAGAAAAAGATGAATTGGCAATTTCCTCTTATGATGTTAAGAATCAAATCAATATTCCACTTAGTGAATTAGAGCAGCGATTTACAGAAATCCCTACTGATCAAACAGTTATATTAGCTTGTAGAGCTGGTGCGAGAAGTGCAAGAGCAATTCAATTTCTAGTTCAAAATGGATTCAGTGAAGAATTGCTAATCAATTTGCAAGGAGGAATTACAGCTTGGGAACAAAATGGTTTAAAAACAAAATAAAAATAAATTTAATGAATTTAGAATCAAACTCTTGGCATTCAGTTGAGAATCACTTTGAAGGTGATATTGTGGAAGGAATTATTGAAATTCCAAAAGGGTCTCGTGCTAAGTACGAATTAGACAAAGAAAGTGGCTTATTGCGCTTAGATCGCGTTTTGTATTCTTCCGTTTACTATCCAGCTAATTACGGATTTATACCAAAAACATACTGTGACGACAAAGATCCATTGGATATTTTGGTGATTTCACAGATTGACATCGTGCCAATGTGCTTAGTATCAGCCAAAATCATTGGTGTAATGCGTATGCTTGACCAAGGTGAAGCAGATGATAAAATTATTGCTGTCGCTGCTGGTGACCCAAGTGTTAACCACATCAATGATATTTCTGAACTTCCTCAACACTTTGTATTTGAGCTTAGAAATTTCTTCGAAGATTACAAAAAACTGGAAAACAAAACTGTTGTAGTTGAAGATTTCTTAGATAAAACAACAGCAATGAAAATCTTGCAAGAAAGTATTGAGTTATACAATACTACGTTCTTAAAAAAGTAATTTGAATCTTTTCGTCTAAAACAACTTTACGGATTTGTTTTAGACATTTGAATTTCTAACCATAAATTAATTTATTGCACTTGGTTTTTGTGAAGTAAATTAGTTTATGGTTTTTTTTATTCCTTAATTTCTTCGATTTTTCGCTCAATTTCAGCAGCTTTAGCAACCAATTCATCTGATTTTGAACGATTAATTGAGCTCATTTTGTAAGCTTCTTCTAGTAATTTACGGTGCTCTTCTTGTAGCACTTCTTTTTTAGACTTCTTTTTGAAAAATGAAAACATATTATAAAGACAAATCAAATCTTAATATGTTTTAGTTTTTTAATAAATGATGAATTTAAAAATCATTCAAGACTACAACAATCCATTGGACGATGACTATTTTTTTTTCAAACAAATTTCTTTTTTCCAAAAAATTGAATTAATTTCAGAGGATAAAATTCTTAATTGTTTTTTCACATGCCGTTAAAACAATTTGAATAATTAAAAATTACATTTAGCCTTTAATTACCTGACCATGAAGTATTTGTTTTTAGCCTTATTTTTTGTTTTTTCCGCTACTCTTAACGCAAAAGAAACGAAGTTGCGAATCTTAAGTTGGAATATCAAAATGCTTCCTCGTCAATATAATATTGCTATCAAACATCACCCACTTAAACGAATTAAATTGATTTCTGAGCAGATTCTTTCAGATTCAATCGACATTGTTTGTTTTCAAGAATTGTTTGATACGAAGGCAAACAAACGTATGAAAGCTGAACTTTCAAAACAATTTCCATACGTTGTTGGTCCTGCAAACGAGGCTCGCAGTATTTTTAGATTGAGTAGTGGTGTGATTTTTTTCAGTCGCTATCCGATTCGTAAACTAGAAACTGTAGAATTTTCGGATTGTCAAGAAGAAGATTGCGTGGCAAGAAAAGGTGCTTTATTAGTGGAGGCAGACGTTGATGGTAAAAAAATTCAATTGCTCGGAACCCATATGAATGCTGCAGGAGGCGAAGAGGTGAAAATAAAACAATTGGTGCAAATTAAAAAGTTAATAGAAAAGCACTCTAAAAGTGGGATTCCTCAGCTCATTTGTGGTGATTTCAATATCAAAAAAACAAATCGCAAGCTTTATCAAATGATGCTTGACTTTTTCAAAGCGAACGACGGTCCTATTTCAGGTGAAATCCAACATACCTACGACCCCAAAAACAATGATATGCTCACAAAAGAAAAAGGAGATGCAAGATTAATTGATTTTATCTTTTTTAGATCAAATGAAAACAAAGAGTCGCGTGAATCTCGCCGTGAAATTAAAAGATACAGAAAAGGATGGAGCAAAAACAACAAAGACTTATCAGATCATTTTGCTTTGTGGATGGAAGTAATTCTATAATTTCTTAGGCTCTTTCGCAATAAAAAACAACTCGCTGCCTTTTCTTGGAAGAACAGAATTGTAACAAACTTCCATTTTAATTGCTTGAAAACAAGTTAAAAAGTAAGTCAAATATTCCGTTTTATTTCCACCAAATGGAGGTCCAACTTCAAATTCGCGATTGAAAAGCAATCCAATAAATTTACCTTCAGGTTTTAATAATTCACTTGCTTTTTGAACATAGTCTTTTCTCAAATTAGGATTAATCGCACAGAAAAGTGTTTGTTCGATTATTAAATCATATTGCTGATTTAGCTCAAAAAAATCACCTTGAATTAGTTGTGAATCAGGAAAATCAGGAACTCTTCTTTTTAAATTCTCAAGTGGTGCTTTCGCTAAGTCAATTACACTTACGTTTTTAAAACCTTTCTTGAATAAATACTCTGCTTCGTGTGCATTTCCACAGCCAGGAATCAAAATACTCAATTCTTTATCTGTAAGTTGATTTACGTATTCAACAATTGGATCGGATGCCGCACCTAAATCCCAAGCAGCTTGATTGTTTTCATAGCGACTTTGCCAATAATTAGCGTCTAATTTATTGTCCATTATGTATCTTTAAGTTGATGTTTAGTGTGAAGAAATAACTTTTTGCGGTGATTGATTTCACCAATAAAATAGGTTTCACGTTTTCGGGAAATGTATCTTTTTTTGTAAAATCCAAAACTCAGGATATTGAGCAAAGTATGTCCAAATTTAATTTCAGGAGAATATTCACAGTCAATTCGACCTAAATTGCGAAATTCTTCATTCATTTCATCGCTTAAATCCAATTTTAAAACTTCCAGTCGAATCTCCTCTGAACGAATATCAAATTGTTGTAAATGTCCATCGTCGAAATTTTTGATTTTCATCAATCGATTCGCTTGAAATTCAATGTCCGTAAAAGCTTTGAATAATTCGTTAATGGTCATTAGTTAGGTGTAAAATATAAAGTTGCAAAAGTAGAGTTTTGATTGAATTTTTGAGAAAGAAATATTTATTTTTTATTTAACTTGAATCATCTAGGAATGGTAAGTAAACCAATTAAAAAACATTGATTAACAAATACTTAAACGAAAGGATATTAAATCCAAATTAAAACAAAGCACATCTATTTTTCAATAAAAAAGCGTCACTGATGACTCAATGACGCTTTCACTACTTTTGATTCAATCTATTTTTTAATTTCCAATCTTTTCAATAATTGAATTGATTCTCCTTTGAATATAAGGTTGTATGAACCAGTTGAATAAGCACTTAAATCAACATTGAAAATAGAATTATCTAATTTCCAGCTGCCAACTTTTCTTCCTGCTGCATCAACCAATTCTAAGGTTGTAACTTTATCCAAAGGAATGTCTTTAACGGTTAGTAAACCACTCGTTGGATTTGGATAAATGATGATTAATTCTGCTCCGTTTTCGTCAATTCCAACATTACAATCCACAACTGTTATTGTAAATGATACTGCTGTACCAGTACATCCATTTAAAGTTGGAGTAACTGAAACCGTTGATGTACCTAAAGTTGTTGGTGTAAATGAA
The DNA here is from genome assembly GCA_018883325.1 of Flavobacteriales bacterium. Lineage (GTDB taxonomy): Bacteria > Bacteroidota > Bacteroidia > Flavobacteriales_D > Crocinitomicaceae > UBA952. Next base: position 38,448 of record VEQH01000028.1, on the reverse strand, counting down.
GCGATGTTTCCATTTCCCGAAGCACTTAAACCAATCGCTGCATTGCTATTAGTCCAAGCATAAGTTGAAGATGAGCTACTTCCTGTAAAAGCAATCGCAGTTGATGGTTCACCAACACACACTGTTTTATTACCTGGGTTAGCAACTGTTGGAGTAGGATTAATTGTTGCAACAACTGGTGTTCTTGTTGATGTACAACCAGAAGCTGTTGTAGAAACATAATAAGTAGTTGTTGTAGAAATTGACGGTGTTGTGAAAGATGCGCCTGTTCCTAACGCCGTACCACCTGTTGCAGCTGCAAACCAAGATAAAGTTCCTGCTGCTGCATTTGCACCTAAGGTAACAGTACCAGTTCCACATCTATTTGCTGCAGTAACTGTTGGAGCTACTGGTGTAGCATTTACAGTAATGTAATTTGTTTGATTAGATGTATTTGAACCAAGTGAGTTTGTCACTGTCAAAGAAGCATTATAAGTTCCCGCCGTTGCATAAGTTACAGTTGGATTTTGAGCTGAACTTGTTGCTGGTGTTCCTCCTGGGAATGACCAAGCATAAGTTGTTGGTACACCTGTTGAAGTACTTGTGTATTGAACAGTTTGTCCAGTACAAGTTGTTGAAGTTGGTGTAGAAGTGAAACTTGCTACAGGAGAAGTTGGTGTTCCTGTTCCTGTGATATTGATATTGTCAATGAACAAGCGATTTCCATAACCTGCAATATTTTTAAATTGGATAATTACACCATTTTGACCAGCATAAGCATTCAAATCAACAGTTTCGGTTCTCCATTGTGCTGTTGTTGGAGTAAACACAGCTGTTTGTGCAGCTGCAGTTGGTAAATTTCCAGTGGCAACAGTTGAACCTGTTTTATTGTAAACCGTTGTAAATGTTGTTCCACAATCCGAAGAAACAAGTACTTGTAAACCATCAACATTGTTTGCACTAAATGCTGCGTAAGCAACATTAAAAGTCATTGACGATGCTGTAAAAGGAGTTAAATCCAATTTTGGCAATTGAATAACATCTTGATTTGGACGATCATCAAAATTAAAGTTGTCGAATACAAGTGAATTTCCAGCAGTTGGTGCAACTCCGATTGTTGCGTTTCTAGCCCATGTTGTTGCGCCACCATCTGTATTGACAATTGTCCAGCTTGTAGTTGGAGGGAAAGTTGTTGCTGAAAAACCTTCTGTGAATGGTAAAGCAACTCCAGAACCAGCGGAAACAGTAATGTATGAAGTTTGACTTTCTGTGTCTGTTCCAAGTGAATTTGTAACGGTTAAAGAAACTGCATAAGTCCCTGCTGTTGGGTAAGTTACAACTGGATTAGCAAGTGTGCTTGTTGCTGGATTTCCTCCTGTAAAAGTCCAAGAATAACTTGTTGGATTTCCTGTTGAAGTACTTGTAAACTGAACAGATTGACCAGTACACACTACTTGGTTATTTGCTGTGAAATTGGCAACTGGCGCTGTTGGGGTACTGTTTTGAATGTAAATTCCATAATCTTCAACATCACCAATTGAAAACGCAGAAGAACAAGTTCTTTTACCGGCTGAAATTGTTGCAGCATCACCCATCACACGCATTCTTAAAAATGTATTCGTAACTGCTGTTGAAGGAATTGTAACATTAGCAGTTAATGTTTGTGTATTTAAAGCAGATTGTGATCCAATTGCAACGCTTCCAGAATGAACCAGTTCAGCCGGATTTGCAAACACACCGTTATTATCATAATCAATATAAACTTCAAAACGTTGAGCAGCTGAAGGCCCCGCATTTGCTGTTATTGATAAAGGATATGTGCTTCCTGCTTGAACTATTGTATTGTCTGAACATGCAAAATTCGTGTAAGCAACATTCGTCATAGAATTTGTTGTATTGCTGATTGTATTGAAAGCAACTTTACTAATTGTTTGACCGAAATTTCCTGCATTTGTCGAAGTTGGTGTACATGCATTTGTTAGATTTCCTGCAAGAACGACATAAGCTGGTTTTGTAAGTGTATTAGTTCCTTGTGCAGTTGTAACTGTTAACTTCACATCATAAGCACCAGGAACTGTGAAAGTCATTACTGGATTTTGAACATTTGAAGTTAAAACTGTTGATCCGTTTGTAAATGTCCAACTGAATGTAATGTTGCTCCAGTTTGTTTCTGGCAAATAAGTATTAGGTACACAAGCTGATAAATCTAAGAAACTAACCGTTTGACCTGAACAAATTACAGATGATGTTGTAGTAAAATCAACAACAGGAGCTGAAACAGGAACTAAAGCTAAATTACTTGATGCGAAAAAAGAAGCTCTATCTGAAGCACAAGCTGCTAATGCTCTTGTTTTTTGATTCGCTGTAAACATATTCATACAAGCATCAGATGAATAGTCCATGTAGTTTCTTACAAATAATGTATTGGAAGAGTTATTGTTGCAACTATTTGTTCCAGTTGTATTACAATCACTTTGACTTCTTTTGTGAGGAGGTGTGTCAGCACAACAGTCACCAGCATTTGAACCACATCCGTTTGTTTGAGTTGGGCAATTTGCTCCAGAACCGTCACCTTCAAATGTATGGTAAAGATTTAATGCATGACCCATTTCGTGCGTTGTTGTCATGGAACCACCTGATGTAAAATTGCTTGCTAAAATTACAGCACCATCAACTGATGTTCCATGAGAAGAAGCGAAGTAAGCATAACCTTGTACACCTGCACCACCCTCATTGTCGTCAATTTCTGAAACAAGGTAAATGTTGTAATATTTTGTTCTGTCCCATGAAACAACTGCTTTAACTTGCGCATCTGTAATTCCATTTGAGGTAGTACTTCTCACACCACTTGCCATGTAAGTTGCATTTCCAGTCATGCTCACGCGATTGATTCCATTTGTACATTGACCACTTGGATTTCTAACAGCCAAAGCAAATTCAATTTCCATATCCACACCGTTTCCTGCACCAGCAGTTCCTGCCGTTTTGCGGTAACGATTGTTTAATTCTTGAATAGCAGCACGAATATCTGCATCACTCACGTTTGTACCAACGCCAACGGCTTCACCTTTATGAAGTACGTGAACAACAACAGGAATTCTGTACTGAGCAGCAATTTTAGGAGTTGGATCATCGTGTCTTGTTTTTACGAACAACTCAAATTCATTCATTTTTTGTACATAAGCTGGGTCATTCATCATTTGGTTATGAATTATTCCAGCCGCACATTTTTCATTCGGATTATTTCCAATGTTCACCAGTTGGGAGAAACTGATAAATGAAAATATCAAATTTAAAGATGTAAGTAAAGACAATTTTATAAATTTCTTTTTCATAAGGGTTTAGTTTAGTGCCACCAAATTAGTAAAAAAAGTTTTAACAAATATTTAATTTTTATAAAAACCAAATTACAATTCGTTATAGATAAAATAAAAATTAGCACAAAAAAAGGGAAGCACGTTGCTTCCCCTCTTGTTTTCATTAAGTTTTAGAAATTAATAAGACAATTTCTCTAGGCGCATATCAATTTTCTTTTCTTTTCTGAAATATTCGGAAACTGAAATAAATCCTGGTTTCCCTGGTTGAATCCACCAAGTTTTAGATTCACAGTTGATTGGAATTCTGTTCTGTGTTACTTTTCCTGCTTTGATTGAAATTACACCAACCATTAAATCACTTTTGGATGATTTGTCATCTTCTTTTCTATTCGCATCAATGTAAATAACATCGTAAACGTCTTTTTCTTTGTTTTTTGAAGTAAATGAATAGTCAAATGCACCCATCGATTTAATGTAATACCCCAAAGTTGTTGAACCATAAATTCCCATTCCTGCAGGAAGAATGATGTTTGTTCTTTTCTTTTCAACTTTTTTGAAATCAACCAAATTCTTTTTTGCATCAAATTCAATAACAATCATGTCACCCAATAACATTTCAAAAGCCGAAGCATTTGATTGACCACCCAATGCACCAGCAGCAACTTGCATTGCAATTCCTCCAGCACTTATTTGCTTCAAAAATTGCTCTCCAATTAAAAACACATGTCCGTTTTTAGAAATTACTACGTCATGAAAAAACGCATAAAAAGGTCTTTCTTTTTTACCATCTGAATCTGTTACAGAAGCAAATTGATCGATATCTCCCTTCCAAGCATAGTTTGTTATACCTAAATCCTCACCAGTTAAAGAAATTTCTTGCATGTATAAACCTTGACTTTTGTCTTTAACAATGTCGTCATTTGGTTTGTAGTATTCACCTACAATTGTAATGTTTTTCTTGCTTTCATTTAAGAATGATTTTAACAATGAACGTAATCCAGAAACATCATCACCCATGCTTATCTCTGTAATTTTTGAACCATCATTCAAATTGATTAGCAACATGAAATTAGACATTTCGCGTGTTGTGATGTTCTTTTTCTTCGTCACCGTTGCCGTTAAATAGTTAGCTGAAACGTCGTTAATTTCAACTATTTCAATCATATCCGAAGTCTCACTTGACTTATAACTCCACACTTCATTTGCCTCATTATCATAAGCAACTATTTCGTAGCCGATTTTTTTATATTTTGTGAATGTAGAACGAATGAAACCTTTATCTCCATTTGGATAGATAGAAATGTTTTCTGTTTCTGATTGTAAATTCATTGAAACTTTGTTCAAATCCCATTTGCTGATTTCGTCTTTACTTATCTTTTTTGAACCTTTCATTTCACCACTTTTATCGAAGGTTACAAATTCATAGCCTGTTTTCGAATCGTAAAAATGCAGCATGAAAACACTTCCATTATAAACCATTTCCAAAAGAATCGAATTTTTCGGTCTAACGATTTCAAAATTTGAAGATGGATTATAGTTGTCATCATACATTTGAATTTCATAAGCGGTGTTGTTTCTATCTACTTTTTCTTTCGTGTAAAAAATAAAATAACCAACTAGTTTATTTTGTTCAACAATTTGACCGGAGTGTTTTGCTGTTCTTAAATTTAAAACATTAGATACACTTGCCTCTTGGGCACTCACCGAAAACACGCTCAACAAGAGTGCAATCAGTATTAACTTTGCATTTTTCATTTTTGTTTGGATTTTGATTTTGGTACTATAAAATTCAATTTCATATTGCTATTATTCAATTGAATTTCAATTTCTTCTAATATAAAGCTAAGCTTAGAATTATAAATGACTTCTTTGTTATCTCGATAAGTAATTTCTAACAAATCATAAGATTCACTCTCAATATGTTGAATAATTTCTACAACTTCACTTTGAGGTGAATGGAATTGAGAAATCTGTTTTTTGTAAATGTCAAATAAGGCATTGCAATCTGAAGGAGAAATTGCGTAAGTAAGCGCACAAACTCTATCAAAATCTTCTGGGAATTTTGGATTTTGTAATTGAAGAAATTTCCCTGCAACTCGTTTTCGTTTAAAATAACTTAAAGTTTTAAACGCCAATGCTAAATATTGTTTCGCTTCTTCGTTTTCCGGATTTTTTTCGAGAAAATTAATAGCATAATAAATTACCTCGCTTATGTTTTTATTTCGCCAGGAATTCTGAATCATTTCCATTCCGACTTGCTGTTTCAACAATTGATGAAATGAATCTTGCTTTGGTTCATACGTTTTAAAAGTTGTGTCTACTTTCAAAATGGTAGCCAACCTGTAAAATCGATCTCTTTCATACGGATGCGTTGCCAAATAAGGCAATTTAGAATCATCTTTTGTAAACGTTCCCAAAGAACTTTCGCGTTCGTATTCTGAATCCAAGGATTGAATAGTTGGAATTGTTTCAAAATGAAAAAACGAGCTGTAATTCAATGAATCAGAAGCGTTTTTACTTTTTCTTTCCATCACATGAAACATTGAAAGTGCATCTGAAAGATTAAACTGAGCATTTTTTATATACAATAAACCCAAAGAATCTGCTTCAAACTCATGCGACCTAGATTTTTCACGTGACTCTAAAATTCGAGGTAACAACAATGCATTCAACGAACTTACTTTACCATATTCAGTTCTTAAAATTCCACTTATTTCTTTCTCTAATTCTTTATCTGTTTCCCTTTTAACTGATTCAATCAAAGATTCTTCAACGTGTCTAAGCGTGTTGTGTGCAATTTCATGACTGATAACAAGTGCAATTTGAGCTTCATTTTTCAAATCTTGCAAAAGTCCAATGTGAATAAACACAACATTGTCGCCCATTGTAAAGGCATTGAAATCATTGGAACGATAAAGAACTAAACGAGTGTTTTGAGGTATTTCAGGATTAGCTTTAACGATTTTATCAAAAATGGAATTGATTTTCAAATAAAGTTCACCACTTGCGATGATTGCATCTGAACTTAGGATTTTTAATTCAGCGTCAATCTTTTGTTTGTGCTTCTTTTTGTAAATTTCGTTTTGGGTAGAATTCAACTCCTGACTAGAAGTGAACTTTAAATTTTCATCAATAAGTTGCTGCTTGATTTCTTCTACTTGAGCTTTATTTTCTTCCGCATTTTGTGCTTGTAGATTCAGAAATGAAAAAACAAATAATACAAAATATAGTAATCTTCCGTAGGTCAAAAATCAATTTTGATAAAAATAGAAATAATATTTTGTTCGACATTTATGTTCAATACCTAAATCTTGAATTTTAACATTTTCGATTTTATGCTTATCCGTTACTTTCCCCAATGGATTGGTAATTGACACAAAACAACACTTTTAACCTGAGTTCGATTGTAAAATTGAAATTCAGATTAACATAAAAATCTGTTAGACAAGGCGTTTTCTCGAAGATTTAACTTCGTTGCTGCTACGCGGTAGCGGACTAAATTGAGAGGAAACAACGCAATCTAACTGGTTTTTATGTAAAGCGGTAAAGTTTTCCGCTGATAAACAACGATTTACTTCACCACGCTTTATCGATTTATCCCGACACCACGGAGTAGCACCGAAGGTAAACCTTCAAAAGCATTGCTCGTAACTCATTGTTTCTGAGCGGTCTGAATCCAATTTTAATAATCGAACTTAGGTTTTTATTGAGATTTTCCATCGAAGGTGTTTTTGTGGTCTCATTATATGTCCCTATAGACTGCTTTAAAATCTCGAATTATAATAACTGTTTTTCAAAAGATTCCTCACTCCGTTCGGAAAGACTTGCTTCAATATAGTCTTGCGAAAATGCTTCGCATTTTCGCCACCTAGTCTAACCGAAGGGTCATTCCGAACAAGGTGAGGAATCTTGTTAGATGAAATTTCAATTAAAATAGTAAATTCAATTTGAGTTCGTTTCAAACAAGCTTAGGGAAACAAGCGGATACACATATTCGGTTTAATTCGTTTAAAAATCAAAATAAATCTTTTTCATTCCTTTGAACCTTTTCAAGACTTCTGAGTAATACCTCCGAATTTCGAAACTCAAAGCTCATTTTTGAATCATAAATCTTAATTTTAATACAATGAAAAAAATATTCTTTGCTTTCTATTTGTTTGTATTCGGGCAACTTGTCGCACAGCAAAAAGAAACAGTTTACAGCATAACGAAAGAAGTTCAAGAAATTTCTTGGTACGAACAACAACAGCAACTTTGGAAAGCTGAAATTGATAAAAACAAAACAAATCCCGAGGCGTGGTACAATTATTTTGCGGCTACTCGTGCTTTGAAAAACCTTTCCAATTCGTATTATATGCCCAATGTGGATGTGGATAAAAAAAGAGAGGAATACAAAAATAAATGCGACCAAATTGCGGAAGAAGCAATGAAAATTATTCCTAATACTTTTGAAGCAAATCACCTTAATTTTTGGAACGGAGACTTGATGAAAGAAAGTGCTTTTTTATTGAAAGCGCATCAAATTAGTCCAAACGATGCACGAGCATTTGATGGCCTTATGTTGTATTATGAAGTAGAACGCAATCGTTTAGAACAAGAGAAATTCGCTCAAAAATGTTTCAATAGCAACCTTATTCCTGCTGGAATTTTAAACTGGGCTTATAATGTATTAGCTGAATTGGAACCAAACGCCATTTTGTTTACAGTTGGCGACAACGACACGTATGCAACTTGGATTGTACAAGCCTCGAAACAGTTTCGAAAAGACGTTACAGTTATAAATACGTCCTTGTTTTTGATGGATGATTACCGCAATAAATTATTGAAAGAATTGGGCTATTCAGAATTGCCAATCAAGGCTTTTGAAGGCGGTTTGGGGTTAGAGGAAAATAAAACAGCAATTTTCAATCATGTCTTTAGTGGAAAAAATCCGGTGTATGTTGCTGCAACTGGAATTGAAACTTTTAAAGAAAAATGGGGCGATAAATTGTACCTCACGGGATTGGCTTACAAATACGGTCAAGAACCAATTGACAACCTTTCAACCATTAAACGCAATGTCGAAAAACGCTATTTACTGGATCATTTAACAGCCGTTTTTTCCTACAATATTTCGGATAAAGTGGTGTGTGGCTTCAACGAAACTTATCTCCCTGCTTTTTTAAAACTTCACAAACATTACCAAGAAAGTGAAGAATTTGGAAAAGCAAATCAACTGGAAAAATACATCATTTCAATCAGTGAGAATTCAGGTTTGCAAAGTGAAGTGCAAGAATTATTTGAGGACGATAAAGCTTCCAATTCAACCATGCTTTCAACACTTTTAGATGTGAAAACAATTGAAAAGAATATGCTGCAAATAAATGAGAAAGTCTATGTGGCTAAATTTGAAACAAGTAACCAAGACTATAAAAAATTCCTCACTAATTTGCAGCGATCTGGTAAAATTGAACTGTACAAAAGTGCTATTTACGATTCCTCAGGTTGGTTCAATAAATTCAAATATTCCTTTAATGATCCAATGGTAGAAAACTATCACCATCATCCCGCTTATGCGAATTATCCGATTGTAAATATAAGTTACGAAGGTGCAAAAGCTTACTGCGATTGGTTAACACAGCAGTATAACTCACAACGTAAACGCAAATACACACAGGTCATTTTTCGTTTACCAAGCGAACAAGAATGGAAATTAGCAGCAGGTTCTGGAAATGCGAACGCAAAAACACCTTTTCCCAATGATAATATTCTAAACTCTAATAAATGCTACCTTGGAAACATAAAAGTTGCAGAAGGTAAATATTTTGACGATGGCGCTTTTCATACTGCTTCAATAGGAAGTTATGTTTCAAACAAAATAGGCTTGTACAATACTTTTGGAAATGCAGCTGAAATGATTGATAAAAAGGGAATTGCAAAAGGCGGCTCTTGGTACAACACTTTCGATGAATGTACCTTTGATAAGCAACAAACTTATACTAGCGCAGATCCAGGAATCGGCTTTCGTATTGTAATGGAAATCGTAGTAAAATAGTAGCAGCTTGTTCCAAAATAATCTACATAAAAAAACGGACGAAGAGTTGATGGTTCAAGTAATGGACCATCATTCTTCGGATGCTTTGATGGAATTACATCGACGTTACAGTCAGAAATTGCTCGGTTATTTCATTAAGATGCTGCAAAAAGATGTTGATTTAGCACAAGACTTCGTACAAGAAATTTTCCTGCGCATTTTAGAGAAAAAACACTTGTTTGATCCTTCAAAAAAATTCTACACTTGGATATTTACCATCGCAAGTAATATGTGTAAAACCTCTTTTCGTCACGCTGCATTTAGTAGTTTAAATGCGGAAAGTCCAGCCTTCAATCGTTCGGTTCATTTTTCAGAAGATTTAGCAGAAAAAGCACATTTTAATGAATTGTTAAACAGAAGCATTGAAACTTTAGATTTCGGACAAAAAACTGTTTTCGTGTTGCGTTATATGGAACATTTTTCACTTCAAGAAATCGCTGACATTATGGAAACATCATTAGGTACGGTTAAATCGCGTTTATTTTACGCCACTCAAAAAATCGCTTTACAAATGAAGGGATTTGACCCGCGTAATGAATCACAATTATTTAAATTAAACTAAAATGGAAAAGGAACTTTCAAACGCTGAAGAACGCTTATTGGAATTATTGGAATCTAAAAATTTCGATGCACTCACAACGGAAGAACGTCATTTTGTTCTCTCTCATTTTTCTCAGGAAACTTATGATTTTCAACGTTCGATTATTGTGGAAACCAGCGAAAACACGCTTTCAATTCCTACTGTTAAACCTTTGATTTTACCTCAAAATCCAAAGAAAGGATTGGTGATTCCATTGTATCAAGCACTGATTGCAGTGGCGGCAGTAATAATATTTTTTGTATTGATTTGGCCATCCAATTCCGTTCAGACAAAAATCGTGTACCGAGAAACAGCAACAAAACCAAATACTGTTTTCAAAGTTGTCCACGACACGATTTATTTCGTTGAGAAAGGACAACAAACAGCAACAATTATTTACGACACTGTTTTTTTAAATCGTTCCGAAAACAACCAACTTCCACCAGAAACACGACTTTTAGAAGCTCAAAATTCCTTTCAATTACCTGAATTAACCAGCGATTTATTCAAAGTCAATAGTTTATCGATGAAAGAAGACGCTAGTTTAAACGCACCAAATAATTTAATTTTTTCAATTATGGATAAGTAAAAAAATGAAACTCTTTTCTCAACTCACAAATTTTTGGTTGTCGTTCTTGCGCCAGATATAAGCATCTAAAATATAGTGCACAATTTGTGGCATAATCAAAAGTGGCACAACAATTCCAATTAAAATAGGATGATCTAAGGCAGGTAGTTGCTGATACAACCATCCGAATGGCATTGGTCGTTCTCGGTATAATAAACTATCCCAAAGTGCTTCTTCAAAATAGGCCATACAAAACACTATTGCATAAAACAAAATCCATCCCCATTTAGACAATACAACTTTTAAAATTGGATCACTTTCCGCATTAAGTTGTCTTTTTTCACTCCACCAAACCAACGCAAAATAAGGAATACCGTGACCAATAACATTCACAAATGAAAACACGAAATCGTTGTTGATAAGTACAATACAGGTGTAATAGGAAAATGCAGTTGAAAGTGCTAATACCATTCTTGGAATGTTCCAATTCCCATTGATTTTCCTTGAGTTTGTCTCCAAAAAGAGGTATATAAACAACACTAAACCAAGTGTAATTTGCAAAAAAGGAGAAAACTGTGGAAGATTAATATATAAGAAATCACCTGTTGTCATCCAATTGAAATTTTGTTGTCCGCGAACGTGCCAAATTAATATTGGAATCACCATAAATGCGTATAAACAAAAATTCAATCCAAAGCGCAAAGCCTTATTTTCATTTCGTTTAAGAGAGTATAATCGAAAAAAACCGTATTGCTGTCGAATGAAATGATAAACCGCAAAATAGGCCACGCAAGTCCAAAAAAGTTTACTTTCTAAGGAGTAAACAACTGCTCCACCAACCCAAACTAAAAAGGGAAAATACAACAATTTCAATCGATGTTGTTGAAATGCTTTACTGTTAAAATACGTTTTAAAAACGGTACTGTAGACATGTGCAACATCAATAGTTAGGACAATAAAAACCCACGACCAAGGAAAAATAGCTGTTCGTTGACTACTCAAAAAATCAGATGGAATAAAAAAGACAATCAAAGGTGGTAACAACATTGGTGCTATAAACCAAAGCAAATCAAAACGTGCCGAATTTACCCAATTTGATTTCATATTTTCAGCCTTTCATGTGACACACTCTTCAAGTTGTTCGCTGCTTTAAATCCTGCATCAAATCCTTCTTCAAAAATGGAATAACCTGCATAATCAGTATGAGCAAGAAAAACGCGATTAGCTTTGGCAGTCAATTCCTTGTAGGAAAGTTGTTTTTTCAAAGTTCCAGGTACAGGTGTAATCATTCCGTGCCCCCAGCGTTGGATGTCAACAGACAAAATTTCTTCTTCAATATCAGGATGAATTCCTTTTAATTCGTCAACAATTCGCTTTAGCATTTCCGTTTCATCCATTGCAAATAGATGCTTACGCCCTTCCGCAGCATCCATTTCATCCAAGGTCAAATAAACGCTTAAGACCAAAGGTCCTTCCATTTTTGACAACTCTTGGTGACGATTTGAAACATAACCTAAACCTTTTGTTCCATATTTCACATTGTCCCAAGCTAAAGAAACTCCGTTTTTAGTATCAGGAAGTTTTTTAACTGTTACAATCCCGATAAACCACGGAAAATGAGTAAAACCATCGAAGAAAGCTGAAGGCCAATTTTCCGATTTTAGAATATGTTTTGAAACATAGGAAGGACAAGCAGCTACCGCTTTTTCGGCAATATATTTTGTCCATGATTTTTTTATAGGATTATAGGAATGAACTTCAACATTTTCATCCGTTTCAATCATTTCATGCACAACCTCATCCTTAACAATTTTATCTTTTACCGATTCAGCGAGTAGTTTACTAAGGTGAAAATTACCTTCCGTCCATGTCAAAACAGAGGTTGAATCTGCGTTGTAAGGATTGGCTTTTCGAGCAGCAAAATAATGAACTCCTGCCCAAGCGGAAACTTTGTCCATTCCAGCACCAAAATCATCGCGGCAACAGTAATCTAAAAACCAAAGTAGCTCTTCATTCGTAATTTTATTTTCTGCCAGAAATGCTGAAAAAGTTAGCTTATCAAGGTTTTCAACGTGCATTTCAAACGCTCCACTGCTTACGGGTACATTAAATTGTTGTTTGTCATTTGAATCAATAGCTATTTTTAATGAACGCATCCAACTAAAAAACTGTTCAATTTCTGTCATACTAGATTCTGACAACCCATATTCTGGAACTAGGCCTTCTTGAAATTGTCCACGATACAACAAGCGTTCGTTGGGAGCATGGCACAATTGTCTTTCATTGTACACATATTTTCCGTCTTCAACTCCCGTAATTAACTTGTGTTTTTGCATAAAAGCAATCATTGGAAAATTATCTTCATTGGGTAAAGAAAGATAGTGAGCACCACGTGGAGCCCAAGAATAAGGTGTTTTCAAAGCACTTGAATTTCCACCAATTTCACTATTCATTTCCAATAAAAGGAAATCTTTTTCACCCATTTCATGCAAGTGATAAGCAGTTGACAATCCGCTTATTCCACCACCTACGATGATATTTTTAACTTGAATTGTTTGGTTAAAATAACTTGGTTTTTGAACTTGACGTACGCTATGTCCGCGTTTAAAATCTGCACCAACAATGGTAACTTGAATGGGATTTTTTCTACCGCAAGCTAGTAAATTACGCGTTAAAATCGTTCCCACAGCGGCTGTTCCCAATAATTTTACAAATCCTCTACGGTTCATTTAAGTTCTCTATTTCTACAACTGCTTTTGAAAAAAAATAAGTTTACTAATCCATTAATACTGCCCATTCTTTCTCAAAAAGAGGTATGAGTGCTTGATTATTCAAACGATTGACAATTGGTTCTTCCTCAAGCATATCCTGTTGAAAATGTTTCATATTTTGCCATTCAGCTTCTGTGTAAAAACGTAAATCTTTTGGTAATTTTCTTTTCTTAGGCGCTTCTTTCAAAATAGAAAACTGCACATATCCCCACTCTCCAAAAGAAGGAACGTAAGCATGATATGGCAAAGTTTGCAAACCAGTTTCTCTAATTGTTGCATCGATACACCAAAACGAACCTTTTGCATATAATGGTGAGGTACTTTGAACAACGCCAAGCGTGCTAGGTTTCATAACTTGTTGAAGGCGGTGATAGAAAGTAGTTGAGTATAATTTACCAATAGAAAAATTAGATGGATCTGGGAAATCAATGATTATAACATCAAATTTTTGTTGCTTGCGATTTTGTAGGAAAAGAAAGGCATCTTGATTAATTACTTTTAGTTTTGAGCTTAATAATGAATTATTATTCAGCTTTTTCATCAATGGATTGGTTCTGAAAATATCCACCATTTTTTCATCTAAATCAACAAGTGTAATGTTTTTTACCTCAGGGTATTTTAGCATTTCGCGAACTGCAAAACCGTCGCCTCCACCCATTATTAAAACATTTTCAATTGATTTAGCATGGGCAAAAGTTGGGTGAATTAATGCTTCGTGATAGCGATATTCATCTCTTGAATTAAATTGTAAATGATTGTTTAAGAATAAACTATACGCATTTCGATCTCGTGTAATGACAATGCGTTGGTACTTGGAAGTTGTAGCAAACAAAATTCCATCACCGTGATATTCTTCCTCGCTCATGCGTTGAATCAAATCGGAGGCAATAAATGCAAAACCCAAAATCAAGGCACAAACGACTCCTTGCGCAAAAGCAATTGAAGGTTTATGAATTTTATGTCGAAAGAAATGAATTAAATAAAGCGCTAAGGCAACATTCATCAAGCCAAAAAGTAAAGATGTTCGCGTTAAATTTAGATAGGGAACTAAAAAAACCGGAAAAGCGATTGATGCTAAAAGTGAACCAATGTAATCAAAAGTAAAAACATCTGAAACCAAATCTTTAAAACTCGATTGTGATTTCAAAATTCGCATAATGAGTGGGATTTCCATACCGACAAAAAGCCCTGTCAGACCAACTAAAAAGTAAAGAATTACGCGAAAATATGCTCCATAGCCAAAACAAATAAAAAGAATGCTACTGCTCAAGCCACCAATCAATCCCACCAACAATTCTATTCGTATAAAATTGATTTCTAAATTCTTAGTCACGAATTTAGAAAGATAGGAACCAATTCCCATAGAGAACAAGTAAGTTCCAATGATAGTTGAAAATTGGGTTACTGAATCTCCTAATAAATAACTCGCTAAAGTTCCTGCAACCAACTCATAAATAAGTCCGCAAGTAGAGATTAAAAAAATGGTGACAAGCAGTAATATTCGCATAGTTTAGTGCATTGCCGATGCAATAATAATAGCGATTGACAACATAAATGAACCAGCTAAAAAAGCAACAGCGAGGTTTTTACGTTCAGTTATTTCTTTCCAAAGTGCACTTGGCGTCAATAAATCAATGATGATAAAAGAAACGACAAGAATAATAATTCCCAAAAGAGAAAATACTAAAGATGCGATAATGTGTTCTGTTTGAATTACGTTTAACATGTTTTTAAGTTATTTATGGTGAATACTTCCGTTGTATGAGCCTGCCTTGTACGAATGACCGTATTCTGATCTGAAAATCCGAAAACTTGACGATGAGCTCCAAATATAAAGCACAAGCAAAAGGCTAAAGATTGAGAAGGCGAATTTATTGTTGGTAATAAAATTTTTCATGTCTTTGAGTTTAACCAAATAAAGTATCAATTTCCCCTGAACGCATACGTTCGAATTGTTGTTTAACGAAGGTCATTAACAAAATAATTCCTAGTGCAATAAATCCAATAAGCCAAAAATTCCAATTAGAAGGATTTTCCTCTGAAATAATAAAGCTTATGCTTTTATCGGAGACTGAATCTGAATAAATCTTTAGTTTAAAATGATATTTACCCGCTGGGACTTCAGAAATTCCAATGTCATTAGCATTCGAACCTTCTTCCCATCCATCACCAGAATAATGTTCTAAAACCAATCCTAATTCGCGCTCGTCGCCCGTTTTTTCATTTACTAACGTTATTGCTGCTTCTAACCATTCGTTATTCAAAAAAGTACCACAATAAACATTCAAATAATGAGGTACAACCTGTTCTTTGAGCACAAATGATTGGGTTACAAATTCATCTGAACTTCGTGTTTCAGTGGAGGAGGTTACACTAAAAGAAGTAATTTCCTTTGAATGATGGAATTGATTAAAAATGCCAAAATTTAAAAGTAAAAGCAATAAAATAAAACCAATGCCAATGCGTGAAAAGTTTCCTACATCTATTTTTCCATAAAAAGGTTGCGCCATACCGACACCTTCTCTGGACTGATAAACTATTCTGTCATCTTTGAAAACACTTGCGATTTCTTTGCGATAAAAATGTCTTCCTTGAAAATATGAAAATTCATTTGTTTTAACGTTTTCCTCAATTGAGATTGCATTTGGAGGTGAAACGAAATCAGCACAATTAATATCCTTTGATTGAATAGGATCATAAGGAAATTGTCCAATTATGGAATTAGATCGGTAGGAATAACGCTGGTATAACTTGTAAACCTCGCCGTCAACTTCTAAGATTCTTGGCTTTTCACTCTTTTTTGAATCTAAATCTTTGAACCGCTCACGTTCAAATAGCCAAGTGTAATTTCCGTATGCACAATTCAAAAAAGAAAATTTTTCAGTCTTTTTATTGAACATTACATATTCAATCCAACGGTCAAAGGCTAATTTGGTATTGAACTTATTTGCAATTCCAACAATTTCCCAAATTTCACCATCAAGATTTGCTTGTTGCCCTAGTTTTAATAAACCTTTATTGGCAAATTGATTTCCCGTGTAATAATAGCCTTTGTAATCATGCTCACAATGAATTTTTCCGCATTGACAAGCGAAAATATTGACTTTTTCTGGAAAAAGAAGTTCCGTTTTTCGATTACATGCTTTACAAGTGAAAAAGGTTTTACTTTCTTCTGTTAGCAAATAGTTCTCGAATTCTGACATTAAAAACGGTTAGGAAAACCAAATATAAAAAAAAGTTAATAAGTACAAAGAAATGAATTGTGAAACACTTGAATTTCAAGCTAGAAATTACATTTTTCACTCACCCAAAACAATTCTAACCGCCTTTTTCACCGCAAGAATTACTGTTTCAACTTGTTCGTCCGTTAGGTTAAAGTAAACAGGCAAAGAAATTTCTGCTGCATATTTTAAGTAAGCTTCTGGATAATTGTCGATGGAATATCCTAAGTTTTTGTATGCTGTCAAAAGCGGAAGTGGCTGAAAATGAACATTCACAGCTACATCTTGCTCAAATATTTCTTGGATAATGGCATCGCGTTGGGTTTCTGAAATCGCAGCAATTCGCAATAAATACAAGTGGTAACAAGTTTCTCGCGCTTCATCCTTGTACTTTGGAAGAATTGCCCATTTTTCTTTTCCAAATGCGGCATCGTAGGCTTCAAAAATTGTTTTTCTTCTTTCTAAATTTTCACCATAACGCTCCAATTCAATCAATCCAATCGCTGCTTGAATATCCGTCATGTTGCATTTAAAACCAGGTTCAATAACGTCGTATTTCCAAGCTCCTTTAACTGTTTTTGCTAAAGCGTCTTTGGATTGTCCGTGCAAAATTTTAATGCAAAATTCCTTGTAAATTTCCTCGTGGTCAAAATCAGAAGGCAAATTAAAACAAACAGCTCCACCTTCGGCAGTTGTTAGATTTTTCACCGCGTGAAATGAAAAACAAGTAACATCAGCCAAACTACCTGACTTTTTACCTTTGTAGCTTGCACCAAAACTATGAGCGGCATCCGCAGCAATTAAAATTCTACCGAGTTGTTTTTGCATTTCAGTTTTTGGTGAAAATTGCTCTTTTGAAGCGTTCACAAGTTCGTAAATTGCATCATAATCACAAGGAAAACCTGAAATATCAACTGGCATTATCACTTTTGTACGAGGTGTAATTACAGCTTTAATTTTCTCAATCGAAATATTGAAATCGTCTTTGCTAATGTCCACCATAATTGGTTTTGCGCCTGTATGCAACACAACATTTGCACTTGCACAATAGGTATAAACAGGAATAATTACCTCATCGCCTTCACCAATTCCCCACCAACGCAAGAAAACTTCCATTCCTGAAGTCCACGAATTTACTGCAACTGTCGTTTTACATCCACAATATTCTGTGATCTTTTTTTCAAACAATTTAGTGCGCGGACCAGTTGTAATCCAACCACTTAGCAAGGCTGCATTCACTTCATCAAGCACACGTTGATCGATACGAGGGGGCGAAAATGGAATCATGCCACAAAAATACAGTTTTAGGGTTTGGATTATTAGTTTTTGATTTTTAATTCTTAATCGAACTGTATTACTAAATTCTCCGACCCCAAAACCCAATTCAACATCAAGCATCAAAAACCCAAAATCCCTTCTTCGTACCAAAATTCTAATTCAACATCAAGCATCAAGCATCAAAAATCCTATCTTCGACCCAAAACCCCAATTAAACATCAAGCATCAAAAATCCAAAATCCCATCTTCGACCCAAAATTCTAATTCAACATCAAACATCAAAAATCCAAAATCCCATCTTCGACCCAAAACCCCAATTAAACCTCAAGCATCAAAAATCCAAAATCCCTTCTTCGACCCAAAAGCCCTAATTCAACATTAAAAATTAAAAATTAAAAATTGTTATTACTATTTTTGTCTAAAACCCACCCGTGGAAGATTCATTCGATTATAGAGAAGAAGCGCAAAGTGCTGGCGAACAAGATTACGACAAAGTCTTACGACCGAAATATTTAACAGATTTTTCTGGTCAAGACCCTGTTGTTCAGAATCTTCACATTTTCGTGCAAGCAGCGAAGTTGAGAAAAGAACCGCTCGACCACGTACTTCTGCACGGACCTCCAGGATTGGGGAAAACAACGCTTGCGAATATTATCGCCAACGAATTAGGTGTAGGATTTAAAGTGACTAGCGGTCCAGTTTTGGATAAACCCGGTGATTTAGCAGGATTGTTGACAAACCTTGGTGAAGGTGACGTTCTTTTTATTGATGAAATTCATCGCTTAAGTCCTGTTGTGGAGGAATATTTGTACTCCGCAATGGAAGATTATGTGATTGACATTCTGATTGATAGCGGTCCCAATGCGCGAAGTATTCAAATAAGTTTAAATCCATTTACATTAATTGGTGCAACGACGCGATCTGGTTTATTGACAGCACCTTTACGTGCACGTTTTGGAATCAATTCACGTTTAGAATATTACGACACAAAAACCTTGACTTTAATTGTGGAAAGATCTGCAAGTCTTTTAAATATTGGTATTGATGAAGATGCCGCTTTTAAAATTGCAAGTCGTAGCCGCGGAACACCTCGTATTGCGAATGCACTTTTACGTCGTGTGCGTGACTTTGCTCAAATTAAAGGTTCAGGAAGAATCGACGATGCCATTACAGAAATTGCGCTAAACGCACTGAATGTAGATGCAAATGGCTTAGACGAAATGGACATTCGTATTTTGAAAGTGATCATTGATAAATTCGCTGGAGGACCGGTTGGCTTGACAACAATTGCAACAGCAATCGGTGAAAACGCAGGAACGTTGGAAGAAGTTTACGAGCCTTTTTTAATACAAGAAGGATTTTTAATGCGTACGCCAAGAGGTCGAAAAGCAACCGAAAAAGCATTCAAACATTTAGGAAAAGATTTCGGTTGGGTGCAAGGAGGTTTGTTTTAATCCATGAATAAATCCACGTACAAATCTTTGATTCAGCAAAAGGCGAAAGCGCTCGGTTTCTTTTATTGTGGATTTTCAAAAGCTGATTTTTTAGAAGAGGAAGCGCCAAAACTCGAAGCGTGGTTGAATAAAAACTACCATGGAAAAATGAGTTATATGGCGAATCATTTTGATAAACGCCTCGACCCAAGACTGTTAGTTGACGGTGCAAAAACTGTTGTTTCACTACTTCTCAATTATTTTCCTGAAGAAACACAAAAAGACGAAACTGCGCCTAAAATTTCCAAATACGCTTATGGTGAAGATTATCACTTTGTAATTAAAGATAAATTAAAAGAACTTTTAGCTTTTATTCAAACTGAAATTGGGGAAGTTGGCGGTCGCGTTTTTGTGGATTCGGCACCTGTAATGGACAAAGTTTGGGCGAAAAAAGCTGGTTTAGGTTGGCTTGGAAAAAACAGCAATTTGATTCATCCAAAACAGGGAAGTTTTTTCTTTATCGCTGAACTAATCATTGATTTGGAATTAGAACCCGACGGTCCCATCAAAGATTACTGCGGAACCTGTACCAAATGCATCGACTCTTGTCCGACAGAAGCGATTGTGCAACCGTATGTGGTGGATGGTTCAAAGTGTATTTCCTATTTGACAATCGAGTTGAAAGACGAATTGCTGCCTTCCGAATTCAATGGAAAAATGGACAATTGGATGTTTGGTTGCGATGTGTGCCAAGACGTTTGCCCTTGGAACCGTTTTTCGAAAGCCCATCAAGAAGCGCACTTCACTCCTACCCTTTCCTTATTAGACCTGACAAAAAATGATTGGCACGATTTACAGAAAGAAACCTTTGATTCGCTTTTTAAAATAAGCGCCGTTAAACGCACAAAATTTGAAGGCTTGAAACGAAATATCCAGTTTTTAAAGGTGGGAAGAAGCTGAAGTTTTCTTTGTTTCCGTTACTTTTTTTAAGAAAGGATAATAACTACGATTTAAGGGATGATAAAAATTAACTTTTCTTTTGATAAATTAGTGAGTTGAAAATAAATTTTGCAAAAGGTTTTTGTAATTATTTTAAAGAAAATAAGGAAATATCATTATTCTTCAAGTATTATCAGAAGGAGCTAAGCCTTGTATTGCAAAAATTATGAAAGTACTAAAAGCAATTGGTTGACAAATTCAATTATTTCAGTTAAGAAAAAAGGATTGTGGATATTTAAAAGTATTCTTAGAAAAGATGCTTACAATCTTGTTAAATTTGTAGCTAATGACAATTCAAGATTTAATACAAACAAGTTATTCAGGTGATTTAGACCAAACGATTACCTACGTGAATTTAACGATGCAGTCAATTGCTGTACTTGTTGGTGGAATTGTAATTTGGCGTGCGAGTATTGCATTTCAACGCAAAAAAATGAAAGAACGAAGAAGAAATCCTTTCTTTGAAACAACTTATTCAAAACATTGGAGAAAATAAAATAGCATGGAAAACAACAAACAAGCGATTATCATTGGCGCAGGACTAGTTGGCTCATTATGGGCTGTTTACCTATCGAAAGCTGGTTATAAAGTTACAATTTACGAAAGAAGACCTGATATTCGTAAAGCCGAGATTTCTGCAGGAAAGTCAATCAATTTGGCACTTTCTGTTCGCGGTTGGACGGCTTTAGATGCTGTTGGCGTTGGAGATGAAATTCGTAAAATCGCTATTCCAATGACAGGAAGAATGATGCATGATTTAGAGGGCAATCTAACTTACCAACCTTATGGAAAAGAAGGTCAAGCGATTTACTCTGTCTCACGCGGAAAAGTGAACGCAACAATGATGGACATTGCCGAAAGTCACGGGAAAGCAACTATTCACTATAACCACGAATGTTTAAAAACGGACTTAAAAAAAGGAATTGCTTACATTAAAAACAGCTTGACAGGTGAAGAATTTGAAGTGCATGCAGATGTGATTTTTGCTGCTGACGGTGCTTTTTCAGCTATTCGTTACAATTCGATGCAGAAAATGGATCGTTTCAATTACAGTCAGAACTACATCGCAGATGGTTACCGTGAGATTTTATTGCCTGCAAATCCAGACGGCTCTTATCCAATGGATAAAAATGCTTTGCACATTTGGCCACGTGGACGTTTCATGTTAATTGCTTTGGCAAATGAAGATGGTTCTTTTACGTGTACTTTGTTCATGCCACATGAAGGAGATCAATTCGCTTTTGATAAATTGACTTCAAAAGAAGCTGTAAATGATTTCTTCCAAACAATATTCCCTGATTTTTACAAAATGATGCCAAACATTGCCGACGCTTGGGAAGATCATCCTTTGTCGAATTTGGCAATTATTCGCTGTTATCCTTGGGCTTATGGAAAAGTAGCTTTGATGGGTGATGCAGCACATGCGACTGTTCCATTTTACGGGCAAGGAATGAATGCTGGCTTTGAAGATTGTACAGTTATGAATCGTTTGATGCATAAACACAATGAAAATTGGGAAGCTGTTTTTGAGGAATACAGCGTCGAACGCAAGCCTGATGGCGATGCACTGCAAGATTTATCTTTGGATAATTATTTTGTGATGCGCGATTTTGTGGCTGATCCTGCATTTTTATTGAGAAAGAAAATCGAAGCAAAATTCAGTGAATTGTATCCAAATAAATGGTTGCCGTTGTATTCGCAAGTAACTTTCAGTAATATCCGTTACAGTGTGGCTTACAATCAAGGAAAAAAACAATCTGAAATAATGGATCAAGTAATGGAAATTCCAAATATTGAACAAAATTGGGACAGTGAAATCGTAATGGATAAAATGCTTGAATTAAGCGCAGACTTTAATTTCTAATTTATGAAGAACAGTATTTTTCTTGCATTACTTTTTCCAACTTTACTTTTTGGTCAGGGTGCTTTCAAAAAAGGAACGAAAGGAAATGATTACATCATTGTAACAAACGATGGTATTCATTTCGCGATTGGACCAACTTACATGATTCCTTCAAAGCCAATTTCTGGAATATTAACAGACAATGTGGGTGCACGAGGAAATTATGAAATCACTCCCAAAGGGCAATTTGGTTTTTTCGCAGAATTAGGCCTTGCACATTTTCCAAAATGGAAAGGTATTCCGATTAAGCCTTTGAAGAAAAGTAGAATCATGGATTACGTTGATTGGGGAGTTGGTTTTCGTCAATTAAGCGGAACAGAAACAACACACGTTGACATAAAAAATGCTTTAGGAGATATTGTACAATCGTATCATGGTGAAGGTAGCTTCAAAAATAATTATGTCTTTGCGCGCGTTTCAGCTCATACGCTCATTTACTACGGGAAAAAGAAAATTGATAAAGCAAGAAAACACTTTATTGACCAAAGTTTAGGTTTTAATTTCGATTATAATTTCATGCAAGGAAATAAAGTTTACGATGCTAATTTCTCCAATCATCCACAGGAATTGAAATTTCAAAAACCGTTTGTAGCTCAAGTTCATTATAGCTTGGGGATCGGGATTCGTTTAAATCGTGCTTGGATGATTGTTCCTGGTGTTCACGTTCCGATTGTTAGCGCTTATGAATGGAACGGATTTAATGCGAAAGCGAATTGGTTTGCTTCTCAATATTGGCCAATTCAAGCACAAATTAAAGTGATTAAATTATTTGAACGTCCTCCGAAATGTGGCGTTTATGGCGATCCAAAAGATGCTGAATTGGACAAGCAATTTAGAATGGGGAATTAGAATGAAGAATGTAGAATGTAGAATGTAGAATGTAAAATGTAGAATGTAGAATTAAAATCTATTCTTCTCTGAACTTTAAACCCGCTTTTTCTAAGATTCTTTTCATTTTTGGGATAGAACTTTTTCCAATGCCGTGAAATTTTAGTACTTCTTTTTCACTGAAAGTTGCAAGTTTTTGTAATGAATCAATTCCATTATTTTCTAATGCGCGTCGAGCTGGAGCACTTAATTCACTTAATAAATCTTTCATTTTAAAAGAAATGAATATTGTAAAGTTCTTAGATTCTGTTGAAAAGAGAAAAATTGCATCCTTCTTTATTTCCAGCTTTTTTCAATGATTTTTGGAAGCTTTTTACGGAAGCGTTTCAATACCGAATTTCTATCCGAAATATTTCCACACTTTAAGACATTGCGATGAACTACTTCGTTATTTCTAAAGAAAGTAAACTCAAAACTCACAGAGGTTGCTTCATCTCTGTATAAATGATAAATACTTGTCATATCAAGCATTTGAGCAAAAGATATATTTTGAGTTGCAGGCTTAAAAGTACGATCGTATCCTCTAACATTTACCACTAAATAAGTATCGTAACCTGCCGTTTTTAAATCTCGTTGAAGCGTGTCATCCACCAAAACGGAAGCATCTGCACCTTGCTTTAACAAGTTCAAAGATGGCATCGCTTTAATTTTATATTGCGTCAACAACTCAGTAATCGTTACCTCTAAGGCATATCTATCTTCTGACTTATCAAACTGCGCAATAACAACAGCATTTTTTAATTTCAATGGTTGTGCCCAATTTACATTAGCCGTTAAAAGCAAAAAGAACAAACACGTAACAAAAAGATTTTTTTTCATAGGATTTATTAAAAAACTTCGGCAGCGATTGATTTCACTTGTGAAGAATTAGACATAGTATAATAGTGAATACAAGGAACATTTGCCGCTTTTAATTCTTTAGATTGATGAATTCCCCATTCAATCCCAAGTTGTTCAACAGCTTTGTTGTCTTTGCATTTCAAAAGTTCAGTTGATAATTCAACTGGATAATCAATTTTAAAAAATTTCGGCAAGAATGAAATATGCGCCAATGTTTTCAAGGGTTTTAATCCCGGAATAATGGGTACATCAATTCCAATTTTTCTACATTCCTCAACAAAAGCAAAGAACTTCGAATTATCAAAAAACATTTGCGTCACAATGTATTCTGCACCAGCATCAACTTTATCTTTTAGATAGTTCAAATCGGTCGCTAAGTTCATCGCTTCAAAATGTTTTTCAGGGTAACCAGCAGTTCCGATACAAAAATCGGTTGGTTCCAATTGCACGTCGTCCATCATATAATTTCCGCGATTCATATCCGAAATTTGATGAATTAAATCAACAGCAAATGAATGACCTTCTGGATGCGGACGAAAAGTACTTTCTGTTTTTATTGAATCTCCTCTCAATGCTAAGACATTATCAATCCCTAAGAATTGTAAATCAATCAAAGCATTTTCAGTTTCTTCCTTGCTAAATCCACCACAAATCAAGTGCGGAACGGCATCCACATGGTATTTATTCATAATTGCAGCACAAATTCCAACAGTTCCCGGACGCTTGCGAATTGCGATTTTCTCCAACAATCCGTTATCTCTTTCTTTGTAAATGAATTCTTCGCGATGATAAGTAACATTCACAAACTTTGGTTTAAACTCCATCAAAGGATCGATTCCATCATAAATTGACTGAATACTTTTACCTTTCAATGGTGGTAAAATCTCGAATGAGAATAAAGTTTCGTTAGCGTTTTTTATATGTTCAGTTACTTTCATTTTTTATTTAATGGTGACAAAGATAGTTCTTTAACACTAAGCAGTTTCAGTTCAGCAACTAAATTCAATTTTGAAGCTGAAAAAATGAATTATACTTTTTTTTAAGCTTCCGTTTCTTCAATAGCTTCAATGATTCGCTTTCCTGCCTCGCGGATTTCTTGCTCCGTTATCGTCAAAGGCGGCGAAAGTCTAAAGCTGTAAGGATGCGATAAAAACCAAAAAGTTAACAAGCCTTTCTCCAAGCATTTGTCTACCACTTTTGCAACGCGTTCACTCGATTCCATATCAAAAGCGAACATCATTCCGATTCTGCGCGAAGTTTTAATTGCTGGATGTTGCACAATAATTTCTTCTAGCAATTTTCCCAATTTCTCAACTTGATTCCAATTAATTTCGCTTTTCAGTACCTCAACGCAAGCGGCTGCAGCTGCACAAACCACAGGATGCCCCCCAAAAGTAGTAATGTGTCCAAGCATTGGATTGTAGGTGAATTCATTCAAATTCTTTTGCGACGAAACCAATGCGCCAATTGGCATTCCTCCACCTAGTGCTTTTCCTAAAGTCAAGGCATCAGGTACAATTCCAAAATGTTCAAATGCAAACATCATCCCTGTGCGCCCCATCCCACATTGGATTTCGTCAAAAATCAACAAAGCGCCAACTTCTGTACAACGTTTTCTTAACGCATGCAAAAAAGCCAAATCTGGAACTCTAACACCTGCATCACCTTGAACAGTTTCAATAATTACACCTGCTGTTTTTTCAGTTATTTGCTGAATTCCTTCTAAATCGTTGTGCATCAGAAAACGAACATCAGGCATCAAAGGTCGAAATACTTGCTTTTTTATTTCGTTTCCAGAAATACTGAGTGAACCTAAAGTGCTACCATGGTAAGAACCTCTGAATGAAACGATTTCCATTCTCCCAGTTACTCGTTTTGCTAATTTTATCGCAGCTTCATTTGCTTCAGTTCCTGAATTTACAACATAAACGCCATTCAAACTTGGTGGCAAAACAGAAATTAATGACTTCACTAAATCAGTTTGAGCATCTTGGACAAATTCGCCGTAAACCATCACGTGAAGGTATTTATCCACTTGATCTTTAATCGCTTCCACAACTTTCGGATGGCGGTGACCAATATTGTTAACGGCAACACCTGCAATCATATCCATGAAAACTTTACCCGATTTTGCTGTGATATTGATTCCTTCTGCTTTTTCAACTTCAATCAAAAAAGGAAAAGGATTCGTTTGGCCAAGGTGATCTATAAAGAATTCTTTATTACTCATTTATTTCTGTAAAACTTCAATAATTGGTTGACCTGTCATTGCTCCTGAACGTTGGAGATTCAATAGATGCGTTAAAGTTGGGGCAATGTCAATAATTTTATAAGGTGTAAAAACATCTTTTGATTCAATTCCTGCTCCGTACCATAAAAGCGGAACATGACCGTCGTAATTGAATGCTGAACCATGAGAAGTTCCTTGGTGATTTTTGTCGGATTCTTTCGATTTCGGCAAGTAACCTGGTTCTAAAATGAAAAGAACATCTCCACTTCGATTGAAAACAAATCCTTTGCGTAACATGTCTTTCCATTCATTATCGCTTGAAGTATTTTGTCCTAATTCTCCGGCAGTAAAAACAGCTTTAACACTTTTCCAAGTTCGTACTTTAGACGCAACAAATTGGGCAACAACTTCGCGATTTAATTTTAAGGAATCAAGTTTTTTATGATTCAAGTAAATATTCAAATTTTCTTCAATTTCAATTAAATCAGCGCCAAATTCAGTAGTTGTTGATTTACGTAATTCTTCCATGTTTTTATCTAAATAGAAATAACCTCCGGGCATTTTCTTGTCAACCAACATTTGCGGAACTGGAACAACGGCGTGGTCAGCTGTTAAGAAAATAGTAAAACCATTCTTTCCATATTTCTTTTCCAAACCATCCATTAATTTTTTCAAATCACGATCTAAACGCACATAAATATCTTCAAGTTCTAAGGAGTAAGGACCAAATGCATGTCCTGCGATATCAGGTGTTGAATAACTTACACACAACATATCTGTTTGATTATCTTTACCTAAACCTTCTTTTTCAATTGCTTCCAACGCGAAATCTGTCAATAATTCATTAGCGAAAGGCGAAGTGGTGAAAAGTTTTGGACTTGCTTTTCCTCCACCCATTTCAATTAAATTATATGGAAAAGTGGCACTTGTTTTCCCAGATAAAACAACCTCATACGGACTTTCATCAACGGAAGAATAACGCTCCTTTGGCAATAACAAATCCCACGTTTTAGAATAGGTTGTTGCATTTTTACTTGCGTTAAAATCACTTACCCAAGCTGGTAATTCTTTTTTGAAATAAGTGCTTGTTATGAAAGTACCTGTAGAATAATCATACCAATACGAACCATCACTCAAATGTCCGCCCGGCAAAATTGAACCACGATCTTTTATTGACATCGATATCACTTTTGCTTTCGGATAAGTCATTTTTAATTGGTCGGTAATTGTGTAAGTCTTTAAGTTTTCGGGTGACATTTGACCTTCCTTTGAGCTACTTCCAATCGTTGAAACCGAATTATCTTGTACACAATACATATTTCCTTGTGTTTCGCGGTTATACCAATCGTTTCCAACAATACCGTGATTGCTTGGCGTTGTTCCTGTGTAAATCGAAGCGTGTCCTGGCCCTGTGTAGGTTGGAACATAATTGTACAATGTGTTTCTACAATTCATTCCTTTTTTCAAAAAACGATTGAATCCTCCTTCTACAAAATTGGCTTGATAGCGATAGAGGTATTCGTAACACATTTGGTCAACAACGATTCCAACAACCAATTTTGGAGGTTTTGAACGCTGGGCTTGCGTTGAAAAAGTGAATAAAAACAAGGCAATCAATAAAGGAATTAGTTTCATTTTTTATTTTTTTTCAAAAATAGTCATTGCTTGTGATTGAATTGTTAAGAGTAGAAATTATTGGCCATTAATAGAGAAGGATAAACCAATTATTTAAAAATTTAAATCATAGTTGTTACTTTCGAATGTTAATGTTGTGGATAAAAACTTTCGAAAAATGAAATAAGATTTGAGAAATACAATAGAACAGTTCGAGAAATCTAAATTTTTGACAAAAAACCTTTCAAATTCTTTTTCAAAATATATGTGTTTTTTTGGGTTTGAAATGTTAAAATTGAAAATCAGGTAGAATTACGTATTGCACAGCATGTTAAAAGTTCTTAATTTGGACAAGAATTTTTCACCTAATCTACCTACACTATGAGGTCAATTTTTGTCTGCCTCGCTTTTTTTACAGCTTTTGTTGGAATAGCACAAAATCCTGTGCCAAATAATTATCAAGCAACACCTAATGGTTTATTTGATAATGTATATGACATAGAAGGAAGAAAGTACAATCTGGATGAAATAATAATTGATACTGTTACTTTAATAAATGGAAAACCTAAAGCTGCTTTACTTTGTACTGCAGGATATTTTAATTTATTCTTTGAACAAGGAAGCGGTTTTGAAGGAAATACAACTGTAGAGAATGAACGATTAAATGTGCTTTGTCAGGTTTTTTCAGATATTTCAGCATTTATAACTCCAGCAAATCAAAATGTTCGAGTAAATATTTGGGTAAGAAAAATACAAAATATTACTACTGATCCTAATGTTTTAGGCTTAGCTTCAAGTTTTTATTCATTTCCAAATGGAGCTTTATCAACTGGTGGAATCGTTGAAAATGAAGTATGGAAAACTATTAACTCTGGAATTGATTCATATTTAGGAGTAGCAGCTCCATTATACAGTTCTAGTTCATTAAGTGCTGGTTATTACCATGGTATTGTTTCTTTGAACTTTTCAACAAGTACAATTAATTGGCATACCGATTTGAGTCTTTCAACTAGCGTTGGGTTGTATGATTTATATTCTGTTGTTCTACATGAGGTTGTTCATTCACTTGGATTTGCCTCCTTAATTTCTTCAAACGGAAGTTCTAAGTTTAATACACTTGGAAAATATTACACTAAATATGATACGTACTTACAAACCTTGAATAATCAAAAATTAATTGTTAATACAGGAAACTGTTCTCTTTTCAATTTTGATTTTAACAGTAATTTAAATGCAAGTGTTTTGTCTCCAAGTATTTTTAATTGTAATAATCAAATACAATATTCGGGATCAATAAGCCATGCAGTTTATACACCATCAAGTTTTTCAGACCCAAGTAGTTTGAGCCATTTTGAAGATCGATGTCATAATCCAGCTTATAACATAGGACAGTATTTTGTTATGAGTGCGACTAATGGTTTCGGACCAGGTTATATGAAACGTTATTTAAAAGCTGAAGAAAGAAGTGTCTTGTGCGATATAGGATATAAAGTTGGAACTACATTTGGTAATTCAACAAACTTAAACTTCAACAATTATGGCGGAAATCAATGTCCAGGAAGTCCGGTTATAGGAGTAAACGATGGTATATCAAGTCAAAATACTTATCAATACCAAACAGTTTTTGCTGTACCAATTTCAATTTCCAATATCTGGCAAAATGATATTAATGGAGCTAGTTTTGAATGCCTTCAAGTAGTTCAATTTGGTAGTTCTTCAGGTACTGGAAGTGGCAATATCAATCAAACATCTGGCACAACATTTATATTTACTCCAACAGCGCCTGGTTTAGTTCTTTTAAGGTATATTCCCGTTTCAAGTGGAGGAGCTAAAGGTAATTTTGCTTATGTATTTATTAATGTAACTACACCTGAAGATAATTGTCAAATTAACAATTGTAATTTAATAAGAAATGGTGGATTTGAAGAAAATCAAAATTGTGGATCACTGGCAGATAATATTGTAAAAGCTGGATGTTGGAATCCTTACTATGGAACTCCAGATTTGTATGTCAGAAACTGCTCCTTGGGATATACAGTTCCTATAACAGGTCATAACATTGAAACTTGGAATAATGGTCAAAATAATAACAATACATTAATTGGTTTGTTTTCAGGTAGAGTATCGAATGTAGCATGTTTGGTTGAAGGTTTAAAAACTACTTTAAACTCTTCACTTGCCCCAAATTCTAGTACAACTTATATTTTATCTTTTAGAGCCCGAGTTAATAATATAGGTCAAATTCCTGCTGTTATACAATTTGGAGGATTTAATGGAAATCAAATACCAATAGGAAATTCTATAAATTCAACACCTTCTAACATTAAGTTATTAGCATCCTCATCAATTCCTTCAAATAATCAATGGAATTATTTTTCAATCCCAATTGTTAACGATGAAAATTATGCCATAAATAACTTTGTAATAATAAATGCGTCTGCCTACTTACAAAATAACACTGGTAATAATACAATTTATATTGATGACGTTAATTTAGTTGAACAAACTAATCAACCTAATTTTAATTTACCAATAACAATATGTATAAATCAAGTTTATTCAAATTTGTACGATTTTACTAGTTATAATTCTGGTAGTTTTAGTGGAAATGGAGTTGTGAATAACAATGGAGTTTTTTCCTTTGATGCCTCTCTAGCGGGTGTTGGTAATCATACTATAAATTACATATATACTTCAAATACAGGCTGTCAATATCCAGTTTCCAAAAATATTACTGTAGTAAATTCAACAATTAATTTAGCTATTACCTCGAGTACAGGAAATTTATCATGTGTAGGAGAGGTTATCATATTGACTGCATCAGGAGCACAAAACTATAATTGGAATCAAGGATACAGTTTTAACAATCCTCTAGTTGTTACAGCAAATTCAAACACTATTTACTCTGTAACTGGAACAAATTCTAGTGGTTGCATAGATACTGAACAAATTGAAATAATAGTAGAAGATAACTATTGTTGTTTAACTACAAATATTATCATATCCCCATCTCAACCTTCCACAAGTATAGGCTTAGTTAACAATAATTTGGTTATCGAAGTAAATGGACAAATAAATTTAAATAATAGCATGACTTTTAATAATTGTATATTTAAAATGAATACAAATTCAAAAATTAATATTGGAAACAATTCAACTCTTACTTTGAATAATTGTACATTTTTTTCGTGTAATGATTTATGGGATGGTATTTACGTAAATAATAGTTCAACTTTAATTGCTTTGAGTTCAAGATTTGAAGATGCAAAATTTGCAGTGTTTTCCTCTAATGGAGGCAGATTTACAATAAATGACTGTGTTTATAACAAGAATAGTGTCTCAATTTTTGTTGATTCCTATAACGCTTCTCATTTAGGAACAGTTACAGGAACAACATTTGATTGCACTGCTACTGGAACGGTAACAACAGGATCAACTTTAAAAAACCCTATGCCTGGTCAAAAAAGTCATTACGGTGTTTATGCAAAATTTGTCAACTCTTTGACTATAGGTGGGATTAATGCTATTTCTAACTCTTTTAATAATTTAGAAGTTGGCATATTCAGTGAAGGAATAACGAATCTATATATTTATAAAAATAATTTCAAAAACATCAAACAACCTAATTGTTATTTAAATACAAACTTATGCAATGCTAATTTAGGTTGGCCTATTTGGTGTACTAAAACAGGAGCAACTATTGGGACTTCTAATGGATTAACAGGTCAAAATAAATTTGAAAATTGCACATCTGGAATTAGAATAGACAAAGCTTCCTCTTTCGGTATTTTTTATAATGATTTTAACAGTATAAATTCACCTGGAATAATTGGAAGTCCAATAGTTTCAAAATGTATTTTCATTAATGAAGTAACTTCATCAACTAATATAAACAATATTAAAAATAATACATTTACGAATTTTGAAAAAGGTATTTATTATTTAAAAAGTATTTCATCTCAGCTAATTATATCAAATAACACTTTTGGAAGTTTTAATTCAAGTGCTTTTGTCGGAAATAATTTAGGTGCTGCAATTCAACTTTTGGAAAATGTAACCCAAACCATTGATATTTCAAGAAACTTAATAAATTCCACAACCCAAAATGGAGATTACGGAATAATTGCTCAAAATGTATCAACTACAAACGGTAGTAACTTCACTATTAAACAAAACACAATTAGAAATGTTAAAAATGGAATTTGGATTACAAAATATAATAATGTAAAAATTACCGATCACCGTAGTACTTTAACAAGTATTGGAGCCGCTGCTGCCGGGATATATTTTCCGTCGACAGTTCCAACTACTACAACAATAGGTATTAAACTAGAAAATTGTAACGGTACTTTAGTAAAAGGAAATACGATTCAAAGAACAAATTACACTAGTAGCTCATTATCAGGGTTTAACGAGCTAACAGCGGGTAATTCTCAATTAATGTATGGAATATATGTGGGTGAAAATAGTGCTAATTCAAATATAATCGACAACACTACGCTTAAAATGGGAACAGGGATATATATAATTGGTAATAACAATTTCCCTACAACGGTAAGATGTAACCAAATTAAATTTCATCCAGTAGGTTTACACATGAATGGATATATTGGTGATCAAGGAAGCCCTACATCTCCACAAGATAACCAATGGGCATTCGGAACATCTGGGTCAATTGGTATTGTTAGAAATGGTTTAACTCCTAAATTCCATACAAGAAGTCTTTCGTTACCTTTTATGCCTAATCCTAATACGCAATTTTTCCCACCAGCTACCGCCGTTGATTATCCAATCACTACATCAAGCAATCCTATATATAATTGCCAAGAAGGATGTGCAAATCCTCCATGTTTTATTCCAAATGGGCTAGTTCAAGCAATTACAGAAAGTGGAGAATATAGTTTATTAAGTGAACAAGAATTGAAAACCTTGGATATTGAACTGTATAAAAGTTTAAAGATCAGTCCTTATACTTATGATCAGAATACAGAGGATGGTAATATTTATGAAGAGTTTATAGATAGTATGGATTTGACAAACGCATTCAAAATATATGAATTAGAAATGGAATTGGCTTTGAATGATACAATTATAGCAAAACAAAAATTAGATGCTTTTGAAGCTTATGGAGATGTAGAACTAAACTACAAAAAAGTATTTGAGGTTTATATAAATACTTGGATGAAAGGAAAATACGAGTTAGAATCACAAGATAGTTCTTATTTAAGAGAAATTGCAGATCAAAGCCCAAGAGTAGCAGGAAATGCAGTTTATATGGCTCGAGTTATGTTGTCCATTGATACAACTGATACAGAAACATATTATGCAAAATCAACAAATGTTCAAGCAATTAAAGTTAATGAACAATTGAAATTGTATCCCAACCCAGGAAGTGAATTTATTCATTATCAATTACCGATAGAGGAAAGTGAAAATGGAATAGTAAGGATTATTGATATTTCAGGTAAACTATTAATTGAATGGACAGTAGATTTCAATTGTTCGATTGGTTCTCTTGATGTAAGCCAATATTCTAATGGTATCTACATGTTTGAATTGGAATTAACCAATGGCAAATCAATTATTAAAAAACTGGTTGTAGAATGAAATTCAAGATAAAAAACTATAAAACTCCATTACTATTTATTTTATTAATGGTAATGGAGTTTTGGAGTTTTTCGCAATTAAATCTTGTTCCTAATTCAGGCTTTGAACAGTATGGTACTTGTCCAGAACATCCAAATCCAAGTGCAATAGGTTTAGAGCAGATTTGTAAAGCAGTTCCATGGTTTCAACCTTACCAACCTAATGAATCTGAGTGGTCATCTGGATGTGGTGGAAGTTCAAGTGATTTTTTTCACACATGCTCGGGACAAATACCATATATTCTTTATACTGATTTTCAATATCCTCATATTGGAAACGGTTTTTCAGGTATTAATTTAGGAGGTCCACCACCCCCTCTAGAAGGTAGAGAATATTTAGAAATAAAACTTTTAAATGTATTAAAAGGTAATAAAAAGTATTGTGTCGCTTGGAATTCTAATTTGAGTAAAACATCAAAATTTGGTTCAAATAAAGCTGGTGTTTATTTTTCAAATGATACAATCTTTCAATACAATAATTGGTCTAGGATTCCTGTGATTCCTCAAGTTGAAAATTTAGCAATAGTAATGGACACACAAAATTGGGTGCCCTTTCATCAAATATTTACCGCAGAAGGAGGAGAAAAATTTATGACTGTAGGCAATTTTAGGGAAAATTCAATGATTGAAACACAGATACTTTATCCTAACAATACATGGTCCTACTACTACTTCGACGATTTCGGCGTTTATGAACTCCCAGAAATATCGGCGGGCATTGGTGGAGAAATTGATACGTTGGGCGAAAATGTAAGTTTACAAGCCAATTGTGAGGGTTGTTGGAACGATTTGGTCTATCGTTGGTGGCCAAGTGCGGGTTTGAGTGATACAACTGTACTCAATCCCATCGCAACGCCTGAGGTAACTACCACCTATTATTTTGGGCTCATTGATACTTCAGAAACCGTTCCTTGCATCGTAGATTTATTGGATAGTGTTACGGTTTTTGTTACGATTCCACAAGATACGGTCACGGCACCGCCAACAAGTTTTTCGTGGTTGGTCTATCCTTCACCCACAAACGGTAATTTAACGGTTCAATTTTCTGGTTTGTCGTCTGATAGTCAATTGCTTGTTATTGATGCCCGCGGTCGCTTAGTAAGAAAAATCAACGTTCCCAAAAACACACAAAGTTTGCCTTTAGATGTTGCTGCTCTGGCAAGCGGCGAGTATTTTTTGCAGTTGGAAAATCCGAGTTTGAAACAACGGCGTAAAATTGTGAAGTTTTGAGAAGGAAAACAAATTACCTAAATTTACTGAAATCTATAATAGTAATGGTAATCACGATTTCATTGTTTAATATCGCTAATGCCTACAAAATCTACGAATTTGAAGAAGAGTTGGCACAAAAAGACACCTTAGCTGCTCAACAAAAATTAGCTGCTTTTGAAGCCTACGGAGATGTTGAATCAAATTACAAAAAGGTATTTGATATTTACATAAACAACTGGATGAAAGACAAATACGGGCTTTCAAAAGTTGATAGCTCTTCCTTGCAGGAAATAGCTTTTCAAAGTCCAAGAGTAGCTGGAAACGCTGTATACATGGCTCGTGTAATGCTAAATATAGATACAATCGACACGGAAACCTACTCAGCTAAATCTATGAATATTTCAACAAATATATTGTATGACTTGTTAAAGTTATATCCCAATCCAAGCAGTAAATTTATTCATTATCAATTACCCATTTTAGAAAATGAAAAAGGTAAAGTGAGAATATTAGATGTTTCTGGAAAACTTATTAAACAATGGAAGGTAGATAGTCAAAATACAATAGGATCTATTGACATTAGCCACTATTCTAAAGGAATTTATTTATTTGAATTAAACTTGAATAATGGAAAATCATTCATCAAAAAATTGGTTGTTAATTGATTTGAAAACGAAACTAAATCGAAATCTAACTATTCTAGCTTTTGTTCTAAACTTTTCATGCTATTCACAAGTTAACTTAGTGCCAAACTTTGGATTTGAAATATATGATACTTGCCCTTATTTTAATATTAACCCAATTCTTGCTGGAGGAGAGGCTATATGTAAGGCGATTCCATGGTTTCAACCAAATGAACCAAATGCAATACCTTCATCAGGATGTGGTAAAAGTTCAACAGATTTTTACCACACTTGTTCTGGAAACATTCCTATTGTTTGGTCTGGTTTAGATTACCAATTCCCTAAAATGGGAAATGGTTTTGTTGGAATTAATTTATTTGATCCATATAATCCTAATGAAACAAGAGAGTATTTTGAAGTAATGTTACTAGTTTCATTAAAGCAAAAAAAATACTGCGTTAATTGGTATTCAAATTTAAGCGGAGTTTCAGGTATTGGAGCAAACACAGTCGGTGCTCATTTTTCAAAAGATACTATTTTTCAAATAGGTTTTTGGGAGCGTATTCCAGTGACCCCCCAAATAGAAAATTTAGCTATTGTAACAGATACTCAAAATTGGATTCCTTTTCATCAAATTTTTACAGCAGAAGGTGGAGAACGTTTTATGACAATCGGAAACTTTAGAATATCAGCATTAATTGATTCAGTTGTTGTCAATCCAGCTTTACGTTGGCCCTACTACTACTTCGACGATTTCGGTGTGTACGAACTCCCAGAAATCTCAGCAGGTCAAGGTGGAGAAATTGATACTTTGGGAGAAAGTGTTTCACTGCAAGCCAATTGTGAGGGCTGTTGGAACGATTTGGTCTATCGTTGGTGGCCCAGTGCAGGTTTGAGTGATACAACTATTCTCAATCCCATCGCCACGCCTGAGGTAACCTCCACCTATTATTTTGGGCTCATTGATACTTCAGAAACTGTTCCTTGTATTGTTGATTTGTTGGATAGCGTTACGGTTTTTGTTACGATTCCACAAGATACGGTCACACCACCGCCCACGAGCTTTTCATGGTTGGTGTATCCTTCGCCAACAAACGGCAACTTAACTGTTCAATTTTCTGGTTTGTCGTCTGATAGTCAATTGCTTGTTATTGATGCGCGTGGTCGCTTAGTAAGAAAAATTACTGTTCCCAAAAACACGGAGAGTTTGCCTTTGGATATAAGTGCACTGGCTGCTGGGGAGTATTTTTTGCAGGTGGAGAATGGGAGTTTCAAAGAGAAAAGGAAGGTTACGAAATTTTAGTGAAAAGAGAAGAGTGAAGAATTTAAAGTGAATGACAGGTTGGTCACCCTCCTAGCCTACCTCAAGGGAGGAAAAAGACCTCGTAAACATATTAACTTGCTGTAAAACAAAATGTTAAGTTTTATTACTAGATTAAAACTCGAGGTGAGTTCGTCGCTGTTATGAGGAGAGTTACCTCTGTAATATTCAGATTTTAAGACCGTTTCAAAAGTCAATAATTTAGGCTTTCTAAAAATTTAAACCCGGATTTTACCCTAGTAAATGAGGATTTTAAATTTTTAGAGTAACAACAAGTAGCGAGTTTTGCAACCGTCTTATTTTTATTTGAGCAACTAATAATTGATTAAAATCGTCAGAGAAGGGAAAATAAAAATCTATGAAAAACATCCTTTCTCTAATTTTCTTGTTGGCGACAAGTTTATCAAACGCTCAATACGTCACAACAGGATTTGGAGGAAATTCAAATACTTGTAATGGTTATGCCCAAATTCAAGATTCTACGACGATTACATCTGTTTTAAATTGGAGTAACGGAACATCAGTAATTCAAACTGGTGGTTATGCGATTTACAACTTATGTCAAGGAACTTACATTGTTACCTACACAACGCTGAATGGATCGATGACAGAAACTTTTACTATTGGTAACAATCCTTGTGTTGGATTTTCAGCTTCAGCGACAACAACTTATACAAGTAATCCGTCTGCATGTGATGGAACTGCAACCATTTCTGTGGTTGGTGGAACAGCACCTTTCACTTATTCATTGCCAAATTCAAATCAAACGGCTAGTTCAACAATGAATAATCTTTGCTCAGGATATTATAATGCATCGGTTACTGATGCTTCAGGATGTGTAACTTACCTTTATTTTAATATCACTCAGGATTCAACAAATCTTACCAATTGCAATGGTTTTACAGCAACATTGCTAACTAATAATGCTACTTCAAATACAATTTGTGATGGTTCTTATACAGTAAATGTTTCGGGCGGAACCGCGCCTTACAACTACAATTTAAACAATGGAACAAATTCACCAAGCGTAACTAATTTATGTCCGGGAACTTATACTGTTTCAGTTGTTGATGCGCAAGGATGTGTAGCAAATGCAACAGGAATTGTTGGAAACAATACTGGCGCAAATGTAGGTGACACAATTATTTTTACCGGAACTGTTTTCAGTGATTCATCGGTGCTTGGTACTGCTATTAGCGATTGGATTGATGATTGTTCTTTTGATTACAATGATGTCGTGAGCGCAAGTGTTTACTCTTATCTTTCTTACATTGATTCAACACTTGTAACTTGGCAAATTGGATTGAACAACGGAACTCAAATTTACATTAATGCTTATTATCAGTTCAATGCTGGTTTTGGCGTTTATGATGTGATTCTTCAATTAACTTGTGGACAAAAAGACAATCCTAAATTTTTACAAATTAACTCGCAAATTAATTATCAATTAGTTGGAATTTCAGAAAATGAAAACATTCATTTTCAATTATTCCCAAATCCAGTTCAAGATGAATTGACGATTTCTGGACTTGTTGAAAATTCAACATTTGAAATAATCGATTTGAACGGACGTGTGCTTTCAATAGGAAATCTTTCAGCAATTGAAACAAAAATAAATGTAACTAATTTATCAAAAGGCAATTACCTTTTTGTAATATCAAGTCCGAAAGGAACTTCGTATTGCAATTTCGTGAAATAAGTATCTCTCTCTTATCAAACGGGAAAGGCAGGAACTAATTGGTTTCTGCCTTTTTTATTTCATTCAAAATTTAAAGAATTGATTCTTCGTTTTTTGTTTCCAATAGTTTCTATATTTTAACCTTAAAGGTAGTGTTCAAAAAAGTGTGTAAAGCTTAATCAATTTTGATTAAATTTTCTTTGGAAACAGCCCTAAATAATAGAAGCTGCTTCCTCCGAATTTTGATTTTCCACATCAAATTTATGAAATAATTT
>VEQH01000027.1 GCA_018883325.1 Flavobacteriales bacterium | reverse complement strand
ACCACCTAAGGCTGCAAATAACTGTGCATTCGTTGGTGTTGTACCTGCACAAACTGTCAATGTACCATTCGTGCCCGCTACTGGCGCTGCTTGTTCTGTTACTGTTACCGTTGCTGTTGCGTTTGAACAACCTCCTGTTCCTGTAACTGTGTATGTGTAAACTAATCCAATGTTACTCCATGTTCCACCTGCATCTGGCGTACCACCTAAGGCTGCAAATAACTGTGCATTCGTTGGTGTTGTACCTGCACAAACTGTCAATGTACCATTCGTGCCCGCACTTGGTGCTGGACTCACCGTCACAGCCACCGTAAACGGAGCCCCGTTACAACTACCAAGTTTTGGAGTTACTGTATAATTAACAACTGTTGCGGATCCATTTGTGCTAACTAATGTTCCACTTGTAAATGAATTTGCATCTGTACCCGAGACAGTTCCTGTAATACCTAAAACACTAGGTGCTGACCATGTGTAAGTAGCACCAGAAGGTGTAGATGTTGGAGTGTAAGAATAAGATTGACCGCTACAAATGGTGCTAGACCCGTTTGGTACAGTAGGTACAGGACTTAAATTATAAACTAATGTTTGAACTGGAGCACAGCCACAACTTGCTAAACCTACCCAAATTGAACCAGTTGCAGTCGTTGTATTTATTGTAACTGTTCTTGTCCCAGCATTCCAAGCTGTAACGTAAGACGGATTACCCGCGGCAACAATTGTTTGATACGATGAACCACCATCAATACTAATGGAATAAGTATCTCCTGTAGTCAATGCACAACTTCCTTGACTAAATTGTAAGTCTAAAATTGTACCTGGACAAATTGAATAGACTTGATTATTATAAGCAACCATTGCATTTTGTGAACGAGCAACTGTTGCAAGAAACAAAAACAATGAAAAACTTAAAATTAATCGGGAAGAAAAATTGAATGTTGATTTTTTTACGAAAACAAGGGAATCCTCTTGGGTATTTTTACGGAAAACTTGACCGTATAATGACATAGGCAGAATGCCTAGTTTTTCAATGAAAACCAATACGTACCTTAATACATTGAGCATCAATAGAGAGATAATAGTTCCTTAGTTTATAGTTTAGTTCGCCTTAACTTATAAAATAGCACGTAAATATATTAAAATTTCTTAACAGAAAATAACATACGCTACAAACTTAATAACGAATTAATGAGGAATGGGTTGCGCTTTTTTTGAATTTTGAATTCTTAATGTTTAATTGATTTTTTTTAATTCAATATTATGCACTAATAATTTCAAGCAGTTCGTACATCGTTTCAAACTGAAAATCTGCTAAAGCTAATTTTGGATTTGGGAAATGAGTTTTTTCTGGGATGCAAACTACTTTCATTTTGGCGGCGAGTCCAGAAATTACACCGTTAAAGGAGTCTTCAATGACCAAACATTTCGTCGGGTGCACTGCGAGTTTCTTAGCAACGGTAAGGTAAACAGCTGGATGTGGTTTGCCGTAATCTTCCGTCTCTGCGGAATGAGTAAAATCAAAGAAATGAGCAATTTTTAACTCTTTAAGAACAATTCTAATTAAACGAGAAGAAGAGGAAGTTGCTAAACCAATTTTTAAACCCTTTGATTTCAAAAAAGCTAAGGTTTCAATAACTCCTGGAAGTGGCTGTGCATTTGCTGCAATAAGTTCTTCCATTTTTGAAATAATTTTTTCTTGAATGGCGGCTTCGTCCTCGACTCCCCAAGATTCGTGAAGGTTCCAGAAGTGAATTACCTCATCGATTCTTAAACCAACCGTTTTTTGAAAATCAGATTTTTGAAGTGTTGATCCCAATTCAGAAAAAACGGCTTCCATCGCAATTTTCCACAGAGGCTCTGAGTCAATTAAAACTCCATCCATGTCAAAAATTACCGATTCAAAATCACTTATTTTTAAACTCATTTTTTAAGAGAAATTCGATACAACTTTTGCTTACCTAGCACTTTTTGAAATTCATTGGCAACGTAAATTTGGTCGTCTTTGATTACAGTAATTGCTTCTTTTTGGTTGTATTCTTTGTATTTATATTGCTTTAACAAGGTAAATTTTCCATCGCTAAAAAGGTATTTCAAAACACGATTGTAAGTCGTTAAATAAAAGTAACCATAAGCAAAATCTCCTCCTGTCACACTGTCAAACATCCAACCTTTTGAACCGATTTTAATCGAGTATTCTTTTTTTAGAACAGCGTGCGTATTTTCCTGAAATTTAACACGATAAACAGATGAAATCCCATCAAAAGGCTCTGTTCTGTTTTTTGTGAAAATCCATAAAAATCCATCTGCAAAAACCATACATTCGGCATCATAATTCATTGTTTTTTGCGGAGGAGGAAATACTTTTTGGTCGCCATATTCAAAGGTCATAATCTCAGGACTAATCGTATCTTTTACCAAGTCATCTTTCCAAGAAACACGTATGATGGAAAGGTTTTTTCGTTTGTTATTATTATTTCCAAAATTACCGATGTAAAGGTAATTTCTTTCCAACGCAATGTCTTCCCAATCTGTGTTTTTCACACCTTTGACAACTACTCGCTTGTATATAGTTCCTGTAGTTGGGTTTAAGAAATAGAGCATTGGTTCATTGCCACCATCGTTGTGCGCAGCAATTAATGTGTCGTTGATGTATTGAATACCTGAAATTTCTTTTAATTCATCGGAAAGATGAATGTTTTTTTGAGAAAAGGCAAAAAAACTAAAAATGCTCAATAAAAAAAGGATTCCACTTTTCATAAGTCGCATGAATTAATCAATAATTAATCGCACTTTTTCTATTTTTCGATCGCTTACTTCTTCAATAATAAATTTATAATTTCCAATACGTAGCGTTGTGTGTTGCTCAGGTATTTTCTCTAAGTGAAAAATCATTAATCCAGCCAAAGTTTCGTATTCATTTGATTCTTCCAATTCCAAATTATAGGTTTCAATTAAGTAATCAATATCGATTCGTGCAGAAAAGAGAAATTCTTTTTCACTGATGCGTTCTTCCATCCAATCTTCATTGTCGTGTTCGTCTTCGATTTCACCAAAAATTTCTTCGATAACATCTTCTAAAGTGATTATCCCTGCAGTTCCGCCGTATTCATCTGTAACAACAGCTAAACTCCCTGCTTGTTTTGTGAATTTCTCCAATAATTCTTTTCCTGTGATAACGGTAGGAACAAAACTTATTGGTTTCAAGACTTGCTTTATCGATTGCGGACGCGTGAATAGATCATAAGAATGTACATAACCTATGATATTGTCAATCGAGTCGCGGTAAACGATGATTTTCGATAGACCTTTATTGATGAATTGCCTTTGAACTACTTCTAATTCTTCATCAATATCAACAGCAATGATTTCCGTTCTTGGAACCATGCAATCACGAGCTTTAACATTTGTAAAATCGAGCGCATTTCTTAGAATTAGCATTTCATTACTGAATTCTTGTTCGGCTTTGATTCGAGAAGACAAATCATCTACATAGTGTTCCAAATCAACTTTAGAAAAAACTTTATCCGAATTTTGATTTTGAATACCGAATAATTTTAAAATCAAGTTACTTAATAATAAGATGACTTGTGTTGGGAGAAACAAAATCCAAAAAATAATCAACAAAATCAAGCTTCCAATATTCAAAAAATTATTGGGATTAATTTGAACGATGGCTTTGGGTAAAAATTCAGCCGTAACAAGCACCAACAAGGTTGACAACAAGGTTTGAAGAATTAAAACCGATGCATTATTGGTAATTCCCCAATCTGTAATAATTGGATTAAGAATATTGGCCGCAGAAATACCATACACAACAAGTGCGATATTATTACCAAGTAACAACATTGCAATCATAGTTGAATCCTTCTTGTAAAGTATTGAAAGGATTTTACCTTGAAAAGATTTTTGTTTTATTTGAACTTCAATTTTCAGTCGATTGGAAGCTAAATAAGCTAATTCCATTCCTGAAAAAAAAGCAGAAAAGAGCAAAGAAGTAAAAATTAATAGATAATCAATACTCATGCTTTCCTCGACTTTGATTTATATAACATCATGTCCAATGTCTTTTCGATAGAAAGCATTTTCAAATTGAATCTTTGCAATGGACTCATAGCTTTTTTCAACTGCTACTTCTAAATTTTTACCATAAGAGCTAACAGCCAAAACACGTCCGCCTGCAGTAAGTACAGAAGGTCCATCCGATACAGTTCCTGCATGAAAAACAAGACTGTCTACAATTCCATTCAGTCCATAGATTTGCTTTCCTTTCTCATAATCTTCTGGATAACCTCCAGAAACCATCATTACAGTTGCTACACTTTTATCGATAAATTGAATGTCTCTTTCGGATAATGTATTTGTTGCAACGCCTTCAAATAAATCAATGATATCCGACTTCAAACGAGGAATTACAACTTCTGTTTCTGGGTCGCCCATACGGCAATTGTATTCAATTACATAAGGATCGCCTTTCACATTTATCAATCCAAAGAAAATAAATCCTTTGTAATCAATACCTTCTGATTTCAAACCTTTAACCGTTGGAACAATAATGCGATTGTGCACTTTATCCATAAATGCAGCATCGGCAAATGGAACTGGAGAAACAGCACCCATGCCACCTGTATTTAATCCTGTATCGCCCTCCCCTATTCTTTTATAATCTTTCGCTTCTGGTAATAATTTGAATGAGTCACCATCTGTAATAACAAAAACGGAAAGCTCAATTCCTGTAAGAAACTGTTCAATTACAACTTTTGCACTCGCTTTTCCAAATTTTTGGTGTTCCAACATGCTTCGTAATTCTTGTTCAGCTTCATCGAGGTTTTTTAAAATCAAAACACCTTTTCCTGCCGCAAGTCCATCTGCTTTCAATACATAAGGAGCTTTCATGTTACGCAAAAACTTGATTCCGTCTTCAATCGTTTCAGCTGTAAAAGTTCCGTATTTCGCTGTTGGAATACTGTGGCGATTCATGAATGCTTTTGCAAAATCTTTACTTCCTTCTAATTGTGCACCTATTTTACTAGGACCAATTAAAGCAACTTTTCGCAGTTTTTCATCCGCTTTAAAAAAATCGTAAATTCCATTCACAAGTGGTTCTTCTGGACCAACAACAACCATTTCAATTGCATTGGAAAGAACAAAATCTTTGATTGCTGGAAAATCAATTGGAGATAAAGCAACGTTTTTTCCGAACTGACGAGTTCCTGCATTTCCCGGCGCAATGAATAATTCATCTAAAATTGAACTCTGCGCAATTTTCCAAGCTAAGGCATGTTCTCTACCTCCTGAACCTAACAATAATATTTTCATGAACAGTGACTTAAAATAGAATTAAAAATTGCCAAACCATCCGTGTTTGCTAAAAGTGGATCTGCTGCTCGTTCTGGATGCGGCATCATTCCGAAAACGTTTTTAGTTTTATTAGTGATTCCTGCTATGTTCAACAAAGAACCATTCGGATTGCTAGCTTCGCTTACATTTCCTGATTGGTCGCAATAGCTAAATAAAATTTGATCGTTATCTTGTAGAGATTTCAACGTCGATTCTGAAGCGTGAAATCTACCTTCTCCATGAGCAATTGGAATTTTGAAAACAGCATCAGTATCTAAATCTTTTGTAATTGCTGCGCTAGTTGAAGCTGCTTTTAAATATACATTTTTACAAATGAAACGTTGGTTATTGTTATGCAA
Source organism: Flavobacteriales bacterium (assembly GCA_018883325.1). Taxonomy (GTDB): domain Bacteria; phylum Bacteroidota; class Bacteroidia; order Flavobacteriales_D; family Crocinitomicaceae; genus UBA952. Next base: position 39,895 of record VEQH01000027.1, on the reverse strand, counting down.
AAGTGCTCCTTCCAAAAGACCTGATTCTGTTAAAATTTGGAAGCCATTACAAATTCCCATCACATAACCACCTTTGTTTGCGTGATTGATTACTTCGGTCATAATTGGTGAAAATTTTGCAATTGCACCTGATCTTAAATAATCCCCGTAAGAAAATCCACCTGGCAAAACAACCATATCTACACCTTGTAAATCAGTGTCCTTGTGCCAAAGGCTAACTACTTCTTTACCTAATAAATCTTGTAGCACATAGACCATGTCTTGGTCGCAATTGGATCCTGGGAAAGTAACAATTCCAAATTTCATCTTCGTTTTTTAAATATTGTTCAAAATTAATCAAATTACAAACTGTGGTGGGGAGAGAAAATAAAAAATTTCAACACAGAGTAAAGCATCGTTAAGTAAAACACAACCGTAGAAACAATTCCGTAATTCTTATGATAGAAAGAATAACTTAACAATATTGAAAGTGGAATCATCAAAACACTAAAACGTTCTATTTGCTTGAAAAACAAGAAGTCAACAACACCAAGAAAAACGGATAAAACGATTAAAACCCAAATAATTTGAATTTGCTTTTTTAAACGAATTGAAGACTTTTGCAGTCGAGCACTCAAGCTGAAAACGCTCAATGTTAATAAAACAGCAAACACAACCATCGAAACAATAAAATCGGTTTGAAGCTGGAAATTAGTCTTGTCATCCAAAATCATCCAATCAATTCGTGTATTGCTAGTCCAGACATAAACGACCGCAAAAATTACGGGCGTCACAAATCCAAAAATACTGAGGAGCATTTCACGCACATAAAAAGGACGAATAATCAAAATCATCACAAAAATAAATGGCAATGAAATCAATAAAGGTGGGAAAAAAGTTGCGGCAACACCGGCAAATAAAGCACCATTGAAAACTTGAGCTCTTCCATCAACGTTTTGCTTCAGTTTAAAAAATTGATACAACATTAAAATCAGGAAAGAATGTGCAATCAGCGAACCATTTAAACTGTAAAAAGAATGATAAAAACTCATTGTAACGACATACAACAAAGAAACGATGTAGGTATTTTTATCAAAAAACTCATTGATATTGAACAAGATATTTAATCCAACGGCATTTACCAAAATCAGAAATGCGCTTATCACACTAAAAATTGTTGCATCTACTAGTTGACTATTCCAAAGTCCTAAGTTTATTTCCGCTGACGGTAAATAATAGCCAGTTTGGTAATTAAGTAGAAAGTAAATTGCAATAATTACAGGTAGAAGAAGTAGAACTCCAATTCTGTTCTCTAAAAATAGACGAATCATGCTGCGAAAATATTCATTATTCAGGTGCAGAAGCGGGAATTGTGAATAACTCCAGAGAATTGTTTAAACATGAGACTAATATTCCTTAAAAAAGTTAAACGAGTTGTGGCTATTTCATCAAAAATTTTACCTTTGCTGTTCTAATTTTAAGGGAGAAAAAATAAAAATTCGACTATGTTAAAGGAAAAAAACAGATATTCAGACGCAGATCTTGAGGAGTTCAAAGTATTAATTAATAGTAAACTAAAAGAAGCTCAAGAAGATTATACATTATTGATTGGTTCACTTTCTCACAACGATGACCACGGTACAGATGACACAGGCAGAACTTTCAATATGATGGAAGATGGCTCAGAAACTTTATCGCGTGAAGAAGTTGCTCAATTGGCTGCAAGACAAGAGAAATTTATTCAAAGTTTACAAGCTGCTTTGATGCGTATCGAAAACAAAACCTATGGTATCTGCCGTGTAAACGGAACATTAATCCCAAAAGAAAGATTGCGTTTAGTACCGCATGCAACGATGAGTATCGATGCTAAAAACGCTCAAAAATAATTAGTGAAAAAAAAGCTAACGATCGTTGGAATTATTATTTTGGCTTTACTGATTATCGATCAAGTAGTCAAAATTTACATTAAGACATCTTTTTCTTCGGATGAAGTGAAATTTGTTTTTGGTGAATGGTTTGCCCTTCATTACATCGAAAACCAAGGTATGGCATTCGGAACAACTTTTGGTTCTGAAATGTGGCATAAACTTGCTTTGAGTTTATTTCGCGTAGTGGCAATTATTGGTTTAGCTTATTACATTTTTACGGAAGCAAAAAAAGGTGCTAAAATGGAATTTTTAGTCGCTGTTGGTTTCGTTTTCGCTGGAGCAACGGGTAATTTACTCGACTCTATGTTTTATGATTTCTTTTTTCCTTTCAATCCGTGTGAAGGCTTCAATCAATTGCAAGGCTCTGGAGTTAAGATGAATTGCACCGACTACGGATTCACCTACCCTGTAGAAGTGCGACACAAAGGTTTCCTTTTTGGTAATGTCGTGGATATGTTTCAATTCAATGTCTATTGGCCAAAATGGGTTCCCTATCTTGGTGGAAATCAGATTTTCCCTGCAATTTGGAATGTCGCTGATGCTTGTATAACACTCGGTATTTTCACCATTATTTTCCGCCAAAAAGCTTATTTCCCAAAGAAAAAAGAAGGAGAAGTGTAAGGAAAGAATTTCCTCCCGATGGAATGACAGTTAAGTTAAAATAGGTTACGAAAATGCAACCTCTTTTCGGTAGATTCCTCCTGTTAGTCGGAATGACTCAGAGGTTAGAGCAGTTGGCGAAAATGCTACGCATTTTCGCATTCCCCACCAAATTCATAGGTCATTCCGAGTAAAACGAGGTAACTTATTAATTCTAAAAGTTTAATTCAACAAAAAAGAGGCCCGAAAGCCTCTTTTAATAAACCAACCTGTAGCAAAGTTAATTTAGATCCTGACTCTTCTAAACGACAGAATTAGATTAAGGTTACAGTTAAATTAACATTTTGTCATTGATAAAGAATTTTATTTCGATTGAAAGCGCAAGCTCTATGAAATACATTTGTAACGTGATGATTGCAAATACTTCTATAAAAGCATTGGTTCAATTGATTGATGATCCTGATGACAACATCTATGAACATGTGCGCGACCAACTCAAACGATTTGGAAATGAAGCAATTCCTTATTTAGAAAATTCGTGGGGAAGCAGTTATTATGGAATGTTATTTCAATCGCGAGTTGAGAAAATCATTCATGAAATAAAATTTGAAGAAACCAAAAGCCAGGTGCAAGCTTGGGCTGATTCTTCTGATAAAGATTTATTAGAAGGAGCGTTGATTGTTGCTCGCTATCAATACCCCGATTTAGATGAAGATTTCGTTAGAAACGCAGTTCAAGCAATTCGACGCGATGTTTGGCTAGAACTGAATAACAATCAAACAGCTTTTGAGCAAATTAAAATTTTTAACCGTGTTTTCTTTGGTGTTCATGGTTTTCACGGCGACACAAAAACCTTTCATTCTCCCGTTAATTCATACATCAATACAGTTCTCGAATCTAAAAAAGGAAATCCACTAAGTTTATGTTTGATTTACAGCGTTGTGGCTCAATCGTTAGACATGCCTGTTTACGGTGTAAATCTGCCCAATCATTTTGTGTTGGCTTACATGGATGAAAAGCGTTCGAGTTTTATGATCAACGAGCAAAATGAATTTGGTGTTTTGTTCTACATCAATGCGTTTTCAAAAGGTGTAATTTTCGACACCAACGAAATCAAAGATTTCCTCAACGAGAATAAGCTTTCGCACAAACGCGAGTTTTTTGAGCCTTGCTCCAATTCCACAATCATGAAACGAATGTTTTCAAACCTCATCGCCTCATTTCAACAAATTGGCAATGCCGAAAAAGTGTTGGAATTGCAAGAGTTACGGTCAATTTTGATGTGATTCGTTAAGAATAAAATCAGATCTAAATAGAAAAAACAGATTTAAATAAAACAGGCTGCCTTTTGAGACAGCCTGCTTGTTTTTTTTGTAACTTAAAAAGTTACTTCTATGGAGAAACCATAGAATTTGATTTTTATTTTCTTCATAAAAAAAAATTAAAATTTATTTTTTTTTAATTTTAAAATGTAATCGTATTATTTATAATACAAATTAAAAACCTAAATCAAAATTAAGTTTAAGGTTTGAAATTAAATATTTTATTTGAGATAAAAAAGGGCTATCGCAAAAAACAATTCTTATCTTCTATATGAATCAAAAATATGATGGTTTTTTTGAAGTAATTCTAAACGGAATTTATTTATCGTAAAGCTTTGGCAAGCATATTTACAATTTAAATAATCACTACTTGACATTATTGTTAACGTATGTCCCAATTTAAATGTGTCGTAATTATGAGGATTCAAACCGATAAATTCTAAATAGTGATATATACTTATATAAACCTCATTTTCATGTAACTCAGGTCCATGCGTGCCAAAATCCATTTCATTACAAGCTTTGTAATAATTTGTTTTACTCATTACTTTTTCTTTCATGATTTTAATTGTTTATTGTGTTAATAAAATAGCTCCGACAACAATATTAATAAATGCTCCAAATCCATATCCTGCCCATACTGCTTTATTTCTCATTTTAATAGCTTGTTTTTTATAGGCTGCTTTGTAATATAGATCTGTATTGTATAATTCCATATTAGGATATTTTAGATTTGAATCATTTGGTTCAAAGGAAGTTATTATCGCTGTTGGAATTAATGCAATTAAAGGTGTTAAAATAAAAGAGGAAAAACCAGCTGCAAAAGCACCTCCAGTTCTATAATTGGCAATTGCATCATTTTCACCTTGTATTGTTGACTCAGTAAAATTAGAATTCAAATAAGATTTTTGTGTATTAATTTCTTTAGAAAAAATATCCTTTTGACCATTTGAATATTTAATCATAAAAATTGTTGATTTATTTACACTATAGGAAGGTCCATCCAAGAAATCATATTTTTTATAGACTACTTCATTATCAGTAATCATCATTATTTTTGATGCTATTTCATCTCCGTTCTTATAAACAATAATGTCAAATTTAGAATTAGGATTGATTGAATCGTTATTTTGATTTGTGGCTGGCTGAATAATCGTAGTTATTATTTTATTTTCTGTTTTTGTAATTGGTTGTTCTACAATCGGTTTTGGATTGTATCTAAATATTTTACCATTTTTAAAGTGTATGTACTCAATTTCATCAGATAGCATTTCTTTTCTAATATCTGATATAGGATATGTTGAATATACAACTCTTGAAATTGTATGTTTGATAACTGATACAACTTCTTTTTCATTTTTTAAAGTCACCAAAGTATCTTGCGAGCGAGCTATTTGAAACGAAAAAATAAATAAAGTAGTTAAACTTAGTTTTGAGATAAATTGAGTAAAAACATTTACTCGTTGCTGATAGCCAAAAAAATTAAACATAAAAATTGTTTTATTCACCCGTCCCACGGTGAGTTAAAACAAAAAAAGAAGCGTGGAACAGTTGCATATTACTCGTACCGAAGGGAGTCGAAGCCCTGTAAGACAAAGTAAAGCAACGCCCACGCCGTAACATGAGCGTTCCGCTTTAACTTCCCTGTCTTACCTTGAATTTCGACTTTTACGGCACAGGTCGTTTAGCAAACGCTAATTTTATTTCCAATAAATTATTCCCTCAATTGAGGATCAAAACAAAAATAAATATTTAATCTGATGAATTTGTTGTATTAGTTGAAATACTTTTTCATTCTGATTTCATTGAAAAAAGCTAAAAGACGCCATTTATTTCTAAATCGCTATTTAATTCTAGCATTTTAAAATTATTTCGCTAATTTAATTCAGCGTTATTGAAGCCGACTTTACGAAACGATTCGTTTAGCACGCTAATATTATTTCCATTAAACTTCCCTCGATTGGTGTATTATGATTTTAAAAATAAAATGAAAACCATTAAAATGGTTGGTGAATACATTTCTTTCCTAGGTTCGGGTTTAAACCCGAACCTAGGAAATTACCACGATTTCAATAACGATTTCAATCGTTTCTCGAATTCTCACTACAATAATAAAAACATTTTATTTGTGATTGTCCTATTCATTTAGAGAATCGTTTTCAATCAATTATATACTTGTTCATCTCCGGGTTTTGTGAGCAGTCCCAAATTGTAAGTATCAAAACGATTTTGTCCATTATCTAATAATAAACGATGAAATCTTCGACAATCAATCCCCTGATATTTTTCCTTTTAGTTGCAATTCCAATATTTGGAGCATGAGATAACAAGCGTATATCTTGCATGAATTTTTTGAAGAGCTTTTTTGAATAAGTATCAGATTCGTTTCTGATAAAATAGAAAAATAATATTTCCTCTAATTTCTCATTTGCAACATCTGACCAAACGATTTTTAATTTTTCCACCTTGAGAATCGTTTTTCAATTGATTCTTGAGTTGAACATTCGCCTGCTTTAAATTGCTCTCTAGCTTGATTTATTTCTTGTTCTTGTTCAGATGGAATGTTTACAAGAACTTCCTTTTTACTTTTCACTAATAAAGAATTAATATGCTTCAGTAATTGAACATCTTCAATACCAGCAACATTTTTCATTATACTTGATTTCAGTGAATTAGCACTCATAGTACGAATTTAGTAAATTTATTTGTTCAATTATTCTTTAAATCATTTTTCTTCATTCATTCTCTCACTAAATGATTCTCACTACATTTGAAAAAAACTCATTTAGTATGTCCTATTCTTTTAGCGTTGAAGAGCGTTTTTTAAAATACGTTCAAATCGATACCACTGCCGATCCCAATTCCGAATCTTTTCCTTCTTCTATGAAGCAAAAAGATTTAGCAAAAGTACTCGTTGAGGAATTGAAAAACCTTGGAATCGAAGACGCTGAAATGGATCAATGGGGCTATGTTTTTGGAACAGTTCCTTCCAATTCTGAAAATAAAAATTTGCCAACAATTTGTTTTTGTTCGCACATGGACACTGCGCCAGATTGTAGCGGTACAAACGTGAAACCAATCGTTCACAGAAATTACGACGGAACTCCAATCGTGCTTCCAGACGATGAAACGCAAATCATCACGACTGAAAAACACAAGTATTTAAAATCAAAAATTGGAGATGATTTGATTACAGCAAGTGGTTTGACTTTGTTGGGGGCAGATGACAAAGCTGGAATTGCAATCATTATGGATTTCGTTCAATATTTGACACAGCATCCTGAAATAAAACACGGTGATGTGCGTATTTTATTCACTCCAGATGAAGAAGTGGGACGAGGTGTAGAGCAATTGGATATGAAAAAATTGAACGCAGATTACGGTTATACTTTAGACGGCGGACAATTGGGTGACATTGAAGACGAAACTTTTTCTGCTGACGCTGTGAAAATTACCTTCCATGGAATCAGTGAGCATCCGGGTTATGCGAAAAACAAAATGGTTAATGCGATTAAATTAGCTTCGGAAGTCGTGGCTGCTTTACCAAAAGATCGTTGGTCGCCTGAAACTACAAGCGATAGAGAAGGTTTTGTGCATCCAACAGCAATCGAAGGCGGTTTGGAACAAGCAACATTGCAATTCATCATTCGCGACCACCAAACTTCTAAATTAGAAGAATACGAAACAGAATTAAAACGTATTACTGAAAGTGTGGTAAGTCAATATCCGGGAACAAGTTTTGATTTCAAAATCATTGAACAATACCGCAATATGAAAGAGATTTTGCAAGAAGTTCCTTTTGTTACGGATTATGTTGAGCAAGCAATGATAAAGGCTGGTGTTGAACCAAAACGCACCATTATTCGCGGTGGAACAGATGGTTCGCGCTTGTCGTTTATGGGATTGCCTTGCCCAAATATCTTCACAGGTGAAATGGCGATTCATTCCAAACACGAATATGTGAGTATACAAGACATGCAAAAAGCAGTTAATACGTTAGTTGAATTGATTCAGATTTGGAAAAAGCATGTTTAAAACTATAATCGTTTGAAAATTAAAGAATTGTTTAAATTTAAAAAGCAAAAGATAGATGAGAAATTCTTATTTTTAAACTTACTTTTTAAATGCTAAACAAACTAATTCCATTATTAATCGCATTGCTAGCTTTGGTGAGCGCATTTTTCTGGAATGAGTTGAATTTAAAAAACCTTAGGGAAGCTAAAATTCCTTTGAGAAACAATCAAACGGTTATTACAGCGGATGACGCAAGCTACTTAAATCCTTATCAACGTTTGTATGAGAAGGGGACAAAAAATGAAACCAATTTTGATAAATTTTCTTCCTCGATTCGCCCACCTGGCTACGGATTATTTTACTATCTCACCTTAAAATTTACAGGTAAATCAAATGCGTTATTTGTTCTGAAAATAGTGCAATGTCTCTTGTTTGCGATTTCTGTTTTTTGCCTATACGAATTGAGCTTATTTTTTACAAAATCAAATTGGTTAGCAAGTATAACAGCTATTATTTACGGACTCTTACCTTTCTCTATCGGCTTTTTATTCTACACTTTAACCGAAGGAATTACACCTTCGCTTTTAGTAATCTCAATTTACTTAATGCTTAAAATGACTACTGAAAAAGAAGTGCGTTTTCAGCTCTTGTATTTACTTTTTGCAGGAAGTTTCTTTGCAGTTTTATTTATCGTACGTCCTTTTTTAGTGTTGTTTTTACCTGTTTTTTTAATCGGTTTGTTTATCAATTGGATCAATCAAAAAGGTTTAAAAATTGCCGTTTTAAATACTTTTCTTTTCCTTCTACTTTCCATTTCTGGTCTTGCTTCATGGCAAATAAAGTCAAAACTGGAACTAGGAAAATGGCTTGGTCTCCACCCTATTTATCAAAATGAAATTCCAGGAGTTTTCAGAAAACCGCATGCTTCTCTTTGGGAATTATTTAAAGGATGGGAATCAAATGGAGCTCATTTTCACGAAACAATCGTGCCCTTTTGGGAAGCAACAATGGCTTTAGATACTAGTCAAAAACTAATTGACAGAGTAATTTCTCAAATACCAAAAAATGTGGTAAAATCAATCGGAAAACAAGAACTAGTATGGGCTTTTCGCTTGTATCAAAAGGCAATTATTGCTCAAAAACCATACTATGAAAAACAGCAATTAATGCCTTCCCTCCTACTCAAAGAAGAACAAAGAGCGAAAAGAAATTTTGATCGATTGGCAAAGAAATTTGAATTCAAAAATCGCTATCAGTACCACATTCAAACACCTCTTCAAGTTTCTAAATCAATGATTTTTCATTCTAATTTATCACTGCATCAATTCCAACACACTTACCGTGGAACAATTTGGATGGAAACTTTACGATTACTCTGCTTTAGTATACACAGCCTTGCGTTTCTGCTTTTACCGCTCGCTTTTTTCGCATTAAAAGAAATCCGAATAAGATTGCTCATCTTAGGGATTTTAGCATATTGTTTCTACCTCATTTATTTTCAACGAGGTATTGAAGAACGCTATACATTGCCGTTACTTCCTTTAATATTAATTATTAGCGTAATGACAGTCAATAACTTAACTGACCGATTTAGAAAAGTGAAAAATAAAAATGTTTCCTTTTTCAAAATGTAATTTCGACTTTGTTTTAAAACAAGTGAATGTACACAATTGTACCAGTAGATTCCTCCCGATTGGTCGGAATGACTTTCCAAGGGATAATAATGCGAAAATGCTTTGCATTTTCGCTGAAACATCATCACAAATAGTCTTTTCGACTGAAAGGAGAATTCAGAAATCTACTGGTATGAAAGCGAATACTCAATAAAACAATATTGAAATCTTTTCCGAAATAAATTTGATTGTTAAAATTTTAACGTGAAAATCAATTAACTCCACGCAATTCTTCCAACTTGGTAATCATTGGATTTATGAAGTTTTGCTGCTTCTCAACTGCTTCAAAATAATTACTTATTAAAGGTTCTCCATTCTCTAGCACCATCACTTTTAAACGGTCGAAGAAATCAACTTTTAATTCTGTTCCTAGCGCTTTGACAAAACGAACTGAACTATCAATCGAACAACCTGATGCTGATTCAATGTCTTCATCCACAGCAAGAATTAAATATTGATTGAAAAGTAAAACTCCGTCACATGCAAGTTTTTTATTATGCGCTGCCCAATTAGACAAGAAATGCTGCATTTGTTCATTGACATAATTCGCTTCTGTTGCGTCCAATTTTCTATCGGCAAGGTATAGCCAAACACGACTATGAGCAGGTAAATTCGAGAAAAGTTGACTAAAGTTCGGCAGCATTTGCAATTAATTCAGCAACGTCTAATACTTTTATTTCTCCTTCTTTATTGAAGTTTTTAACGCCATCTGTCATCATTGTGTTACAGAAAGGACATCCTGTCGCAATGATTCCAGCATTTGTTTCCAAAGCATCTTCCGTTCTTTCAACGTTGATTTCTTTATTTCCTTTTTCGGCTTCTTTAAACATTTGTGCACCACCAGCACCACAACACAATCCTTTCGTTTTGCAACGTTTCATTTCCACTAATTCTGCGTCTAATTTTTCAATTAAACTACGTGGAGCTTCATACACATCGTTTGCTCTACCCAAATAACAAGGGTCGTGGAAAGTGATCTTTTTTCCTTTATAAGTTTGTTTTCCTTCTAAAGCTAATTTTCCTGTATTGATTAAGTCTTGAATCAATTGCGTGTGGTGAACAACTTCGTAATTTCCACCTAATTCAGGATACTCGTTTTTCAAAGTGTTGAAACAATGTGGACAAGCCGTAACGATTTTTTTTACTTCGTAACCGTTTAGGACTTGAATGTTCATCATCGCTTGCATTTGAAATGTAAACTCATTTCCAGCGCGTTTTGCAGGATCACCAGTACAGCTTTCTTCCGTTCCTAAAACAGCGAATTTCACATTGCAATGGTTTAAAATCTTCACCAATGCTTTTGTAATTTTCTTTGCTCTATCATCAAAACTTCCAGCGCAACCAACCCAAAATAATACATCTGGTGTTTCGCCATTAGCCATCATTTCGGCCATTGTAGGTACATTCAAACTCATAGCTTAATCTTCTTTAGCCCAATTTAATCGGTCACTTGGTGAAAACTGCCAAGGTGCACCATTATTCTCAATATTTGTTAGCATTCCTGTCAATTCAGTTGGCATTTTTGATTCTTCCATCACTAAATAGCGACGTAAATCAATAATGATTGACAAAGGATCTATATTTACTGGACATTCATCCACACAAGCGTTACAACTTGTACATGCCCAAACTTCTTCTTCTGAAATGTAGGAAAATAAACTTTTTCCATCATCGTAATCTTTACCGTGTTGACGCACATTTTCTCCAACTTCAACCAAACGGTCACGTGTGTCCATCATAATTTTTCGAGGAGAAAGTAATTTCCCAGTTTGATTCGCTGGACAAGAAGAGGTACAACGTCCACATTCTGTACAAGTGTATGCGTCCAACAAATTCTTCCAAGTTAAATCTTGTACATCTTTCGCTCCAAAACGTTGAGGAGTTGCATTTGGGTCTGCTGGAGCAGCGAATGGATCTGCGCTTGGATCTAACATTAATTTTACCTCATTGGTTACAACTTCCATATTGGTAAACTTCCCTTTCTTTTCCAAATTGGAAAAATAAGTATTCGGAAACGCTAATACAATGTGGAAATGTTTAGAGTAAGGTAAATAATTCAAAAAGGCAAAAACCATTGCGATGTGTCCCCACCAACCAATTCGCTCCAATAATTCCAAGGCACTTGTTGGATAGCCATCTGCAAACATTGGCATCAACATGTCAGCAATACAATTCGAAATTAAAAAACCAAAAGAACCGCTTGCATGCTCAACGTGTGAACCTCCAATTCGATATAGAATTTCGTCCGTAGTGTTCATTGTAAAAATACAAGTCACCAAAACGATTTCCATAATTAAAATTAAATTGGCGTCTTTCTTTGGCCAACCCATTAGCTCTTTCATGTTCAATCGCGGCAACTTTAATAAATTTCTTCTCGCCAAAAAAACGAATGTTGCAATCAAAGCTAAAAGCGAAAGCACTTCAATGAAGCTAATCATAAAAGTGTAAAACCCACCAAGTGCGAAATAAAACATTCTGTGATTACCACTTAAACCGTCTGCTATAATTTCGATTAATTCGATTTGAGTGATGATAAATGCAACATAAATTGCTAAATGCAAAAGCGCAGGAATCGGTCTGCTGAACATTTTTTGCTGACCAAATGCCACCAAAAACATTGTTTTCCAACGTTCACTTGAATTACCTTTTCTATCAATGTCTCTTCCGAGTAAAATGTTGCTGCGAACTTTCCAAATATTGTATCCAAAAACACCAAAGCCGGCGATTGAAATAAGTGCAAAAACGATAATTTGAATCATAAATAAGTCTTAATCAGGAATTGAATCTAAAATATTTCTAAGCTTTTTCTCTTCTTTACCAGTCAATGGAACTCCTTTTGTTTTCGCACCAAACACCGAAAAATGAATATATCTTTCTGGATGTAACTGCAAATCATTAACAAGATTTTGAAGCTCATTGTTCGTTTCAACTAATTCTGTATATAATTTTTCGTCTTTTAATAATTTCCCCATTGTTCCCGTCCCGCTTTCAACATCTGCCAAAACAAGATTCAATTTCTTGATTGTTGTCTGCGCATCTAGAACCACACTTTTGAAATCCGCTGTCACTAAATCATCCGAAATTTTCTTTGTGTTTCCGATGATTGCAGTCACTTGATCGTTGCTTTTTTTCAAGTTTCCAGTGATATTTTCAACGTTAGTCATGATTTTTGCAAACTGAATTTTTTCTTCGCCAACAAACGATTCAATTTCTTCAGCAACGTTTCCTAATTTTTCAATTGTGATTTTCACTTGACGCAAACTTCCTTCAATTTCAGAAGTTGCTGTTGTGTCCCAAAAGGCGCCCAATGAAACCACCATTTTGTCAATAGAGCTCATCATTGCTTGTAAACGCTGTGAAATTGGATCAGCGTATTGTTTCACTTGCGACATCATGTCCACTGACAATTTTCCAGGTAAAACATCGCCCGCTTTGTAATAACCTTTGTCGAAAGTTAATGGAACTTGAATAATAATGGCTTTTGTCAAAACATCTAATGAACCAATTTCAATGATTGTTCCTTTAGGTAACTTGATGTTTTTATCTTGAATACTGAATTCTATTTTTACCCTTTTTTCAGGTGGATTAGCTGGGATGTTTTTGATTGACATTACTTTTCCAACGACAACACCGTTCAAAGTAACATTACTTGAAACCATGATATTTCCAGAGTTAGGAAAATAGGCAATGTATTTTACGTCACCACCAAAAAAACTATTTCCTTTCAGAAAATTAACTCCAGCTACCAAAATGACAATTGCCAAAACAGCAATTACGCCAACTTTTATTTCTTTTGCGAATTTCAAATGTTTATTTTTCCGCTAATTTAATAGCTTTTTCAATACTAATTCGCTCTCCATTAAAGAAAGCTACAACAAATGCGTTTTGAAATCCATTTTCAATCAGTTCATTTTTGTAATTTTTTGCAGCTTGAAGATCGTTTTGAAACATTCCAGTACAGTATTTATACAAATTATCTTGCTGATATTCAAATATTTCTAAACCTTTAAAACGAGAAGATGTCAAAGAAGTCTTTCTGTCTGAAGTGTGGATTTGCACGCGATAAATTAATCCTGTACTATCTTTCGTCACCGACTGATTTGAAGTAGAATTATTTGTGCTTGCCGAATTGTTTACAGGTGGATTAGGTGTTTCCACAGGATTGGAAGAATTTGTAGTTGACTGCGTATCTTTCACGACTGTTTTACCTTCCAATTGATTTTTATAATTTTCAAATGCCTTAAACATAGAATGCGCCATTTGATCTTGTCCATCTTTAACTCCTAAAAATTTTTCTTCCGTTGGATTCGTTAAAAAACCTGTTTCAATCAAAACACTTGGCATCGTCGTTTTGTACAAAACCAAAAAACCAGCTTGTTTTACACCACGGTCATAACGTCCGATTTTTTTAAATTCTCGTTGTAAATTTTCAGCAAATAAAATAGAATGATTCAAATAAACAGCACCTTGTAATTGTTTTGCAATGATAGCATCTGGCGACATATCGAAGTCCTTGTATTTCGCACCTTTATCGTCTTCCAAGGCAATAATTGAGTTTTCACGCTCCATTACTTTTTGCTGTGCTTCTGTTCGATGAAGTCCAAGCACATACGTCTCTGTACCAAAAGCAGCGGCACTTCCAGCATTGGCATGAATACAAATAAATAAATCAGCTTTATTCCGATTTGCGATATTGGCACGCTCAATTAATTCAACAAAAACATCTTTGTCGCGTGTGTAAACAACCTTTACATCGGGATATTTTTCTTTGATTAACGCACCTAATTTTAAAGCGATTTCCAAACAAACAATCTTTTCATGCGCAAAATTCCCGTGACATCCGGGATCCTTTCCTCCATGACCAGCATCGATGACTACGGTTTTTATTAATTGCTTTTCTGCTTTACCACTTTGAGAAAATACACTTAGTGTGAACATGCTGAAAAACACAAACACTAATTGAGCAAATATTTTCACTTGAATTTCGTTTTTCATTCGCACACTGAATTTTGGTAGTTTTGCACCAATTTCCTCCATGATACAAAATTAGTACCATCGTTTGACCAAGTTTATCAACATACAACAACTTTTCTTCGTTACATTGTTAATAATGTACGTTCAAGGATTTGTTACAGCGCAAGTTGTGCCAAAAGATACACTTGTGGTGAACGACAATTCGTTGGAAAGCATCATTCGTTACAGCGCCCGCGATTCTATTTTTAACGACCTGAAAAAAAAGCAAGTTCATCTTTATGGCGATGCAAAAATCCAAATGGAAGAAGTAAACATGACTGCTGGATACATTCTTGTAGACATGAATACCAACGAAATTTCAGCCAGTTATGCCTATGATAAAGACAGCAACAAGGTAGAATTTCCAACATTTACGGATGGTAGCGAAGTGGTGACGGCACATAAATTGCGCTACAACACACAAACGAAAAAAGGTTTTCTGGAAGAATTATCTATCAAACAAGATGAGTTTTATTTTCACATGGGAATTGCAAAACGTCATCCGAACGACGAAATTCACTTGCGTCAAGGAAGGTTAACGACTTGCGATTTAGAAGATCCACATTATCATTTTCAGTTATCGAAAGGAGTTGTTGTTCCAAATGAGCGCATAGTAACTGGACCGATGAATTTATGGGTAAAAGGTATTCCTACGCCATTTGGTTTGCCATTTGCGCTTTTACCAACCAATCAAAAAGAACGAACTTCGGGTTTATTGTTTCCTGAATTTGTTCCACTTTCTCAGTATGGATTTGGGTTTCAGAATTTAGGTTACTATATTCCAATCAATGATAATTTGCAAACTTCATTGTATGCCAATCTTTACAGCCGTGGAAGTTGGGGATTACGAAACGACTTAGATTATGCGAAACGCTACGGTTTTTCAGGGAGATTATCTGTTGGTTTTCAGCAATTCCGTTCAGGATTTCCAGACAATCGAAATTCAAATAAAGTGAGTGTCAATTGGTCACATAGAAAAGAGCCTAAATCAAATCCATATTGGAATTTTTCTTCAAGTGTGAATTTTATTTCTGACAACACCACCAAAAACAATTTGGATCCAATCAACAAAGAATATTTTAATAATTCCTTCAATTCCGACATCAATATCAACCGTTTATTTCCAGGAAAACCGTTGACTACGGGGATGAAATTATCGATGCGTCAAAGTTCAACGGCTAAAAGTATTTCCTTAATTAGTCCTGTTTTTAACGCCAATTTAACGCGTGTTTTTCCATTCAAAAACCTTTTTAAAGTAACCAATAAAGAATGGAAAAAAACGATTGCGCGCATTGGTTTGACTTACAATTTAGAAGCTCAAAATCGTTCTAATTTTAAAGATTCCTTGTTAAATGTTGGTGATTTTCGAGGGATTTCAAGTCAGTTCATGAATGGTATTTCTCAATCGGCGGCGCTTCAAACAACTTTTGGCTTAATTGGCAACACTATTAAAATCAATCCTTCTATCAATTACGCGAACAAAATTAACTTTCAACAAGTTGAGAAATCTTACGACATTGCGACGAATAAAACCTTAACAGATACAATCCGAAAATACGGAATGGGCCATGAATTCAACTTAAACGTAAGTTTGACAACTATCCTCTACTCCTACTACAATTTTGTTGGAAAAAACAAGCCTAAAATGCGTCATTTAATGACTCCAAGTGTAGGTTTCCGTTATGTTCCCTTGTTGAACCCTTTGATTTCAGCAAATGTGGGTGCAAATCAATCCTTAATCAATTATTCGCCTTTTGAGAACAGTATTTACAATGTCGGCAATTCCAACCAAGCTGCATTTTTGAATTTTGGAATCAACAACACCTTTGAAATGAAATATAAATCAGACAAAGACACTGTTACAGGTTTCAAAAAAACGCGATTAATCGATCAGTTTTCCATCAACGGAAATTATGATTTCATGCGTGATTCGATGAATTTATCAAACATCAATTTAGCATTGAGAATCAGCCCTGTTGATTGGATAAATTTTGTTTCCAATGCCTCTTTTAGTCCCTACGGCTGGAACGAGACAACTGGCAAAACAATTGGAGATTACGCTTTAAATACCGCACAAGGTTTGGGTAGATTTACAACAACAGGTTTTACGACCGCCTTAACCATTGCACCACCCAAAGACCGTAAAAAAATCCAAGAAACGGGTGAACGATTAAACACCAATTGGAACAGCGATTTTAATTATTTTGCATTGTATCCAGAGCGTGCCATTTACTTTGATATTCCTTGGAAAATGTCACTTTCTCACGTTTACACTATCAACGTCAATCAATCAATTTCTACTAATCTACCGCAAAAATATTCGCAGGTTCAAACCTTGGTTTTAAATGGCGACCTGAGTTTTACAAAGCGTTGGAATATTTCAGGAAACTTAAATTTAAACTTACAAGAATTTAAAGTTACCAACCTTTATTTTTCATTAAACAGAAACATGCACTGTTGGGCGCTTTCCTTCTTTTGGACACCAATAGGTGGAAATAAAAGTTTCTTATTCAGTATTCGAAATACTTCGTCAGTGTTCAAAGATGCGAAGATTGAAATTAGAAGACCTCCAGCGTTTTTATAGGATTGCGGATTGGAAAATTGCAGATTGGCGGATTGGAAGATTGGAAGAGGTAACAAAGATGAGTTTCATGCAAAAAGCCAAAAAATTACGCTGCTGCCATGCGTTTACAAAAAGAGTTGTTTTCTTGAGAAACCCATTCCCACCCTACTCCTCCATTTCAATATCAAAAAAGCAAAAAATAACCCACAAAAAAACCACCAATCTTTCGACTGATGGTTTTCAATATTAAAAGCTTTTAATTAGTTTGCTGCTTTTTTCGCGCAACAAGCTTTTTTCTCTGTAGAAGAACAAGATGCTTTAGTTTGTGATGCACAACAAGCTCCTTTCTTTTTCTTTTTCTTTTTGTCGTCGTGTTTAACAACTTCAATTCCATTTGCAGCTGCGTAAGCTGTAGTTGCCATTGAGCCTACAAATGTTGTCAATGCTAATGCTAAAAAAATCTTTTTCATAGTTTCTTTTTTTTGTAAAGTTAATAAATTATTTAAATGTTGCCAAGCGTGTTAACTTAGATTTTACAACGTCGCCAACCTTGACATCAATTTGAGCATCAAGTGGTAAAAACACATCAATTCTCGAGCCAAATTTTATAAATCCAAATTCTTCAGCTTGTTTTGCTTCCTTCCCAACTTCAGTGTAATAGCATATTCTTCTCGCAACCGCACCAGCGATTTGTCTGAATAATATTTCTGTTCCATTTTTATGCTCAACGACAAAAGTTGTACGTTCGTTATCCGTGCTACTTTTTGGATGCCAAGCAACTAAAAACAATCCTGGATGATACTTTGCGTATTTTGTAATTCCACTGATTGGAAAGTAGTTTGCGTGTACATTCAACGGCGACATAAAAATCGACACTTGGATTCTTTTGTCTTTAAAATACTCATTTTCTTGCGTTTCTTCAATCACCACAATTTTACCGTCTGCAGGGCAAACAATATCGTTTTCACCAAAAGGACAAACGCGAGATGGAATTCTAAAAAACTGAACTACTAAAAACAAGAAGGTAACAAGCACCAATTCAATTAAAATAAATAGCGGAAGTAACTCGTGTTTTGTAAATCCCCAATAGTTTAAAGCACTTAATCCAGCTATCAGCACAAACGTACCAAGCATAATGCCGTATCCTTCTCTGTGTAATGTCATAGTTTGTTTTTACCAGTAATTATAAATCATCGACCAGCAATAAAAGAATGGAATTCCAAATAAAGCTGCGTCAAATCTATCTAAAATTCCACCATGTCCTGGAAGAATTGAACCTGTATCTTTTATGTTTAAGCTTCTTTTAAATAAGGATTCGAGTAAATCACCATAAATCGCACACGGAGCAATTATAACAGCTGAGATTACCCAAAAAACTACTTCTCCTTTATTGATAAATGCACCGATGACGTAACCAAAAAGCAAGGTAAAAAATACGCCTCCAATTGTACCTTCCCACGTTTTTTTGGGTGAAATTCGTTCAAATAATTTAGTTTTCCCGAAGGCTCTTCCTGTTAAGTAAGCAAAAGAATCGTTTGCCCAAATCAATAGATACATACCAACAACGGAAGGTAAATAGGAAGTATCTCTTAAGTTTAAATCAATCGTTAAATAGAAAGGAACAACAACGTAAATGATTCCAAAAACAAGGACTGAAATATTAATTATTGGATTTTCTTTCTTTTTCCATAACTCACTCAAAACCAAAGTGAAAAACAAAGGAAAGATTACTGTTATGGAAATAATCGGCAAAACTTTTGCGCTAATTCCAATAAGTAAAGTGAAGATGAATAAACCAATAAAAATACCAATTTCAGAACTTACACTTACGATCTTATTGTCCTTGAACATGCGATAGAATTCTATCAATCCAAGCACCATGAATACAGAAAATACAAGCGCTTGTGCATAGGGACTCCAAAGGATAGATCCAATAACAACGGTTGCAAAAACTGCACCTGTCAACGCTCTTGTACCTAAATTACCCAGTGGCATCTTTCACAAATTGTTCGGCTCTCTCCTTATCTTCTTGATTGACATAAAGTTCGTAACTTCCGAAATTATTATACATCGATGAAACAGTATTACGTTCTTTGAACACCACACCTTCGTCCTGGAGCACCATTTTTAATTGCTCAAACAGAAATAAATCTGTGGTGGTAAAAACGCAAACCCAATCCATTAGTGTGAAACGTGATTGTTATCTTCTGGTTTTGTTTCTGTTTCCGAAGTTGGTGATTCTAAAGCTACTGTGTCGTTTGAAGTTTCTGTTTCTAAAACAGTTGCTTTTACTTCTACAGTTGCTTCTTTATCCCACTTACGCTTACCAAATATTTCTTCAAGATCTTCTTTGAAAATAACCTCAGAAGTCAATAATTTTTCGGCCAAAGCTTGTAATTTTTCTTTGTTTTCTTGCAATAATTGAATCGCTCGTTGGTATTGACTTTCAATCAATTTACTAACCTCTTCATCAATTGTTTTTGCAGTACTATCAGAATATGGTTTTGTGAATGAATCTCTACCTTGTGAATCATAGTAAGAAATATTTCCGATTTTATCGTTCAAACCATAAATGGAAACCATTGCATACGCTTGTTTCGTAACTTTTTCAAGATCGCTTAAAGCTCCTGTACTAATTTTACCAAAAGTTACATATTCTGCTGCACGACCACCTAAAGTTGAGCACATATCATCTAATATTTGCTCAGTTGTTGTGATGCTGCGCTCCTCAGGCAAGTACCAAGCTGCACCTAAGGATTGTCCGCGTGGAACGATAGTAACTTTCACAAGTGGATGCGCATGTTCAAGCAACCAAGAAGTCGTAGCGTGACCTGCTTCGTGGTAAGCAATTGATTTTTTCTCGTCTTGCGTGATGATTTTATTTTTCTTTTCTAAACCTCCGACAATTCTATCAACTGCATCTAAGAAATCTTGTTTTTCAACTTGTTTTTTATCATTTCTAGCGGCAATTAAAGCTGCTTCGTTACATAAATTTGCAATGTCCGCACCTGAAAAACCTGGAGTTTGTTTCGCTAAGAAATCGATGTCGATGTTTGCTTCCAATTTAATTGGTTTCAAATGCACTGCAAAAATTTCTTTTCGCTCGTTAATATCTGGCATATCCACATAAATCTGTCTATCGAAACGTCCAGCTCGCATTAACGCGCTATCCAAAACGTCGGCTCTGTTTGTCGCTGCAAGAATGATTACACCAGAATTGGTTCCGAAACCGTCCATTTCAGTAAGTAACTGATTCAATGTGTTTTCGCGTTCGTCGTTTGAGTTAAAACCATTGTTTTTACCTCTCGCTCTACCAATTGCATCAATTTCATCAATAAATATAATCGAAGGTGATTTTTCCTTTGCTTGACGGAATAAATCGCGTACTCTTGATGCTCCAACTCCCACAAACATTTCAACGAAATCTGAACCTGAAAGTGAAAAGAAAGGAACTTTTGCTTCACCAGCAACAGCTTTTGCAAGTAAGGTTTTTCCTGTTCCTGGAGGACCAACAAGTAATGCTCCTTTTGGAATTTTCGCTCCTAATTCTGTATATTTTTTTGGGTTTTTAAGAAACTCAACAATTTCAACAATCTCTTCTTTAGCTCCTTGTAAACCAGCTACATCTTTGAAAGTAACATTTGTTGTTTTACCTTTTTCGTAAACTTGAGCGCGAGATTTACCGATATTGAAGATTTGACCACCGCCGCCGCCACCGCCTGCCATTCGACGCATAACGAAAATCCAAATAACGATGATTAAAGCAAACGGAAGTAAATAACTCAAAATTTGAGCAACATAGTTTACTTCATTGACATTTTGGTAATTGTTGTAGCCTCTTTCTTCCAATGATTTTTCAAAATTGGCATGATTTCCAATGTTTTCTAATTCGAAAGTGACCTCTTTACCTTTTACATTAGATTCTTTGTTCAGCGCTTTTTTCATTTCAGCCAACTCACCTTTCGAAGCATTTTTAACAATTGCTATTCCTTTGGCTGTCAACTTAAATTCAGCTTGACTTTGGTTGATAATACGAACATTTTTAACTCCTTGCTGATCAACTAATTCAAAAAATGTTTCTCTGTATTTGATTGTAGCGTGTCCGCCTGAGTTCATGTAAATTTGGAATGCAATTAAAGCAACGCCTAGTGCAGCGTAAATCCAATAAATTGAAAATGGACTTTTTTTCTTTTCTTCTGACATATTCTTCTTAATCTAAATTTGGTATATCTGTTCGAATCGCATCTGCCCACAACTCTTCAATTTGGTAGAAACCTCTTGCGTCTTTGTAGAAAATGTGAGCAACCACGTCGATGTAATCTAACAAAATCCATTCGCTATTGTTTTTCCCTTCGATGTGCCAAGGTTTTTCTTGAAGTACTTTTCTTGTAAATCGAGATGTAGCATTTGAAATACCATCAACATGTGTACTCGAGTCACCACTACAGATTACAAAAAAGTCACAAACAGCACTTGTTAAGTGTCGTAAATCTAAAACTACTATATTTTTCGCTTTGTTTTCCTGCATCCCCTCCACTATTGTTTTGCACAATAATTCTGATTCAGTTATACTTTTTGTTTTTCGCATTTAATTTTTTGTTAATTCACAAATCTAAGGGATAAATTTTAATTTTGACTCGACCCTCAAAAGTAATAATGTGAAGCTAGCACTTTTCGGAAAAGAAATCATTCATTTATCTGATATTGATTCAACCAACAATTTTGCTGCCAAGCTACTTTCGGAGAACCTTTGTCAAAATGGAGCGGTAATTATGGCAGATGTTCAAACGCAAGGAAAAGGACAAAGAGGTAATGTTTGGTTGTCAGAATCAGGGAAAAACTTGTTATCTTCCTTTGTGATCAAACCCGACAATCTGTCAGTTGAAAAGCAAAGTGCATTGACGATGGCAACAAGCCTTTCACTCCTACAAACATTAAGAAAATTTAACATTGAAGCCCAAATAAAATGGCCGAATGACATCTTTGTGAACGGGAAAAAAATCGCTGGAATTTTAATTGAAAATCAACTTCAAGGCACTCGCATTCATTGTTCAATTATTGGAATCGGATTAAATATCAATCAAATTTCATTTTCTGAGTTAAATGCGACGAGTTTATTGCTTGAAACTAACAAAAAAGTAGAACCTCGGACTTTTTTAAATTTGCTTTCCAATGAAATGAATGAACTGTTTGATGCGGTAAATTCTTCTGAATTTGAAAACTTGAAAGAAGAATATGAATCGCATCTGTTTCAAATGAATGAATGGAAGAATTACAAAGATGAATTGGGTGAATTTTCAGGAAAAATAATTGGCACTACAGATGAAGGGAAATTACTCATCGAAAAATCAAACACGATTGCAAGCTATGCAATGAAGGAAGTGATCTTCTTGTAAAGAATGAATTTATTAAATTGATAATCAATTACTTATTTTCCTAATCAATTTCGTAACGCTTCCAGAATTTTTGAATTTCAAGAGATAAATTCCACTTGAATTTGGAGCAAAATCAATTTTATTTTCACCAATTTCGATTTTACGTTCTTCCACTTTTTGACCTAAATAATTATAAATTTCAAGCGCTTCTTCCGTGGAAGATTTAATCGTTATTTCGTTTTCAAATGGATTTGGGAAAACAATAATTTCGGGAACACTTTCATTAATATTGATTCCCAAATTACTTCCTTCACTGTGTTCTAAATGGAAAATTCCACCTAAATCTTGTCCGATGAATAAATCTAATTTTCCGTTTGCATCGATGTCCGAAACAGCACATGCACTAAATGTTCCAATTTCTTTTTGCAAGCCAAGAAAATCAAACGTTCTTAGGTGAAAAGTAGAACCACTTGTTAAATTCGTTTCAATCGAGTCATAAAAACGAATTGCGCCATCGTAAGCTCCCAACATCAAATAAGTTGTATCGTTATAGCTGAAAAAGTTTGGAATTGGAAAACCATCCGGATTTGTTGTTGCGACATCTATTCCGCCTAAATTACTATTCTGAAGTTCAAATTGCGGATTAGTCGTTGTTCCAACATTTTGATAATAAACCAATTCTCCTGTTTTTTTTCCAATGATTAAATCCAATTTTCCGTCTTTGTTCAAATCAAAAAGTTGTGGCGCAGCGAATTGTCCAACATTAATGATTGTGCCTGAATTGTCTGTGTAATTCAAAACCGGATTGGCAAATGTAGGATTTGAACCCGTGCTTGTGTTTCGGTAATAAACCAAAGTTCCATTTTCTAAACCAAGTAATAAATCTTTCTTTGAATCGCCATCTAAATCTCCAAAGGTGGGTGTGATTTTGAGTCCATAATTCGTCGAAGAAAGGTTCAAAAAATCATTTTCGATGTAAGTGAATTTTGGTGCTGTGCTTGTGCCTGTATTGCGGTAATAAGCGATTCTACTGTATTTTGAAAGCGTAGGTTTGTAGGAATAATAATTAGCAACAAACAAATCCAAAAGTCCATCATTGTTGATGTCAACCAAAATGGGAACCGATGCTGTACCGTGTTCAATCATATCGCTTTGCAAGAAACTTTTTGTCTCAAAAATAAAATTAGGATTACTATTTGTTCCTGAATTTCGATATTTCATCACACTCGTTTCATTTTCAGAAGCATTTTTCGCGTTTGGTGCAACAATTAAATCTTTCTTTCCATCGAAATCGACATCCTCCCAAAAAGCGGCAGGAAACAATTGCATGTTTATCGGCGTTGAATTAGAAGGAAAATTCACATCCGCAGAAATCATCAAAGAATTCGTATTGGGCGCTGTTCCACCATTAAGTAACAAGTTCATGTTCGGATAAGCAACGTCTCCTAGAATCAGATCTTTCACACCTGAACCATCCATATCAAGCGCTAAAACGGTTGAACCTGCATGTGCTTTTTCACTTTCTTCCTTACTTTTTTGTGCGCCCGGAACATTGCCAATCGCACACGGAGCAGAAGGGTCATTTAAAATCACAGAGTTTGAATTAACATCTTCTTTGAATCCACCCCAACATTCGTTTTTTAGGACAAAAACCAATGAATCCGAATGACTATAAAGATCCATACTTTGGTTTTGATGATATTGCAAATGTTCGCCGCCAATGTGGAAAGTTAGAATATCCAAATCGCCGTCATTCTCAACATCAACAAGCGCAGGAATATCACTTGAACTCACGTATAAATTCAATTCTGAACCGTTATAATTTGAATAAAGCAATGACTTTGCTAATTCCCATTTCAATCCTTCTTGAGCATTTCCGATGTTTTTATAGACTTTCATTCCACCTATTCCGTAAGTAAAAATGTCGTTTTTTCCATCTTGGTTATAGTCTGAAATTTGAACACGATAACGCAAATCATTCGGAAATTGCAAGTAAGCCATCGATGCAAATTCATAGGATTTTACACCATTGATCTCAATTTGCTTGAAAATACGGATTTGATCGCTACTTCTGTCAAAAACAAACAAGTCTAAATCGCCATCAAAATCAATGTCTATTTGAGAAACTTGCACATAATTCAAACCTCCTGCCCAAGGCATTTTAAGTGCGTTTCCAGCTTTTATTACGGGTAAAGATTGTTTGAAATCGAATTGAAATTGAGACAAAGAAAAATAGGAATAAATCAAAAAAGAAAAGATTAAAACTATTTTCGGCATCACTTCAATTTAGTTACGTTAAAGTTAGTACATAATTCGACAGAAAAGAAGAATACGCTCGAATAATGCAAACTCAGCTATTAACTTCTTGCCAAATTTTTAATCTCGCTAACGATTTCTTTCGTTGAATGCAATAATTCTTGTTCTTCACTTTCGGATAATCCAAAACCGTAGCGTGAATTTTGGCAATTTTGAATCAGTGTTTTTAATTTATCGCAATTAATTGTTCCACAATATTTTACACGCATCAATTCCACTAACTCCTCCTTCGATTTGCCTTGAGGTGCAATGTCTAAAGCTATTCCTGCTGATTTACAAATCGCATTTTCAAGGCTTTGAGCTGCTTTTTTTCCATCACCAGAAGCAATTAATTGGGCTGCATTTTGAATTTCAACGTCAACTTCAATCCAACTTGATTTTTTTTCAGGAACAGAAAATGTTTTAACTGGACTTACGGAACTCACAACTGATGTTTCCACCACAGGATTTTTCTCTTTAAATTTCAATGAGAAGCCAATCAAAGCAGCAACAGCAAGGAATGAAAAAACAGAAACCCAAAGCACAGGAGATTTTATCAAACTTGAACCAAGATCTTTCTCTTCTTTTTTATCCTCCACATTCGCCTCCGAAATTAATTGCGTACTTCCTGAGGTTGTTGACATATTTTGAATTTCTGGCCCATTCAATTTACCTAAATTTTCAGTCAAAACGATGTATTTTTCCAATTTTGGATCAAAGTAAGCAACTTTCAAATCGGGCAATTCAAATGAACCTTCTTTGTTCACTTGAAGTGTGTATACAAAATTGATTTTTCCTTCTGCTCCATTTGCTGTGAAAATATAGTTTTCGTCAATTTTTGGGTCGCCGTACAAAGTAATTCCTTTAGGTAATTGCAAGGTTGGTGTGTTGATATTGTGCATATTACCAACTCCATCAAGTGTGAGATTTAGCTTCACGACATCACCTTTTTTCACCTCACTTTGACTTAATTTTTGAGTCATTGTAAGTTTTCCAACCATTCCGATGAAAGAAGCTGGCGCATTTGCTGGTAAAGGCAAAACTTCCACACTCGCACCTGTGGAAACAATTGGCATTCCTTCAAAACCTCGTTTTAAAATCAATTTAAATGGATCAATTTGCAATTTCCCGCTTCTATTTGGAAAAACCAATGCACGGTCATATTCTATCGAATAAAACTCAATTCCTTTCACTTTTTCTTGTTCAGCAACGAGTTTATTATTGTTTCCTAAGACTTGTTTTTCCAAGGTTCCATCGGGAACATAGCTCTGATAATCTTCAAAATGTGTTGGGTAAAACCGAGCGTAAATTTTTGCATTCAAAATCAAAGGTTCACCTTCGTAGAGTTGTTTTTTACTTCGTTCAATAACTCCAAATGCTGCTTGTTTGAGTTGTTTGGATGAAATCGTTCCTGAAGAATTTACAACTTGCTCTTTGCGAATAGTGACATTTACAGTATTCGACTTGTAGGTTTTACTTCCTGATTTGATGAAAGCTGGACCAAAAGTATATTCGCCGTCTTTTTTGATTGTTCCATCTTGTGAATAGTAATAATAAGTAATTACTTTACCTGTGTTGTAATCTGTTTCTTGTTCCATTCCATTCATCACTGAATAGCCAGGTACAAAAGCACTTGGGAAATCAATATCAATTTCGCCTTGAATATTTGATTTAACTGTAATAGTAATCGATTCTCCAGCTTGCGCCACTTTTGGATCCACCTCGATTTTAACCACTGGCTTTTGTGCAATAGCCGTAGAAACTAAAATAAGATTAATAAAAAGCAACCAATTTTTCATCACCAATTTTTACCCGATTTTGAATTATTCTCTTCACTTTTAGATCCATTTGAGATTCTTCTGCGCGTGTTCGCTTCTTGCTTCGTCAAATTATCTAACATTTTATCCGCTTGTTTATTTGGTAAACTTCCGCTTGATTTATTCTCTTTTTTTGAAGAATTAGAACCTCCACCACTTGAATTGTTGGAATTATTGTTTGCTGAATTATTCTGATTCTGTGAAGGATTCTTCCCATTTTGATTTTGCTGGTTGTTCTTTTTGTCTTCTTGTTGTTTTTTCTGGCGAATAGCTTCTGATAAATTATACTGTGTTTCTTGATCATTTGGGTTGTTTCTCAAAGCGTCTTTGTAAGCTTCAATTGCTCCCGAATAATCCTTTTTTTTCATACGGGTATTGCCCAAATTGTGTTGCATTTTTGCTTTTTCTAGCTTGTCTTTTTTCTCTGCAGCAGCTTGCTGATACACTTTTTCTGCATTCTCAAAATCGCGTGAACGGTAGGTTGATTGTGCAATTTCTTCCGATAAATCAATGTTTTCTGGCGCTAGATTTTGAGCTGAGCGGTAATAACGATTGGCTTTGTCGTATTCTTTGTTTTTATAGGCTGCACGAGCAACTTTGAGCGAGTCAACCCATTGTTGAGCAAACCCTTGAAATGCAAACACAGTAAATAAAAAAACTACAAACGACTTCATTTTTTTGACCTCAAATCTTTAAGCGCCGGCATTAGCAACCAAATAATAAAGCAAAATAAAGAAACGAACAGTGGTAGTTGATACCTCGTTTCTTCAATATCGAACTCCAAATCTCGCAATTTTGTGCGTTTCATCTGGTTAATTTGTGTTAATAGTGTTTGCAAGTCTGGATATGCTTCACTCGTAATCATTGCAACTCCATTTGTTTGACTTGCTATTTGCTTCACAAAGCTTGGATTCATTCTTGAAATTACACGTTGTCCGATGGCGTTTTTGATATAACCTTCGCCTATAAAATTCGGATTCAAAGGAATTGGTCCGCCTGTAGAAGTTCCGATTCCTAAAACGCAAACTTGAATATTGTTTTCGATAATTTCTGCGTAAACCTCTTTGTTTTCTTCTTCGTGATTCTCGCCGTCAGTGATTAGAAATATTGCTTTCGTTACATTTTCCTTTGAAAACATTTCTTTGGAAGTACTCAAAGCAGCTGAAACATTTGTTCCTTGATTGGAAATAAAATCTGTCGTCACATCGTTGATGAACAATTTCGCTGCGTTATAGTCTGTTGTCAAAGGCAGTTGAACATAAGCTGTTCCAGCGAAAATACACAAACCGATTTTTTCACCGGCGAGCGTATTTACTAAAGCATTCAAAGCTCTTTTCGCTACTTCGATGCGTGGTGTTTGGTCGATGTCAATGGTGTTCATCGATTTGGAAACATCCAAACAAACCACTAATTCCATACTTTTAACAGTTCCTTTGACTTTCTTTTTCCCATAAATCGGCTGCGCCATTGCGAAAATCAAGAAGACAAAAGCCGAGCGCAACACATAGAAGCGTGCAATCACCCAAACGCTTTTTGGTTGAGGAATTCCTTTTTTGTTGAACTGAGATAAATGGCTATCAATTTCGTTTTTGCGCATCAAGGAACGCACAAATAAATAAGTGAACGGAATCAATAAAACAAAAAGAAAAAGATTGTAAGGTTTTAGAAAATGAATGCTGGAAACCTTTAAGTCTTCGTTGAAAAAACCAATTACAGTGAAAAGTGTAAAGGTAAAAACACCAAAAACAGCCTCCAACAACATTAAATTGCTGACAACTTTTCGAATATTAAAAGTGGGTTTTCGATCAATCATTGGTTACAAATAAACTAAATTCTAAAACAATGACTAAAGTGATAAATACAAAAATCCAATTCAAAAACGCTGCTGGTGTTGGTGGTGGCTCGGATTGAAAATATTTATCCGCCATTTTTGATTTTTCCAAACGGTCAATTTCTTCGTAAATAGCTGCTAAACTTTTCTTATCGGTTGCCCTGAAATATTTTCCTCCTGTGACATCCGCAATTTCATTCAATGTTACCTCATCAATTTCAACAGGCATATTTTCGTAGCGAATTCCGACGGGTGTAACAACGGGTGTTGGCGCAACGCCATTACTTCCAACGCCGATAGTGTAGACACAAATATTTTTCGTTTTTGCTAATTCAGCCGCCTGAAGTGGTGTAATATCGCCTGCATTGTTGCTACCATCCGTCAATAAAATAATCACTTTCGACTTCAAACTATCGCTTCTTAGATTCACAACTCCAGTTCCTAAACCAGTACCAATCGCTGTTCCGCCTTCGATGTTCATTCCGTCAACTTCGTCAATTTGCTTTTTAAGAATTTCATAATCCAAAGTCATCGGACAAGCGGTGTAAGATTCACCTGCGTAAACAACTAAACCAATTCGATCGCCGCGTCTGCCGTCAATAAATTCATTCGCAACTTCTTTTGCTGCCTCCAAACGATTGGGTTCAAAATCAGTCGCAAGCATCGAAAGCGAAACATCTAAAGCTATTACGATGTCAATTCCATATTTGTAGTCGTGGCTGTTTGCATCGCTATCGTTCCATCGAAATGGTTTGGCAAGCGCTAAAATGGCAAAAGCAATAATTAGTAATTTCAAGAGAATTATTCCTTGTCGAATGTAAGAAATGGAATTGTCTTTGAATTTCTCTTGATTCTGAATGGAAGAAGTAAATTTCCAATCACCTGTTCGCTTTTTTTCTTGCTTCAATAATAACCAACCAAAAATCGGTATGGTCAACAACAAATACAAGTAATTTGCTTGCAAAAACTCAAATTCATAGATATTTATGTTCCAGTTATTCAGCATGTTCGTACTCAATTGGACTGGTTTCAACTATCAATTGACGAATCATAAAAAATGATTTTTCAATTATTTCTTCTCCTGGTTGTGAAGCAGCAAATTTCACCATATCAGAGTGATTCAACACTTTTAATATGGATTCAATTACTTCCTTGTCGATGTTTTTGGCTGTCAAGAGTAGCTTTGTTTCGTAAGTCGTTTTATCCAACAAATGAATATCGTAGCGCGATGTTAAATACGATCTTAAAATGTAAGAAAGTTCAACAAAATGTTCCTTTAACTTGTCGCGTTTCCAAAGTTCCGCTTTCTCAAGTGCATCAACGGCAAGTAAGGTTTTTTTCTTGAGTGAAATCTCGCGAATTTGTGGTTTTGGTTTCTCTTTTGATCGTGTTCTCCAGCGATAAATCAAGTAAACTATCAAAGGAATTAACCACCAAAAAACGTATAAAGTACCGTAATATAACCAATCTTTTTCAACGGGTGCTTTGATAAACGATTCTTTGATGTCGTAAATGTCCCTGCCTTTTTTGTGTGGAATTAAATCACATTGCAAGTAAGTTGAAGGAAATGAACCTGTTGAATCATTTAAAATGAAACGTGGACCTTGTAAAACAACCAAGCCACTGTCCCAAGCACACAATTCAAAAACGCCCATCCACATTCGGTCTTTTCCTTTTACGATGATTGAATCGTAAAAACTTACAATTTCAATTTCGTTAAAATCACCGCCTTTCAGACTTGAATTTTCGTTTGTTATCTTTGCGGGAAAATTACCCGATAGTTTACGGAATTTGAAATCGTCATTTTTCTCTAACTTGATGGAATAAATCAATTCAACGCGATTTCCAACGATAACTTTATTCTTCGTAATTCTTGCCTCCGGTTGTTGGGCAACAAGCGACAAACTATTTAAAAACAAAAGGCTAAATATCCAATTTCTCATCTTCTACTTTTAAAAAGTTGAACCAATGGCGGAACGATATTTTCTTCCGTATTGAATAATACACAATCGATTCCTGCGCTTTTGAACTTTTGGAGTAAAGCTTGTTCGCGATGTATAAATTCTTTTTCAAACAAGCGTCTTGTTCGTTCCGAGGAAGCATTCATCCAAGTCGTTTGATTGGTTTCTGAATTAAATAATTGAATAAATCCACGAAGTGGTAATTTCATTTCGCTTTTATCTTTCACTTTCACAGCCACTAAATCGTGGTGTTTCAAGGTACGTTTCATATCGTCGATAAAACTTGTATCGTCCTCAAAATCACTCAAAAGAAAGCAAATTGCTCTTCGTTTGTGCGTATTTCTCAAAAATTTAAGTGCTGCTTTTAAATCCGTTCCTGAATGTTTCGGTTCAAATTCCATCATTTGACGCAAAATCAATAGCACGTGGTCGCGTCCTTTTTTTGGAGAAATGTATAGTTCTGTTTGATCTGAAAAAAGAATTGCCCCAACTTTATCATTGTTAGACAAGGCCGAAAAAGCGAGCGTTGCCGCAATTTCTATTTGGCGTTGTTTCTTTGAATGTCGTTCACTA
This sequence comes from Flavobacteriales bacterium, assembly GCA_018883325.1. Taxonomy (GTDB): domain Bacteria; phylum Bacteroidota; class Bacteroidia; order Flavobacteriales_D; family Crocinitomicaceae; genus UBA952. The sequence goes on along the minus strand of VEQH01000027.1, from coordinate 8,951 downwards.
CCAAAAGCTGATGAACCCGAAACATCTAAAATCAACATCACTGTTAGTTCGCGTTCTTCTTCAAAAACTTTAATAAAAGGTGAATTATATCTTGCCGTTACGTTCCAATCAATCGTTCGGATTTCGTCGCCAATTTGGTATTCACGAACTTCACTGAAAGCCATACCACGACCCTTAAAGGCTGACTTGTATTGACCTGAGAAAGCCTGTTTGGTTAAGCCTTTGGTTTTGATTTCCAAAGCGCGAATCGACTTGATAAGTTCGGCGGTATTCACGATTTATGGAACTTCAACGTAGGAAACGATTTTTTCAATAATGTCTTTTGCTGTTAAATTCTCGGCTTCAGCTTCGTAAGTAATTCCGATTCGATGTTGCAACACATCCACTGCAACTGCGCGAATATCATCTGGAACTACGAATGCACGACCTTGCATAAAAGCAAAAGATTTCGCTGCCAAAGCCAAATTGATACTACCACGAGGGGAAGAACCGTAAGCAATTAAATTTGTAAATTGATTCAAACCAACACTTGCTGGTTCTCGCGTCGCGAAAATAATATCTACAATGTACTGCTCAATTTTTTCATCCACATAAACCTGGCGAACCAAATTTCTTAGGCGAAGAATATCATCTGTTGTCATCACACGAGCAGGTTTGTGCATTCCTTCTGGGCGAATATTGGAGCGAACGATTAATTTTTCTTCCTCTTTAGTTGGATAACCTAAAGAAACTTTCAACATAAATCGATCGACTTGCGCTTCCGGAAGTGGATAGGTTCCCTCCTGCTCTATTGGGTTTTGGGTTGCCAACACTAAAAATGGTTCCGGCAACTTGAATGTTTCGTCGCCAATGGTTATTTGTCGTTCTTGCATTGCTTCTAACAAAGCACTTTGAACTTTTGCCGGTGCGCGGTTGATCTCATCAGCCAAAACAAAAGAAGCAAAAACAGGTCCTTTTTTAACTGCAAATGATTCTGTTTTTTGGTGATAAACCATTGTACCTGTTAAGTCGGCAGGCAACAAATCGGGTGTAAACTGAATTCTGTTAAAAGAACCGTGAATAGCATCAGCTAACGTTTTAATAGCCAAAGTTTTAGCCAAACCTGGCACACCTTCTAATAAAATATGTCCGTTGGAAAGTAGCGCGATTAATAAGCGATCAAGCATTTTATCTTGACCAACAATTGTTTTGCTTATTTCTTTCTTTAAAGCCTCTAAACCAACTAATTCTAATTTAATTTCTTCACTTAATTTACGGAGGTATTCCGCGGGATTCACTGAATGCGCTGTACTGTCTAACATAATGCTAATTTCGTGTATTGGCAAAGGTGTCAAAGATTGTCTCTAAAAAGATTGTTTTTGCTGTTAATTCTTGTTAATCTTGTGGTATTCAAATCTATGGAAAACAGAACCTGTAACGAATGTGGGACGAAATTATCGGGCAGAAAGGACCAAAAATTCTGTTCGGATTATTGTCGCAATTCGTACAACAACAAAATCAACGAAGACGCAAACTCAACCGTTAGAAGAATCAACGCGATTTTGCGTAAAAACAGAAGAATTCTAGCCAAATTGAATCCCAACGGTAAAAAAACGGTGGACGGCATTACCTTGGCTGAAGAAGGATTTAATTTTCATTATTTCACCAATATTTACCACACGCAAAAAGGCTCAAAGTATTTTTTCTGCTATGATTTCGGCTACATCAAACTTGAAAATGACCAATATATGTTGGTGCAGAAACAGGATTATGTGAAGTAAGGAAAGTGCAGTTATCAATATCTTCCTCTCCCCTAATTTCCATCAAAGTTTATTTGCTTCAATCGAACTTTTAACTGACTGCTTTAAAAAGTTGTTAATTCTTATCGTCAACTGTTTAATTTCAATACTTTCGAGCAAAAAAATAACTTATGAAAAAATCAATTTTATTATTCGCCCTTTTTGCAGTACTTGGTTTATCATCTTGTACTTCAATGCACAAAACGATGCGCGAACCAAACGTGCGTGTTGAATTAGTGCGTGAAAACTTCAATCTTTCAGAGCAAGTTTCAGCTGAAGCTACTTCCGTTAGAATTCTTGGTATTGATTGGCAACGTTTATTGAACAAAGAGCAAGGTTCAGTGGAAGGTTGGGCATTTTCAGCTGTAAATCTTGGCTATATTCCAATTATTGGAAACGGTATTTCAGAACCAGCTTCGTTTTATGCATTACACGAAATGATGAAAAACAATCCTGGCTACGACGTTGTGTTTTATCCACAATACGAGGCAATTGTAAAACGTCCGTTTATCGGAATTGGCCTGATCTACAAAAAAACAACAGTTAAAGCAACTGCTCGTTTAGGAAAAATGAAGTAAGAGGCTTCTTTACTATCTTGATACAAACACTAGTTCGATTTAAAATTGGGCTAGTGTTTTTTTTTTAGAGGAATTGATCGTTTATATTTGTAAACCTCAGCTTTTAGTTTGGAACTTTCCACGGATATTTTTGTTTTTATTCAAACCTTAGCTGTCTACAAATGAATCAAAATGAACTTTCTAACTTATCGGACGCTGAATTATTGGAAGCTGTAAAAAACAACAAACCTTCTCCAATCGTCGATGCTTTTTTCATTGGTTTTTTGGTTGGAATTCTGATTTATGGAGCAGCTTCAAATTCATTAGGCTTTTTAATGATCATACCCTTATTTCTAATTTATCTTTTCTTAAAAAAGCCGAAACAACACGAAAATCTAAAAGAAGAACTTAAAAAAAGAAATCTAGGGTAAAAAGCTCAGTTCAATAAGGACGAACTGTTTTTTACCTAGCTTAAAATCAACGCATTGAAAGACTTAAGCTTCCACCTCAACAGCTTTTTTCGATTTTCTGTACAAATAGCTGTCATAGATGAATCTTTTTGCGAAGCGTACTTGCTTATCAGCGTTGATTAGTTTTTTGAAAACGTTGGCATTCACTCCAAAATACTCGTAAGTTGAACCGTCTGTGAACGTGATTTCTAGCAATAAACCTTTGTGTTTGAAATCAGCGATACCACATTCCATTATTGTTTTTTGGTATTCTGGCAAGTTTGCTGCTTTTGTTTCTGGGGCAATACTCACTAAAAAATGATAACCATCCGTTACTTGTCTTCCCATCACTAAAGCTTCTTCTTTCAATGGGTCTTCATCTTGAAATTTATCGGGATGCCATTGTTTTACCAATTTACGGTAAGTCAATTTTAATGCTGCCAAATCGATTTCGTTTTCAATTTGAAATAGTTTTTTGTACTCGTTGATGCGTTTCATTTAATGTTTTCTAAAAATGCAAAGATAGCAATGAAAGACGAAACACAAGGAATATTATTTTGGAGTAACTCTAAACAAAAAAATAATTCAAAAAAATCAATACACTTTTTTCAAAAAGAAAAACCAACTTCATTTAAATTAGGCAAAATCAACTTTAGTAGATAATATCAAGCAATTTCATGTTTTAATTCTTCTCTTAATTTTTCCAATTCTTTAGTTAATATTATTTTCAATTCTTCAAAATACTTGTCTTTATCTTCAATTTCCGAAATTGTCTGATATTGTTCACTATCTTTTAAGATAATTATTTCATCTTCAATCTTTTTAACCTTTGTTTTAAGACTTTTAATGATTTCTTTAAGCTTTAACTTGTCAGAAATTACATTTTCATTTGATGGATTAAGGATACCATTTTGGAGTTCATTCAAAATTTCTTTAACACGTTTTAAGTCCTTTTTCTCGTTAGCAATGGCTAATTCTATCATTACTTGCTCAGCCTGTTTTTGTACTTCAATTGATTCTTGACTAAACTTATCAGGATGGCAAAGTACAACAGCTTGACGATAAGTCTTTTTTATATCTTTTTCTTCCTCTTTGGTTAATTCAAATACCTCTTTTTTCGTTTCACTATCAATTTGCTCTTTGTATTCCTTTTCATCTTTTTCAGCCTCTTCAAATTTATCTTTATCTTCTTTAAATCTCAATTTTCTTAATTGGAGGAGTTCAGAAATTATGCTACCCAATTTCAATGTATGTATTCTTTGAAAATGATGTAGTAGTTGTTCTATTTCTGTCTTTTCATTATCAAAAGAAACCAATTGATTTTCTAAAATTTTTATTTCAAATTTTAATGCTAAAATTTCAGGGTCTGACCATATTAAAACCTGGTTATTCTTGGAAATAAACTGTTCAATTTTATAGATTGCATTTGCAAATTCTCCTGTATTAATTGATTGAATTATATTGTTTATATCAGAATTAAAATCATAAACTAAGAGCTTTTGTGATTCTGATTTAACGTCATCAATATCTTCTAATTGGATGTAATTTTTTAAAATTTCTAATCGTTTAATTATCTTATTTAGTGGGAAATCTGATTCAAGGCTCTTATCATTTGGGAAAAATTGGTTTTTTAACAACAAAAACTGACTGATGAATTGTTCAGCCAATGAAGCATCATCGGAAGTAATGATAATATTTTCAAAATTATTTTCTGCTTTATAGCTCCAATTATAAGATCCTGATAAAACAATATTGTTATCAATAACACAAAATTTATGATGGAGTAATTCTTTTTTCCCATCACCAATTTTAAAAACCTGTGATTTCCCAATATTAATTTCCTCATAAGAAATATCTGAGTTCAAATTTATCTCATCCTTGGAAATCATCAAATAGACTTTGCAACCTTGTTTTGCCTTTAGTAAAAGTGTTTCAAAAATTGATTTATTTGTAAACCAAGCTACTGCAATAAATATTGAATTATTTGCTTTTTTTATTTCTTGCTGAATCCTATCAGCAATGTTTTCAAATATAGCTTCAGTTTGCATATTCTAATTTTATATTATTAGATTGTAGAAATAAATTAGATGAATATAAATTTAACACCTTCGTCTTTTTCAATGTATCCTGAATAAACTTTTTGTGTAATAGTTAATTCGACTAATTGGTTCCCAGAACAAAACAATTGATTCAAAGCTTTATTTTTTGTAACATCTAAATTTGTTAATCTATTTTCAGAGCATCCTAAAGTAAATAGATTAATATTATTCGTAATGTTTATTTCTTTTAATAGATTTTTACTGCATCCGAAATATTCTAAATATTTATTTTGCATTGTATTAATTTCTTCTAAATAGTTTTCACTACAATATAATAATTTTAAAGATAAATTTTTTGAAACATCTAATTCTGTTAATTTATTAATTGAACAATCCAATTGAGTCAAAGCAATGTTATTTGATATATCTAACTCACTCAAGCTGTTTTTGGAACAAACAAAAACAGATAAATTGATATTTTTAGATACATCTATTTTAGAAATATTGTTTTTACTACAATAAAATATCAATAAAGACGAGTTTTTAGTAACATCAAGATCCATTAAATTATTTTCTTGACAATATAAATAACTTAAAAAAATATTTTGAGATACGTCGAATTTATATAATTGATTATTATCACAATATAAAATTTTTAAAAAAGTATTTTTTGTTAAATCTAAATGAGTTAATTGATTTTCAGAACAACTTAAACTAGTTAATGCTACATTTTTAGTAACATCTAATTCTTTAAGATTATTAGACCAACATTCTAAGTTTATCAAACTTTTAAAAAATTCAATTCCCTTTAAACTTTCTATTTCTTTACTTGAAACATCAATTTCCTCAATATTTTTTATTGCCCCATAACTAACAGTGTCATCAATAACTACAACTCCATATACTTCTGAAAGATACTTCTGAAAATTCAAATCAGGAATTAGAACTCTGAAATCATCGCTTGGTTCAATCGCTCTGCCTTTAATTTCACTTAATAACTTATTGGTAATAGATAATGAATTTGAAACTCTGGTCAAATAATTATTAGTTATAATAATAGCTAATTGATTCTTATCTTGCTCGTTGGACATAATTCATTGAATAATCAAAAGATATTGTTTTTCTTCGTTCAAATTCTATCATTTAAAAGTGATTGTGTAGTTGATTTTCTTATTTAACGTTAAATCTTTAACTAAATAAAGAGGGAATGACCAAAACTAAATCTCAATTCACCATATATTAATTCAAATATACATTTTATTCACCATCTTATTAAATTTAATCGAACTTGATTAAAGAAAAAAATGTAATCTTTTCTAGTACATTTTTTCCAATATTTTACAATGATTCATATAACAATAGACTTACCTTTGATTTAATAAAACATATCAATTCAAATACAATAATTATTATGAATCTAAATGAAATTAATGCTATTTTCTGGAAAGACGATAGAATAAGTGAACCGTTTGATAGTTTTCATACTTTCGCTTTAAGTGAAGGATTTACATATGTTTTCACTTATCCAATGGGAAATACTCCGTCGGCTGCAATCGCAGCTAGAACGTTGGAGGATTTAGAAAAGTATATTGAACCAATAAAAGGAATTAGTGGGTTTGATTTTATAAGATAGAAATCTATCCTAAAAACAAAACCCCTAAGAAATTTGATACTTCTTAGGGGTTTCTAGTCCTCCAGCCATAGAGGCTTTTCTTCTTGCTTTTAACAGTTGCGGTCTGGACGGGTGAACAGTCCAATATGTAAGCCATTGTAAATCAAACTCTTAAAGTAAGTGAAAATGCCTTTGTTCGCCGATGTGTTGACCGAATATTTTGGTCGCTTATGAACGGTTTGACATTTACCTTCGTGTCAAAGGTAGTATTTTTTTCATATTCAGGTACTTATTTCAGTACAAACTGATATAAATTGAATTAATAAAGGGCGGTTTTTTCAGAAGACTCGTAAGGTCTTAATCTATGATGAACAGCTTGACTGTTTCAATGTCTATTCCAACATGTTGTGCGAATTCTTCAATGGTAATGAATTGATGGGATTGCTTTTTGAGGTTTTGCCTGATTGTGTGGAGCAATCTTCGGGCATATTTCTCACTTCTTCCGGTTATTCGCTGTACATCTTTTGGATAGACACATACTCGTTTGGGTATTTTCATACACTATCTATGCTTTATCCATACACTATCTAGGGAGTATCTATCCAGTGCTTGAATGCAAAGTTAGTTTTTAGAGGTTGTATTTAGTATTTAATGGAATTGAGTATTCCACTTAATTATTAACGACTTTAAAGAATATAGGCTAAAGTAAATGGATGAAATCTCTATAAATACTTTGGACTATGTGCGTAGGTAAATTCAATTCATTCGCTTGGTCGTTCCAATACGCGATAGCATCTTGAATTTCTTTAACTACTTTTTTCGCGTTTTTAATGGTATATGTTTCTGCAATGCTAAGTATATCCGCCAATGTAATATCGATGCGTTTACCATTTATTGACAAAGCTCTGCTGGTTCTCGTGTAGTTCAACAAAGGATTTAAGGAATAAGTGATATCATACGCAGGTGAAATATTCCATTTGTCCTGTTCTTCATCATAAATGAAGGAGTGGTTTTTCAAATGATCGTCCGAATTAAAAAAGACAACATTAAAAACCATGCGTTTAAAAAGTTCTTCGATGTCGCGATGAGGAACTTTTAGAAACAACGCTAGTTCGAATAGATTCTCGTAACTGGAATCCTTTGGGCTTTGGTAATCCCAACCAGTTAATCCAGTTGCAGTTAAAATATGTTTCTTTTGTCCATTTTGACGGTCGAAGCGGAGCGTGGCAAAATGTTTTTGTTCAATCAATTTGGATGGCATCATAGTGATTCCGAGATGGTTCGCCGTTAGGTAGTAACAGTATTCAACGACTTCCCTGCTATATCCTAATTCATCATCCAAATGCAGTTTGATTAAATAGTGATTGTACTCGGAAGAGTGATTCAAATCACCGGGAATAATTTCACCTGAAGTTTTGTGTTCTGAAATAAGAATTTTAGGCCTGGCGCCACCGGCTGAAGAACCAATTTTGAAAATATTCAACAAAGCCTCATGGTTTAGCCTTGATTCATGCTGTTCATCTTTTGCTTGCAACACTTCTTTCAAAACAGTAATAATTTCTGTGAGGTCAATTGATGAGGATTGAGGTAATTCTTTGCTTGGTCGATATTCCAGCGCACCCATTCCACGATCTGCCACATAAGCCAATTGCTCAATGACAGAAATTTGATTGAATTCCTTGCTACCTGATTCCATCCACTTTTTGAAAATAATATTTCCAAAAACATCGGGCAATGAATCAGCAATCATTGGAGGAAGTCCTCGAAATGTTTCTGAATTATACTGACTAAAAACTTGAACTTGTGGTGTTCGTTTTAGGATGCCCGTTTTAGGAAATAAGTTGTGAAAACGATCACTTTGAAGAAATTCAGGGTTGTATTGAAAAGATGATTTCTGTTGATTTTCATCAAATCCCAATCTCCCAATTTCTTGACCGAAGCAAAATACCGTTATGATGTCATTTTTCGCCATGGAACTAATATAAAGAAGTCATTTGTTCGTTTTCATTGCGTTTATCTATCAAAAATTGATTGAACCCGACCAACACATCAAAGTGGTTAAAAACCTTGAGCAAGGTATCAATGGTAAAGTTCTTACCTGATTCCAAATTCTGAATCGTAATTCTGGAAAGTTCGAGTTGTTCTGCCAAGTCCTGTTGCGAAAGCTTTTGCTGTTTGCGATAAGACTTTACCAACTGTCCAATTTCTGATTTAACGTCTTTTATTTTGAGATTTCCAGTAAACATATTGCATAATATAATATTCAAATGTATGAAATATTAATCAATTAGCATAATTAATTATACTTTTTAATATAAAAGCTGGCTTTAAAGACGATTAAAATTCATTCTACTTAATTATCCTCACATTGAGATTTTTAGCATTAAAATCTAACTACATGACAAAAATTTGAAAACATCAATATTTGACTTATTTTGCGGGTTCAGTAATATGTTTGAAATGTAATCTAATCCATATTTGAAAAGGCTTTTCGCTCTGTAACCATGCTTTTTAAT
>VEQH01000026.1 GCA_018883325.1 Flavobacteriales bacterium | reverse complement strand
TTGAGGTACAAATAAACTGTACAAATGTGATTGAATTGATGCTTGATCTTCGCTCTTTTTTTCCATGAATCCAAATTAAGAAAAAATCAAATTTAAACTGCCAGCACCTCAAAATAAGTTTTACCCGTTATTTTAACACTAACCTATCGTCATTAAATTAGAACATTAGCACTCAAAATTCACCGCCTATATTTTATTTGTTCGTGAATTTATTTAGTATTTACTAGATTTCCATCTACAAAAAAAAGGCTAACATTTCTGCTAGCCTTTTCATTAAAAACAATCTAATTGTTTACTGTATAATAATTCTAACTGTTTTTTGCTCCGATTCATTTTTCAATTTAATGAAGTAAACTCCTTTGATTACACTCGATAAATCCAATGAGTAAATTCCATTACCATTGATTATTGATCCGTAGTTAGCTACCAATCTTCCGTTCATATCTTCAACTGTTACGTTGTAATTTGCAGTTGATTGATTAACAGCAATGTTTACAGTTCCATTTGTTGGGTTTGGATATACATTAAAACTCAAAGTATTCTCTTCAAGACTTAAGTAATCCACAATCACACAACTTGAAGTTGCTGAACAGTTGCTTGCATTTGTAATAATTACCGCATACGAACCATTAATTGGTGCTGTATAAGTTGCCGAAGTTGCTCCAGAAATTGGTGAATTTGTCGTACATTCTATCCACTGATAAGTTGTTCCAGAAGATGCAACTAATGTTCCTGTACCGTTTCCATTATCAACAGCCGTTGCAGTTGGTGTTGGATTTATAGTCAAGTTCAAGGTTACCAATGAGTCACATCCTGATGCATTAACCAATGTTTGCGTGTATGTACCTGATTGTGTGTAAGTAGTACCATTTGTCCATGTATATGAACCACAAACTGTAGCAGTTGTTGTTGAACTATTGTTTCCAATTGTCAAAATCAACGTTGCTGTTGAATCACAACCTACACTATTTGTTAACTGTTGGGTATATATTCCAGAAACTGTATAATTAGTACCATTTGTCCATGTGTAAGAAACACATTCAGTTACCGTTGTGGTTGAAGTACTATTATTTAATATAGTCAAATTCAATGTTACTACTGAATCACAACCATAAATACTTGTGAATGTTTCTGTATATGTACCTGATTGTGTGTAAACTGTTCCGTTTAATGTAAATGAACCACATGCAGTTTCAGTCATTGTTGAAGCTTCTGGTTGACCAATTGTCAAGTTCAAGGTAATTACAGAATCACAACCTGAAGCATTTGAAATTGTTTGTGTATAAGTACCTGACGTTGTATACACTTCACTATTAAGTGTGTAAGTTTGACAAGCTTGAACATTCAATGTTGATGCAGATGGCAATCCTAACGTTAAATCTAACGTAATTACTGAATCACATCCAAACATATTTGTCAATGTCTGAGTGTAAGTTCCGTTTTGTGTATAGATTGTGCCGTTTAAGTCAAATGAAGTACAAGCAAACTGAGTCAATGTTACACTATTTGGTTGCCCAATTGTCAAGTTCAAAGTGATTGTTGAATCACAACCTGAAACATTTGTAAGCGTTTGAGTATAAATTCCTGAGGCTGTGTATGTTTGGTTATTCAAAGTGTACAATTGACAAGCCAATTCATTCAACGTAGAAGCTGTTGGTTGATTGATTGTTAGGTTCAATGTTAATACAGAGTCACATCCAAAAATATTAGTTAATGTTTGTGTGTATGTTCCTGTTTGTGTATAAACCGTACCATTCAATGAGTATGAACCACAAGCTGTTTCTGTTAAAGAAATTGCATTCGGTTGTCCAATTGTCAAATTCAATGTAATTGTAGAATCACAACCTACAGCATTTACTAATGTTTGTGTATAAATACCACTAGAAGTATAGGTTTGATTATTCAAGGTATAAGTTTGACAAGCCAAAACTGTTAATGAAGATGCTGATGGTTGATTGATTGTTAAATTCAATGTCGCAACAGAATCACAGCCTACACTATTTGTGAATGTTTGCGTGTAAGAACCTGAAATTGTATAAGTTGTAGTATTCCAAGTGTATGAAGCACATGCAGTTTCAGTGCGAGATGAAGTATTACTGTTATTAATAGTCACTAAAAAGCTTTCATTTGCTGTACAAGCTCCTGCAACACCATAAATATGAACAGTTTGAGTTGTTGTAATTGCACCTAGAATTGCTGATCCACCACCATTAGCTGCTGTTCTGTACGAAAGTGCTAAACCATTGTTGTTTGATGGTGTAACTTCAGAAATTGTTGGCAATGTGTATAAACCGCAGGCTACCTGTGCTCCAGGATTAGTTAAAGTTATTGGTGCACATGGTGTTGTAACATTTACAGGTAAAGACCAAGCACTCACTTCTCCATTTCCACAATTAGCTCTATAATATACTTGATATTCACTGTTTGGAATTAATCCTGTAATCGTTGTACTTGTTGTTGCAGAAACGTTTGAAACTAAAGTTCCTGTACCTTGTGAAAACCCGACAGGTCCATATTCAAAATCAAACGCAGTAGCAGTTGAACAACCCAATGTCCATGATAAATTTGCAGTTGTCGAAGTTGTTGTTCCTGCTGTTAATAATCCTGGGTTTGGACATGTTAAAGGAGCTGTTATTGTTACTAAATAATCTTCCGTTTCACCAAAGCCATAAGATGTACATGGGTCTATATCAACTCCAGAAACATTGAATGCACCTCTGACTCTCATTCTATGCACACCAGTAGGTGGCGTACAAGCTAATGCGATTACAAAAGTTGAAGTGGCGTTAACTTGATTTAATGTTACTCCTGAACCAATAGTTCCAGTTGTTGCACCAATTCTTTCAGTTGATTCAAACACACCATTGTCATTATAATCAATCCATGCAGCATAACCTTGAGAACCGTATTCACCTGTTGATATACTTAATGTATAGTTCGTTGAAGGAACAAGTGTTGCTGTGTAATTTGCTTGTCCTGTGAAGAACGTATAAGATGGACCACCCGCAACAAAACCTGTGTTGTTTGATAAGGTAGTTCCTATTATTTGAACATTTGAAATCAAATCTCCATCAGATGTTCCTGTAGTATAAACAGGTGTACAATAACAATCTGTCGGTGTAGTTGCATTTACAGTTACCACATTTGACAAACTTTCTGTACCACCACATGAAACAATACTCAATCTGTAAATAGAATTTACCGCTTGTGTTGTAGTTAAAGTTAATGAGTTTGAATTTGGAATATTTGTCCAATCAACTCCATTATTTGTTGAAGCTTGCCATTGATAAGTTAATCCATCTGAACTACCTGTGTAATTTGCAGATAAAGTAAAACTAACGCCTGAACAAACACTTGCTACAGAAGCAGAAGCTACAACACCTGTTGGAGCTGTTGTTCCTAAAACTGTCATTTGTACTTGAGCAGAATTTGGAGCATTTGTACAACCAGTAGTTTGGTTCGTATAAGAAATTGAATAAGTTGTTGTAATTGCTGGTGTTACAGATTGAGTGAAAATGTTTGTACCCGTAGCTAATTGAGTTGTTCCATTTACATCAGTTGCAGACCAAGTTGTTGTATAATTTGCTGGTGGAGAAAATCTCCATGATTGTCCTGATCCAGAAGCAATTGTAGCTGTTTGAGCTTGCCAGTAATTCTGTGTATTTGGATTAACGGCACAATTTGGAGCTGCTGCCCCAACTGTTCCTGTTGGATTATTAACTCCTATTGTTTTTGGATTTATTGATGCCAATTGAATTGCATGCATCTCGATAGTTCCTAAAGACTCAACAAGAACAACTTGAATTCTATGACGTTGTGTAGAACCGTATCTGAATACATCATATTCAATTACAAATCTTCTATTTGGAGCATATCCATTTATCCAATATTTTACACTTGTTGGATTAACACCATCAGAAGTTCCACAGTTTAAATCGTTTGCCGCTGCAAAAATAGCCCCAAGTGGATCTGACGTATTTGGAAGTGCGCCAATTGTATAGTCACCTAAAGCAGTCCCATTATAAGTTCCGAATTGTAAAACCCCATTTGTTCCAACATTTACACTTGTGTAATTTGTTCCAAAATAGTTAAAAGTGAAACCTAAAGGGACATTGCTCCAACCTCCGTCATCCAAAGTACCAGAAGCTAAAGTTACGGTTTGAACACCATTGGTAACTAAAAATGTTGGTGTTGCAGGTGGAGTTAAAGGTGTATGAGAAATACAAACAGCTGAGAAATTCCCCGCACTTAAACCAGAATTAATTGTTGCGCTAGTTCCAGGACAAACACCATTCGCTGTTGTAGTAACTGCTGCTGTTGGTAAAGGATAAACACCTAAAGAATAAAATGCTGTTGAAACACATCCTTGTGGATTTGTACCTGTCAAACTAAAATCAGAAGTTTCCGTTACTGTTGCAGTTACTGTTGTTCCAGTGCTTGCACTTAATGTACTTGAAGTAGTTAATGCTGCCCAAGTAAATGCCATTGTTGGATCCGAAGAACTTGCAGTTAATGTTGCACTTCCACCTGTTCCACAGAAATTCGGAATTGATGGTGTAATTGCTACAGCTGCTCCTAAAGAAGGTGAGTCAGCATAACTTGTACCTGTTATTGTTTTGGATAATCCATTTGCATCCGTTGCAACGATACTCCATGTAACAGTTGCATTTATTGGAGTGACAGTTGGAATTGTTCCTGTCCAAGTATCTAGATTTAATCCTCCATTATTTGTAGAATTAGTCATAGAAATTGGCGTTTGAGGCGTATTGTTTACTGCGTAGTTTAATACAACTGTTTGAACAGGTGTTCCTCCAGGCGTAACATTTACATTAATATTTCTTGCCACATGTAAACAAACATTACCAGCTGGTGAAGCTAATAAATTTGTAAATGATGGTGCTGCTTTCACTGCCATTACCATAAATGCAGGAATTGAAGCTAATGGTGCCGATGTTGTTAAAGATGTCGATGTTGCAGTAATTGAAACGCCACCAACTATATCATAAACGCCGTTTAATGTTGCACTTCCTGCAATTCCATCTGCTGTTCCAGGAGCGTCATTTAAACGAATTGCTGTACTAGCTGTTGCTGCAAAATTAGATTGACCAGAAGTAAATGATGTTGCCCAATATCTATCTGTATTTAATGCAGAAAACAATGCGGAAGGAGTTCCTCCAGTTACTGCATCAAAAACTTCAGCGTTAATAACTACCACACCTGATGATGTAGGGTTTATTAAATCCATAGGATTGTAACTTGCTTTCCCAATTGGGAAAACATACGTTGAACCAGAAACTAAATTGGCAGGTAATGTTCTTTCAATTGAACCACGCACATAACTTGTCGCTGAACCACCAACAACTGCATTCGCCGCAGTGTTTGTGATTGTTAAAGTATTTCCTGAATTATTTAAAATTCCTGCTGTTAACGTCAACACACCTGTTGTTCCTGCAAGTGATCTTGGGAATGGCAATGTTACAAGTGAACCTGAAGATGTATTATTAATAGTTAAAGAAACAGGTCCGTTAGTCGATGGAAATTCGTTGTTATTAATCGTTTGGTTAGATGTTGTACTGTTATAAACCAAAGAAGATGTAGTTGAATTGTATGTTATAACACCTATTCCACTTAAACTTCCTTCTGAAACTGTTAATCTGTTCAAATTAATGTTTCCAGACAAGTTCACACCTGTTGTATTGTTCAGCCTTACACCAATATTTCCTGTTGTAGTAGTTGGTGTAAATGTTTGAGGTGAAACTCCGTTGAACTCCAAATTACCTGCTACGTTTGATTGAGTTAATGTTCCTCCTGTTTGGGTAAAGTTTCCTGCTACTTTTAAAGTTGAAGCACCACCAAAAGCGATATCTAAAGTTCCACCATTTAAAGTTACATTACCAGCAACATTAACTGTTCCTGTTGTACTTCCAACTTCAAAGGTTCCATTATTGATTATTAGGTTTCCATTTACTGTAACAGCTCCACTTGTAGTTGCTCTAAATTTTCCTGTATTTGTAGCTTGAATTGTTAAATTACCTTTTACAACAGCCGTTGTTGATGACCCCCAAAAACTCATCGTTGCTGTAGATAAAGGACAATTATAAGTCACGTTACCAAATGACTGAACATTATTTGTAGCGGTTGTTGTTGAACTTGTCAAACCAGAAATATTCAAATTTGATGTTGTTCCCCAAGTTGCCAATGGTACTGGAGGAGCACCGGTTGTTGCACCAGTTGAATTACAAATTGAACCATTTGAAAAATTTAATGTAGCCACAGATCCAACTAGTGTGTTTCCTGCTGCGCCTAAATTTACAATTCCAGAAGCTCCAATTGTTACTAACGTATTAGTACCTCCTGTCGTTGTTAAAACATTGGAAGTACTTCCTCCAAAAGTTAAAGTACCTTCAATTAAACCTGTAATGTTAGAACCTGTAAAAGCAATTGCTGCTGCTTGTGTTGTATTATTCATTATTAGTGAACTTCCTTGATCAACTAATAAATCATCACCATTACCACCACTTACAGTTATTGTTCTAGTAGCTGTTGTTGCCGATTGTAAAGTCAAAGAAGTATTATTTGTTACCAAAAGTTGACCTATTGTGTAACTTGCTGCATCAATACTAATTAATACAGGTCCGCCTGGTAAAGAACCAGCTCCATCAACGATTAAAGCATCAGTTGTTTCTGGTGAAGTTCTCGAAGCACCATTGCCATCTACTTGAGTATTCCAGTTTGCAGGCGTATTCCATGTTCCTGTTGCCCCTCCAACCCAAAAATAGGTGTTACCTGGCAAGGTTGTTTCGTTTCCAGATATTGTAGCGCTAGGAATAAAACCCTCGTTTGCAGCTTGTATTCTATAGTAATATGTTGTTGCGGCTTGTAAACCTGTTTGAGGAAGTGTATATAAATCTCCTGTTGTTGCAACTGTTGTTGACGAAACAATAGTTGTACTAACACCTATAGTGAAACCTGGGTCGATTGCTCTTGTAACTATAAAAAAGCTTTCGTTTGTTGAATTATCAGTCCAATTAGGAGTAAGTGTTGAAGTTGTTATTCCTGAAATGGTTAAGTTAATTGGAGCTGCAGGTGTTGGGTTTAAATTAGGTGCCCAAATAAATGTTCTTAAATTTCCATTTACCGTTCCTGCAATATTTGCGATTGGCAGAGATGCAGCAATCGTGTTTGAAACAGGTGTTGTTCCCAAAGTAAATGACGGTGTTGCTCCAATTGTTACAGAGCCTGCTGTTGTAGCCGTATTACTTGAAGAGATAAAAATAGATCTTGTTTGATTTGAAGATGAGGAGTTAATAATATTTCCGTAAACATACTCTACAACCCCTGAAGATTCATTTAGAACCAATTGCATATTTCCAGAATTGGAAATATTAGTATAAAACACATAAAATTGATTCCATTCCAATACAAATTTTCTATTTGGAGCTGAACCAAGCACAATTGCACTCATGCCTCCATTCAACTCATTATCTCCTGAGAAAAGCGCAAATGTTGCATTTCCTGATGAAAAACTAGAGACATTAGAACTTCCAATTGCTGTTGCTGTTGCACTTGTGTGTAATCTTGCTTGTCCGTTTGAATTTGCACTTATATGCGTATATTTTGTACCCATAAAATAAAAATCAAAACCGATTGGAATTACTGAAGATGCAGCATCATCGTTGTTTCCAGTCAACAATACTGTTGCTCCTGTCATGTCTTGCAATGAACCAGTTGTATTGGATGAAAACGTATAATTGGCTAAAGTCTGACCATAGATTTTCGAAGACGAAAAAACGACTGTCAGCGCCATGAAAAGAAAAGCAGAAAATCTCTTTCCTTTCCAACCAGAAAAATTGACGTGGCAACTTTTCATAACCTTACTTAGGGTTGTTGTTACATTCATAATTATTAATTTAAATTATCTATTTTATATTTTCGTCAACTATTAAAAAGTTGACTAATAATACCTTAAAGTGGAAGTTTGATTTACTTAATGTGGAGAGAATATGTTTTTTTGTAAAAATCAAACTTTGATTTGTTAGTTAATCGGGTCAAAAATACGAAATTTACAACTTGAATTTCACTACAGTGATTTAAAAATTTAAATAGAACAAATCTAATGACCAATAATTTAATCAATAAAACAGCACTTGTTTGCGGAAGTACTCAAGGAATTGGAATGGCTACGGCTATTAAACTTGCAAATATGGGAGCGAATGTGGTGCTCGTTGCTCGCAATGAAGAAAAACTTAAAGAAGTGATTGAAAAACTAGATAAAAATTTAGGTCAAAAACATGCTTATTTAGTAGCCGATTTTTCAAAACCAAATGATTTAAAAGAAATTATTACTGAGTTCATTAAAGCTGGAAATAAAATCAATATTCTCATCAACAATACGGGGGGACCAAAGGGAGGACCAATCATTGAAGCTACGATAGATGAGTTTTTAAATACTTTCAACCAACATTTAATTTGCAACCACATTTTAGTTCAAGCAATTTACCCAGGAATGATTGAATCGGGTTATGGAAGAATTGTAAACGTTATTTCAACTTCTGTAAAACAACCTTTGCCAAATCTTGGTGTATCAAACACAATTCGTGGTGCAGTGGCAAGTTGGAGCAAAACCTTAGCGGGTGAACTTGGGCAGTATGGTATTACAGTAAATAATGTGCTTCCTGGAGCAACCAATACGATTCGTTTGCAAGGAATCGCTGAAGCAAAGGCAGCAAAAACAGGGGAATCTGTTTCAGAAATTTTTGAAGAAATGGCTGGAGAATCTCCAATGAAACGCATTGCAGAACCTGAAGAAGTTGCAGCTGCGATTGCTTTTTTAGCAAGCCCAGAAGCATCTTATATAAATGGTATCAATGTTCCTGTTGATGGTGGAAGAACAAAGTCTCTTTAAAAGTTACTTTCGTTTTTTCTTATCGTCTTCTTCGAACTTTATTTTCAAGCGATAAGCCAATAATGCTGGAAATCCAATTATCAAACAAAAGGCTAAAATATAACCTTCTTGTTTGAGGTAGTAATTGCTAATTCCAATCATATCTTGTTCCTTGTAACCTAATCCTACAAAATAAGACAAGCTTAAAGGAGCATCTTGAACTATTTTTTGAGCACCGTTTTCATAAACAATTGCACCATTAAATAAATTGATAGGGAACAAAAACAAGGGTGCTGCAATTAAAATCACACCAAGAAAAAAAATGACAATTGGTTTTTTAAACATGTCGCAAAATTACTAGATTTCAATAATTTCATCTCTTTAAAATATAAAGGTTGTGCGAATAGCTTATTTATGTGGAACAAATGGCTGGGGAGGTTTAGAAATGAATCAACTTAAAAATGCGATTTGGATGCAGGAACGAGGACACTTCGTTAGCGTGTATTGCCTCGAAAACTCACCTCTACACAAAGCGGCCGTTCAAGCACAAATTCCATGCGTTATTATTCAAAAACATAAAAACCACTACGATTTAATCAACGCTGCTCAATTACTGCGCTTACTGAAAACAGACAACATTGAACACTTAATTTTCAGGGCAACTTTTGATATGAGCATTGCTGCGTCTGTTTCCTTTTTATCAGGACGTAAAATAAAAGTTCATTTTTTTATGGAAATGGAATTTGGCGCACCCAAAAAACAGTTTTTCAGAACCTTACGTTATTCTTATTTTTCCACTTGGAATTGTCCCTTGAAATATTTGAAAAAACAAGTGCTGGAAAACACGAAAGTTCCAAATCACAAAATAAATGTAATTCCATCAGGTTTAGATTTTAATTCAATTGTTCAAACTAGTAAAATTGAATCCCGAAAATTACTTAAGCTTCCTGAAAATGATTTTTTATTTGGAATTGTTGGAAGAATAGATCCTAAAAAAGGGCAATTATATGCACTGAAAGCAACACAACTATTAAAAGATTATGATTTCAAACTTGTAATTGTAGGTGAAGAAACTCCCGATTCGCCAAGTGATTATTTAAAAGAAATTAAAACGTTCATTGTAAACAATCAATTAGAACAAAAAATCATCTTTCTACCCTTTCAAAAAAATCCAATGGAAGTTTTTAATGCTTTTGATTGGACGCTCATGACTTCCGATTCTGAAACTTTTGGAATGGTCACTATCGAATCTATGGCGCAAGGAACACCTGTTATTGGAAGCAATGCTGGTGGCACAAGTGAATTATTAGATTTTGGAAATGCAGGACTTTTATTCAAATCTAAAAACGAAATCGACTTAGCTGAAAAAATGAAATTGGTACTTGCTGAAAAAGTCGATTTCAACAATGAAATTATAAAAAAGACTATTCAAAAATTCAATAAAAATCAGGTTGTTGAAGCGGTTGAAAAGCTTTTGAAAAACAGCCTAAAGCATTAAATTTTATAGTGTTTTTCATAATAAGATTTAATAAAATTTCTCTACTTCTATTTCGTATGTTTGCGTTGAATCAAAACGAAAAACATGAAGAAAATCAAGATTTTAACTGTCCCCTTACTAGCAATTATGCTATTATTCGGTTGTACAAATTACGAACCTAAAGTTTATGGTCCTGTCGCGTTTGAAATAACCTTAGAAGGTCCATTTTTCAAAGATGGAGTTGGTGAAGGAATGACAACTATCCGTTTCAAACCTGAAGATTTTGGAATTACACGCGATGAAATTTTCAGTATGAAAATGAATGAAATTACATTGGAAACGGACGCAGAAGGCGGATTAGGCGTGTTTGAAAACCTTGTCTTTTCTGTAATGACGGATAAAACAGAAACAAAAGAAGTTGCTACCACTAAAATTAAAGGAAATCCTAAAAAGTTGGTGATTAAAGGATTAAAGGAAGCGGAAATAGAAGGGTTTAAGGATATTGATAATTTCTATTTTGAAGTTACAGGAATTACGAAGGAAGATAGTTTTGATAATATAAAACTAAAAGGAACTATTAAAATGGATATTATGATTCCTGATAGTAAATAATAAATCAAGATTTTAAAACAGTTAACCTTTAAATTTAAAACATAGAAAATGAAAAATTCACGCAAAATTTTAGTTTGGTCATTTGCATTAATGGCTTTGTTTTTTACAACAGCATTTACCTATTCTGTAATGAATGAAACAGAAGGAGATAAATTGATTGGTGTTTGGGAGCCAAGCCACGGGAAAGCAAAAGTTAAAATCACAAAAGTTGGAACAAAGTACTACGGAAAAATCGTTTGGTTAAAATTCCCAACTTACGATGATGGGTCCAAAAAAGTGGACAAAAATAACCCAGATTCAAAAATGCACAGCACACCATTGTTGGGCTATAAAATCTTGAAAGACTTTGAATACGTGGGAAAAAAAACGTGGGAAAATGGCACTATCTATGACCCAGAAAATGGAAGCACTTACAGTTGTGTAATCAAATTAAAAGATAACAACACAATTGAAGTCAGAGGTTATATCGGTGTTTCTGCAATTGGAAGAACTGATACTTGGAAAAGGCTTTCAAAAGATTAAAAAAAACGTAGGTTAATAATTCGACAAAACGAAAAACGCTTCCAGAATAATTTGGAAGCGTTTTTTTTATTTACAAATAAATTATAATCAGGGACTTACAAGGTTTATACTAACTTGAAAGTAAGGTGCACTTGTAACACTATTTTCCATCACAAACGGTCTACTGCTTCCAAATCCACGATAGAAATTTCCACTATCCACATTAAAACTGTAGTTTACAATGTATCCTGCTTGAAAACCAAACCAGATAAAATCTGTAATTGCTTGCTGAAAATCTAAACGTGGGCGGATTTCCGAACGACGTAATTCAATCGTTTTGTTGTCGTAATCAGCAATCATTCCTGGAGCTGAATTTGCTGGGAAAAGTTGATCTTCATTTGATAAATGATAGCTTGAACCAACGATTTCAAATCCCGCAAGCAACAATGTTCGCTTACTAAATCCATAGCGAAAATGTCCACGGGCAGGCAATAATGCTTCAATTCCCCATTTTTCATTTTTAGCTGTGTAATTATACATTACAACTGGAAGAAAACTCTTCCCTCCTGCTCTATATGTTTGTGTTGCTCCAAATCCAAGCTGATAGCGTTCGTGAAATTTCCAACCAAAAACAGCAACCCAAGTCAATTTTGTAAATGAAAGTGATTGCATATTTTTTAATGAATAATCTCCACTGTAATCACCTTGAACAAAACCAAGCACGTAATTTTTCTCATTCAATGGTTTGAAGATTGTTGTGTTAAGTTGTAATGCTTTCAATCCACGACTTGTTGCTGTTAATAATGGATTGTAGAGTGAATCGCTTCCGTAGGAGTAATTTGATTCAACATAATTTCCTCCAACATTGATCAAAATTTTATTGTTTGACAAAATAGGAATATTAACACCTAGAGCCATTCCGTTATAATTTTTCACCTTTCCTTCTTGAGCAGGAATTGCGCCAATCGCACTTGAATTGACACTGTGCCCCAAAGCAAAATCATAACCTATTGAAACAAGTCTCGCTGGGGTCAAACCGACTACTTTTGGAGTGCAATAACGTTTAATTTTCTCATCCGTAGAATATTGCTCATATTCACTGAAATCTTCTTCATCACCAACTTGTGCAAAAGGTTGAAACGGTATCAAACCGAACAACAAAAAAATAGATAAAATATACTGCTTTTTCATGCAATTCTAGAATTTTAAGGTTTTGTAATTAATTGGAAATTTTTATGATTTTTCTTTAAAATCGATAGCTAAAATAAGTAAAAACCAATCGCTTAAGTTTATGTTTTTCACTAAATAAATTAAACTTTTTTATACATGTTTAATGGTTTTTTTATGTTTTGCTAAAAGCGTTTTAAAACTCATTTTAGTAAGGTACTCAAAGCTCTAAGTAATGTCGAAATCAGTGAAAAATGAAATGCTTGCTTTTTCAAGTTCTTTCCTGTTTATAACTGAAAAAAATTCTACATTTGCACCCATAAAAAATTCCTATGTTAAAAATAAAAGTTGTAAACCCTGTAGTAGAATTAGATGGCGATGAAATGACGCGCATCATTTGGAAATTCATCAAAGACAAATTAATTTTACCTTACCTTGATTTGGATATCAAATATTACGATTTAGGTATCGAAAAACGAGATGAAACCAATGACCAGATTACGATTGATGCTGCTGAAGCTATCAAACAATATAAAGTAGGAATCAAGTGTGCAACAATTACACCAGACGAACAACGTGTAAAAGAATTCAACTTGAAATCAATGTGGAAATCTCCAAACGGAACTATTCGTAACATTTTGGACGGTACAGTTTTCCGCGAGCCAATCGTTATGCAAAACGTACCGCGTTTGGTAACAAACTGGACTGCACCTATCATTGTTGGTCGTCACGCTTTTGGAGATCAATACCGCGCTACAGATGCAGTTTTCAAAGGAAAAGGAAAATTAACCATGACTTTCACACCGGAAGATGGTGGTGAAACACAAACATTTGAAGTTTATAATTTCAAAGGTGACGGAGTAGGAATGGCAATGTACAACACAGACGAATCAATTCGTGGTTTTGCTTACAGCTGTTTCAACATGGCGCTTTCTAAAAAATGGCCTTTGTATTTATCTACAAAAAATACCATTTTGAAAAAATACGATGGTCGTTTCAAAGATATTTTCGAAGAAATTTACCAAGCTGAATTCAAAGCAAAATTTGAAGCTGCTGGAATCGTTTACGAACACCGTTTAATCGACGATATGGTTGCTTCTGCATTGAAATGGAACGGAAATTTTGTTTGGGCTTGTAAAAACTACGACGGCGACGTTCAGTCAGATACAGTTGCTCAAGGTTTTGGTTCTTTAGGATTAATGACATCTGTTTTAATCACACCGGATGGAGAAATCATGGAAGCTGAGGCAGCACACGGAACGGTTACTCGCCACTACAGAGATCACCAGGCTGGAAAGAAAACTTCTACCAACCCAATCGCTTCAATTTTCGCTTGGACAAGAGGTTTGGCATTCAGAGGAAAATTAGACAACAACCAAGAATTAATCGACTTCTGCAACACATTGGAGCAAGTATGTATCGAAACAGTTGAATCAGGAATTATGACTAAAGATTTAGCGGTTTGTGTTCACGGAAACAAAGTAAACCATGGCGAACACTATGTTTACACCGAAGAATTTTTAGATGCACTTGACAATGGTTTGAAAGCAAAAATGAAATAAAAGCTTGTACAATTAATTTTAGCTTTGTTTAGGATAGCGTAACATAAGGTTTATCTAAAATTTAGTGTTCTAAGTTGCTAAAACAAATTTATTATTAGATTTCATATAACTTTAAGGGCTCAATTAGAGCCCTTTTTTATGCGATTAACTTTTATATTCTTATTCTTTTCAATTTCATCATTTTTTGCTCAAGCCTTCCCTGAAGGTTGGTTGGGAAAATATGCTGGAACAATGGAAATTATAAATGGCGAAAACATACAAACAGTTGCCGTTGATTTTGAAATGAAAGAACTTCAAAAAGATAGTGCTTGGTCTTATATCATGACGTATAAACCAATTGGGAAAGAAGCAATTGTAAAGGATTACATCATCAAACGAACGGGAGCCTCTTGGACGTTTTTGCTGGATGAAAAAGATGGAATTTTGATTGATATGCGCTTGATGGGAAATATTCTGTACGATTTTTATGAAGTCAACGGAATGTTTTTTACCTCGCGACTTTCCAAAGAAAAGAAAGGTTTATACTTTGAATTGATGGGTGGACTGAAAAGTGATTTCAGAAAATCTTCAACTGGAATTAGTGAAATCACCGAAGTTTACTCCTTCCCTCCCGCTTTTGTGCAACGTGTTCAACTCAAAAAAATCAAGTAATTATGCGACTATTTTCAGCTCTTTTTGTTTTATTTTTAATCGTTTCTTGTAAACCGATTGAGCCACTTGCACCTAGTCAACGTGTTTTAGAAAAACCAATTGAAAATCCAATCACATCAAGCGTGGCAATTCCGATTGAAATTGATTTAAAAAAACAATTAAAACAAGTTGAAAGCTCTTTACCAAAATCATTTGATGGAAAAGAAGAACAATGTGAAGGAATCAGTTTTGCCTACAAATTCATCCGTGAACCAATAGATTTCACCCTCAAAACCAACGAATTATATTATGAAGTGGCTGGTAAATTTGAGTTGAAATTAAACTACTGTCCAAAATGTCATGAGTTGTGGGACGGTGGCACCTGTACGATTCCGCGCGTGTATGCAAGCTGTGGTGTGGGCGAACCGATGCGACGCGTTAAAGTGGGCTATTCCACAAGTGTAGATATTAACAGCAATTATAAATTCCAGTCGAAAACAGAATTGAAGAAATTTGAAATGTTGGACCCTTGTAAAATCACTGTTTTTAGTTACGATGCAACTTCGGAGGTAAAAAAACAAGTGAAAGGTCAGTTGGTTAAATTAGAAGACGAAATCGACAAACAAATTCAATCCATCGACTTAAAATCTATGTTGGCAGACGTTTGGAAAGAACTGCAACAACCAATTGCTTTAGATTCCTATGGTTTTATGTACTTGTTTCCCAAGTCAATGGCATTCAGTCAACCGCGTTTTAGTAACGACAAAGTAAGTATCGATTTGAATTTGGGAGTTGCACCAATTGTGAGCACAAACAAACAAGTAATTAAAGAAACTTCGCTCCCAAAATTAGAAGAGTATAAAAAGAAAAAAGGCTTCGATTTATCCATTGACATCAATGCTTCTTATGATTCACTTTCTTCCATTTTAAACAAACAAATGAAAGGCAAAGTATTGGATTTAAAGGGTAAAAAGATAATTGTCACACAGCTTGGTATCGACGGAACACAAGACAATAAAATGCTTTTTAAAATGTCTTTTGAAGGTGCGAAAAAAGGAACTGTTTATTTAACAGGCATTCCACAAATCGACACATTGAAACAAGTGCTTTACATGGATCAATTGGATTTTGACCTCGAAACAAAAAGCGTTTTGCTAAAGTCTGCGAAATGGTTGTTTAACGAAAGAATTCTACAAGAAATTAAAAAAAATGCAGTGTTTGAAATGACGCCAATGCTTGAAGATAGCCGCAAAATGATTTCAGAACAATTGAGCACAAACCTCAGCGAAGACATTTCTATGAAAGGAAATATTGAGGTTGTAAAGATAAAAACGGTTTACCTAAGTGAAAGATCAATTGTTGTTCGTGCACAATTGAGTGGCGATTTGAAACTAAAAATGAAATAGTCCGTTAAAACGTCTGTGAGAAACTTATTTTTTACTTTACTATTCGTTCACATTAGCTTTATTTCTTTCAATCAAAAGAATGATTTCAGTGTGTGTAGAGGAAGTGTGCAGCTAAATTCAAGTACTCTTTACAGCTTAAGTTTCACAGGGAAAAAAGGCGTAGATAAATCAGAAGTTTATGGATACATCAAGAATATGAGTGTATCAAAAAATCAAATTTGGTCGAAATTTGAGCCTGGAAAAAGAGGAAAACTTCAAATCAAATGCAAATCACAAATAGATAGTTTTCACATCGTTGTTTTCAAAACAAATGTTGGTTCAAGTTGCATTGATTTAGCTACTAAAAAAGCGGAACCTGTTTTCATAAAAATGAAGTCAAGTTGCTCAGAATTAGAAAACGTTTCAATAGATTTATTAGATGGTTTTGAATACGTGATTCTTTTCATAACTCAAGAAAAAAGCAAGGCTAAGATAGATTTTGAATTGAAATTTACACCAACTGACGAAAAAGGAAAAGAATTTGTGGACACACTTACGATGAATTTAGTGTACAACAAAGCCAAACCAATTTATTCAATTCACGTCATCAACGAAATCACCAAAAAACCAGTTACTGCGCGTATTTCTATCTCTTCTCAATCAGAAATTGACGGTACATATTTCGCAAGTGATTTGTTCTTGAACCTCAATAAAACATTAAAAAACTGCACCATTAAAATCGATGCAGAGGGTTACAACTCAAAAGATTTAACAGAATATAAAATTGCAAGTTCGGGTCACACCAAAGACACAATTAAACTTTTACCTTTCAAGCGTGGCACAACTGCGAAACTAGACGAGATTTACTTTTCTCCAGGTTTGGCAACAATTTTAGATGATTCTTACCCACGTTTGGAAAGACTGCGCGATTTTATGGTTTTAAATCCACAAATTTCCATCGAAATTCAAGGGCACGTCAACGAAGATAAAACTTTTAGTGGCTTATTTTCTGTACGTCTGTCTAAGAAAAGAGCCCTGCGCATTATGGATTACTTGATAGAATCTGGAATCGACCCTAAACGTTTGACAGCCATTGGATTCGGAAACTCAAAACCTGTTTATCCCGATCCAAAAGACGCACTTCAAAAAGAAGCAAATCGACGCGTCGAGATTTTGATTAAATAATCACCTTGATTTAAACATTAAACGATAATTAACCCATCTGTTTTTTCAATGGAAAATTATCATTTTTCAATTAAACGTGAATTGAAACAATTGAATAAGGTTTAAAATTCAAGTGCGTTTTTCAGTTTTTAATTTTAGCTCAATTTAGGGTAAAACACTTAGGTATAATTACCTAATTTACAATTTGATGTGTTAAAAATCAGGAAAGTCCGTATTTTTTTATTTAGGTTTGATTAATCTTTAATTTTAACCTACGGTGAAACAACTTATTCTTATCGCCGTAACAAGTATGGCAACACAACTTTCTTTTGGGCAGCAATCCTTATTTCCAGCAGTAAGTATTTCAAATGCAACTCAAGCAGGCTATGTTGGTATTGGAACCAAATCCACAACCACCACCACTAATACACCTTTGCCTAACTTTAATCTCCATTTAAATGGAACTTCTGATTTTTTCACTTTTGCACCATTTCCAAATCCTCCTTTGAATGTAGGGAAAACATTTCGACTGGGTTTCACTAATACTTCAACTGGAATGACAAGTGCGGATGGTGTTGAATTAAGATTATCTGAAAATAACTTTACACTCGAAAACCGAGAAAAACGTAAATTGCTTTCCTGTAAACTCATCGACTCGAACGGGCTCACATTTCACTCCTTTGAGTGACAAATCCAAAATGTGCTGATCAATGTTTTCGCATGCAAATGCTAAGTGTCTTAATCCACAAGCTTCAGGATAAGAGGGACGTTCAGGTACATTGGGGAACGAAAAAAGTTCCAAGATGTAATGGCCGTTAAGCGCTAAATCTAGTTTCCATGAATTTCGTTGCTCTCGATAGGTTTCTCGTATGATTTCCAAGCCTAAGGTTTCGGTATAAAATGCTTTCGATACTTCATAGTTACTACAAATTATCGCAATGTGATGAATCGATTTGAGTTTCATTGGATGTACTTTTCGATAAATGAACGACAAATTTCAAGTGTCTTTTCTTGGGCTTCTTTGTGTGGCGTATGTTGTGCTCCTTCAATAAGATAGGATTGTTTTTCGGAGTGAGAAATACCTTTCATAATACCTTCAACTTGTTTCTCGCTGCCAAATTCATCTGCTACACCTTGAATCACCAAAGTTGGACATTGTATTTGAGGTAAAAAGGCAGTGATGTTCCATTTGAAAAAATCAGGTCGCAGCCAAGTTTCCGTCCAAGCATCGAATAAAGCTTTCGTTTTATCGCCATGATATTTGGCTAATTTTTCAGGCAAATTCGTAGATTGATATCCTTTTTTTGCTTCACGAATGCCCTTCAACGTAATTTCTTCCACGAAAATATGCGCTCCTTCACAGATGATGGCTTTTATGCGTTTTGGATATTTTGCTGCTGCAATGAGCGCAATTGAACCACCATCACTATGACCGAAGAGAAGCGCTTCTTCTACCTCCAAAGTTGCTAAAAATAATTCCAAAAAATCAGCTTCTTTTTCCATGTAATCCAACGCTCTTTCAGGAGAGTTAAAAGTATCCGATTTGCCATAGCCTAAGCGATCGAAAATGATGAGGTTACATTGATTTGCTTCCGCTAGCAATCTTGGAAAATTGCGCCATAATTCTATACAACCGAGTGAGTCGTGAAGAAACACTAGATAAGGTTTGTTCGCTACGTTTTTTTCAAGAATATAGGCGACTTTTTTGCCGTTAATGCTTACGTAATTCAAGTTCACTTGTTGTTTTTAAATGCGTAATTTTAATTATAAAAATGTATTTATAACGGCCAAAACTATCCTAAAAATCATTGTTTTGGCTTTAATTAATACAAAAATAATTTCGTAGAATCGTGTTTTTATTGAATTTAATGGTTTGAAAAACAGCTAATTATAACATGTAATTATTGGTTTTTGATGTGAGTCAAAATCTAGTATTTATCAACAAATAATCATCTTTTTAGTGGGGTTAATTGTACTGCTTCATTTACAATGTGTTGAGAAAAATTAACACCAAAATTTAAACTGCAATCTAATTGCACCCACGTGATTTTTCTTTGTACCCGTGGTAGAAATAACTATCAAGGTGTGGTCCTGCGAACCAGATGTGCAGGAAAGTAGAATTGTCCAAAAAAGTAATGCATAATTTTCATTTAGTAGGGGATAGTAGACCAATTAACACAGGCACAATTATTTGCGTTGCTCGGGACAATTTTGGAGCTCATTCGATTTAGTGTTGTATGTTGTTGGAAAAACTTCAAAAACTCATTTATCTTATCGAGCGCAAGCAAACAGGAAGACCACGCTTATTAGCTAGTCAGCTTGGGGTTTCACGTCGCATGGTGTATCATTATTTAGTGTTGTTGCGCGAAGAAACTAGAGCACCCATTGAATTTGACAATTTTAAAGAAAGTTTTGTTTTTACGCAGTCTGGTAAGCTTCATTGGCAATTTACTGAAAACATTGCCTTGCAAGAAAATGCAGAGACCCTAAAAAACAGACAGATTGTTCGATTAACAGAATTAGTTGCGATTATTCATGCACAAAAAACCGGCTCAGTAACCGATTTAGCACAACGTTTTGGTATTGCTGAGCGAACGATCTATTATTACATTGATGTTTTGCGCCATAAATTTTCGTGTCCAATTAGCTTTGATCGAAAAAAGAACAGTTATGTTTTTACACGGCCTGGAACTCTTAATTTCTTATGGCAAAGCGAGGATGGTAGTGTTGTTTGAGAGTACATTTGAGATTCCAGAAATACTAACAGAAAACAATTTCAGAATATTAAATGTAAAAACAAAAACCCAGTTTCATCATCTAATAAGTAGAGAGAGGATTTACTGGGTATCGCATTGCAAATATGCAACAAAATTGTATCTTTAAATAAAAATTTAACATATTTTTATGCGAATAGAGGATTTAGAACGGTTGTTTTCAAAAAGTCGACTTGAAACATATTATCGATTATTTCCAAATGAAAGACAAAAAGCTATAGAATACTACCAAATTAATACGCAGATTGCAGAAGCTTTATATCCATTATTATTGAATTTTGAGATAGTCTTGCGTAATTCCATTCATAATTCTTTCACTATTCACTTTAAGACAGAAAATTGGTATGAAAAAGTAACTTATCCAGAATTAATTGACCAAATAAAAGTAGCTAAATCAAAAATTTATCTTACAAATAAGATTTTTACAATTGACAAATTGGTTTCGGAATTAACGCTTGGTTTTTGGACAGCATTGTTCAATAAAAAATATGCAAAAGATTATTGGAAGCCTCTAATGCATGCTTTTCCATTGATGGCAAGTGAGCAAAAGCAAAGAAGTTCAATGTCATTTAAACTAAATAATATTCGCAAATTCAGAAATCGAATTTTTCATTACGAACCCATTTGTAACGACTTGAATATGTTGAAATTAAATCATGATAGTACTCTTGAAACCCTATTGTACATAAATACTGAAATTGTTCAATGGATAAAACAAATAGATAGATTTGAAGGGTTATTAATTCAAGCTAAAAACATGAATCCCAAACAATAATAAGTGATTATTTCCAATTTTTCTCACATGTGTAACAAGAATAATCGGCCAACAACTTTCAATTCCACAGGCAATCATTCAGATTTACAAAAAAAGAAATAGCTAATAACCTCAGTTCAATTTTTCAATCGAACTGAGGTTATTGTGTTTTTTATAAAAGCAATATGGAGCATTTACATCCCAATCAACCATCTATCTAAATTTATTCTGCTCTATGGATATATGGTTTGAATTGCGATCATTTAATCGATGCACAAGGAAATATTGTTGAGGTTAATAGAGTTCGCAAGGGTTGAAATCCAGGGAAACTTTTATCTTTTGAAACCCCACTTTAATCACAATATAAGCATTATATTTGTGTAAATAATCACATTTTTACCACTTATAAATGGAGAGAGATTTACAACAACAGTTAATTAAATGGAAAAACAAATCTCAAAGATTACCATTAATTCTTCAAGGAGCTAGACAAGTTGGGAAGACCTTTCTTATGCGTTGGTTGGGTCAACATGCCTTTTCACAATTTATTTACTTCAACTTTGACGAACGTCCTGAGTTAAAAGATTTTTTTCAAAAAAACAAAGACACAAATCGAATCCTTGAGTCGTTTTCGCTCATCAGTGGTAAAGAAATAAATAGCGAAACATTAATCATTTTAGATGAAATTCAAGAATGTCCTGAGGCTTTAAATACATTGAAATATTTTGCAGAACAAAAACCTGAAATTCCAATTATCTGTGCTGGTTCACTTTTGGGTATTTTGTTAAATTCAGGTAATTCTTTTCCTGTTGGTAAAGTTGAATTTTTAACGCTTAATCCCATGACATTTCGAGAAGTATTACCAAATTGGAGTAATTCTTTATCGAAATATCTCGATCAATTGGATGGACTAACTCCCATTCCTGACTATTTTTTTAATGATTTATTACATCATTTCAAAAAATACATGATTACAGGAGGAATGCCGGCAATTGTTAAGTCATTTAACGATTCAAATACCTTTGAAAATATAGACGAAAACTTAAATAATCTCATTCTTTCGTACAAAGGTGATTTTGCGAAACATCCAGTTATGACAAACGTGGCAAAAATTAGTGAAGTATTTAATTCCTTGCCAGCACAACTTGCTAGGGAGAACAAAAAATTCATTTATCAATTAATTCGAACGGGAGCAAGAGCAAGAGAATATGAAGATGCAATTCTATGGTTGATAAATGCAGGACTAGTATATCAAGTGAAATTAAATACTAAGCCTTCATTACCACTAAGCGCTTATGATGATCAAAGTGCATTTAAATTATATGCTTTAGATGTTGGGATAATAAGAAACTTGGCTAAGCTTTCACCAAGCGTGTTTTTAGAAGGAAACCGCCTTTTTTCTGAGTTTAAAGGAGCGTTAACAGAAAATTATATTCTACAAAGTTTGGTTACTCAATTAAAAACTACTCCTCGATATTGGACCTCTGGAAATACTGCTGAAGTTGACTTTTTAATTCAAATTTATAATGAAATTATTCCAATTGAAGTAAAAAGCGATGAAAATGTGAAAAGTAGAAGTTTGGCTTTATATAATGAGAAGTTCAGTCCATCGCTGAGGATTAGGTATTCATTAAAAAATCTTCAATATCGCGATGGATTGTTGAACATACCACTTTTTCTTGCAGATTATACCGTTGAAATGATTCGTTTGACGAGAATGGAAAACATGTAAAAGTTTTTTACCAAAAAGAAGAATACCAAAGAGATTAGATGAATTTTAAAGAGACTCTAAGTTTCTGTAAGAAAGATTCTATTCAAATTAATATGCTTTTTTAAATAGCATTATTTGTATACATTTGCTTTTTTAAATAGCAATATGGAGCATTTGTTTCAAAAATCAACTCGAAAAATCAAGAATGTATCACTAACGTTTAAACGCTATTTGTATGATGATATCAATCCATCTAATCGATTAATCGCCATTAAAGGAGCTCGCGGAACTGGAAAAACGACCTTGCTCCTTCAGCTTGCAAAAACCTGTAAATCAGACGAAGTGCTCTATGTTGCTTTAGACGATTTATTCTTTTCGGATAATACTTTATACAGTCTTGCGGAACAATTTGTCAAAATTGGTGGGAAATTTATTTTAATCGACGAGGTTCATAAATACCCAAATTGGTCGCGTGAGCTCAAATTAATTTATGATGATTTCCAAAATCTAAAGGTCATTTTTACATCTTCATCAATATTAGACATAAACAAAGGTGAGTCTGATTTGAGCAGAAGAGCGGTAACTTACCATTTAGCTGAACTTTCATTTCGAGAATATTTGTTGTTGTATGAAAAGATTGATTTACCTGTATTTAAGCTTGAAGAAATTTTAGAAAACCATCAATCCATTAGTTTACAATTGTTGGAACAATTTACTCCTTTAAAATACTTTTCTAACTATTTAAAAGTTGGTAACTATCCCTATTTTGAGAATAATAAAGAAGAGTATTACCAAAAGCTAAGAAATACTGTCAATCTTATTCTAGAAGTGGATCTTCAAACAACCGAAAATATAGATTTTCAAACTTTAGCAAAATTGAAACGCTTACTCTTTGTCATTTCATCAAATGTTCCATTTATACCCAATATCCAAAAGATTAGTGATACTATCCAGATGAACCGAAATGCCCTTGTTCGCTCTTTACAATTAATAGATAGAGCTGCCCTAATACGAATGGTTTACAAACAAACGCGGAGTATTAGTCTATTAAATAAACCTGATAAAATTTGGATGCACAATACCAATTTAATGTTTGCAATCAGTGGTGAGCAAGTCGATATAGGAACAATTAGAGAAACTTTTTTTATGCAGAATATTGCTTTGAAACACGAACTATCACTTCCTGAGAAAGGAGATGTTTGGGTTGATAACAAATATCTATTTGAGATAGGAGGAAAAAGTAAAACGAAAAAACAAATAGCACACATAGAAAATGCCTTTGTTGTTAAAGACGATATTGAAATTGGGTTTCGAAACAGCATTCCATTATGGCTTTTTGGGTTTCTTTATTAAATCCTCATAAGAAAAATGAATATCATTAGCTCATTTAGTAGCAGATTAAGTTAAATCCTTCACCATCTTCAGTCAGTGAGGGATTTTTTTATATCTCCCCCTCGGGACAAATCTCCCTTTCATTCGATTTAGAAATAACAAGCTTAGAAATGTAAGCGCAAAAGGTGGGTATTATTTTTTTTGAAAAATTCTATAAAAAAAATCCCACTGCAATCTGATTGCACACACTTAACATTTCTTTGCAAAAACAGACTTGCTGCTGATTTCAGTAAGGGCGGAACCCGAAAAGCCTTAGAGTAGGGGAGTTTAAAAAACAAGTTTATGTATTTTTTATGTTGTAAACCAAGTTGCCTTCCAGAATGTAATGAATGGATTATGTTTGGATTAGGTGTAATTGCTTCAATTATTTGGGCCTTGTATGTTTATAGTTTTAGGCCGAAGTTAAAAATTGGAATCCCTGAATTGTCTATTATCGATAATAAATCAATTATTATACCAATAACAAATAACCATAAGAAACGAAAAGCAACTAGGCTAAAAGTAGAGGTTGCAATTATTGAAAATAGTATAACTTATCATTTATTAAATGATTCAGATGATTTTGCTTTTTTACCTGTTAATCAGACAAGAAAATTCAAAGCATATAAGCTAGGAGATTATCTAACTGAAATGTTGAATTTGAAATTTGACGAAACCTTAAATTTTCTTGATAAGCCAAATGCTAAATTACGTGTTCGCGTTCACGCAACTGACAGTTTCTCTGGTTTAGGAGAGACTTTTGAAGAATGCTTTGTTGCTAAGAAATCCGATTGGAAGAGAAATGGGTTTATTTAAAAAATTAATTATTATGAAAAAAATACTTCTAATTCTTGCTTCCACTATATTTTTGCAAGGAATATCAATCAGTCAAACACAAGTTGCAAATTCGGAAATTTCATTTTCTAGCAATGGTTTTTTAAATGATAACATAACTTCACCTTGTTCTAGTACTACTTGGGGCGAACCTTGTGCAAGTGGTGCATTGAATTTATATCAGAATGGAACCTCTACAATAAATGTTGATTTAGCTAAAGTAAGAAAAATTAATTCTATTAGTACTTATGCAACATGGGGGTCTGCCTCGTTTTGTTTAACAGTCAAAATTTCTGTTGCATCAAGTACATTAGGTCCTTGGCAGACTTTGAACCAAACCTGTTATTCTTGTCCAGGCACTGTATATGTACCAAACGTTTATTCTCTTAATACCAACATTGATAAATCATTTAGATATGTGAAAATTGATTTTTGGACAAATATTAACAACAGCTTTAGTAATTATTGGATTTCAATCCCTGAAGTTAGATTTTTTGAATCTCCAAATATTACATCTAGTTTATCTTCCCCTCTCTCTAACGGCCAATGCACCACTCTAACTGCCGCGGCAGGAGGTGAAACCTATTTGTGGTCACCGGGAGGTCAAACTACGCAATCGATAACGGTTTGCAATTCAGGCACATACAATTGTCAAGTAACCAATACATCTTTTACTGGTAATCAAGACCATACGGCTTCCATCGCTGTTTCCACATTGGGAACTCAAGATAACTGGGTGGGGCCAAATGGTGAAGTATATTCCATACACAGAAGTGGAAACACCGTATATTACGGTGGAGACTTTAATGCCGTTGGTCCAATTACCGGTAGTGGAGCACAAATTGATGAAACATCGGGTGCTGCTAACACAGCTTTGCCGAGAGTATATGGAACTGTTAATGTCACCATTCCAGATGGCTCAGGCGGTTGGTACATCGGAGGGGTATTTTCAAGGGTTGGAAACTATACGAATGTATCCAATTTGGCACATATCAAATCAGATGGAACGGTCGATACCGGGTTTAAACCTATACCAAATGGAGCTGTTAACACACTTGCGCTTTATGGAAGCAATTTATATGTAGGTGGTGCATTTACCACCATACAAGGTTTGGCGAACAATTATTTAGCAAAAATCGATAAATCAACTGGAACACCCATTTTTTGGAATGCAAACTGCAACAACACTGTTCGTACCATGCAATTGTATGCAGATCAAATTATAGTTGGTGGTAATTTTACTTCAATTGGTGGCGCAACTCGAAATTACTTAGGTGCTGTGGATACAACATACGTTCAAGCGACAACGTGGAATCCGAATCCCAATGCGGCTGTCTACAAAGTTTTTGTCAATGGTACTAAGTTATATGTGGGTGGAGACTTTACCACTATTTCTGCTGTATCGAAATCACGCGGAGCTGGGTATACTTTACCAGGCTTTACAATAGATGGATATGATTTTGGAGCGAATAACCGCATACATGATTTTGCATTTAATAATAATGTGCTCTACGCTGCAGGAACTTTTACTGTAATTGGTGGTGCTTCACGCAATTACTTAGCTGGTTTAAATTATTTAAACATGTTAGCTAATGGTTTTAATGCAACTGCTGATGGAATTGTTCAAACTGTTGCGATCTGGAACGGAAATTTAATAGTAGGTGGAGATTTTTCAAACATTGGAGGTGCAGCGAGAAGTCGCTTGGCATCTTTAAATGTAAGCACAGGAGTAGCCAATGCATGGAATCCAAATGTTGTTGGTTTGAAGGGAACTACTTATAATGTATTGGCGCTGGCCACAAATGGGACTAACATTTACGCTGGTGGAACGTTTTGGAGTGTTGGAGCATCTACACGAAACAATATTGCAGCCGTTGATGCAACAACAGGAGCTCTACTATCATTTGACGCCAATGCAAATAACATTGTTCGTTCAGTATATTCGGATGGAACAAACGTTTATATGGGAGGAGACTTTACAACCGTAAATGGTACAATAACAAAAAATAGGATTGCTCAAGTAAATGGAACAACAGGAGTAGCAACAGGATGGAATCCTAATGCAGACGGTTCTGTTAACGCTCTTGCAGTTTCAGGAACCAATTTATTTGTAGGTGGTGCATTTGCAAATATTGGAGGTGCAGCAAGAGCAAAAATGGCGGCCTTGACCATCTCTACTGGTGGTGCGACGGCATTTAATCCAACGGCTAATGGCAATGTGAACGCATTAGCAGTTAGTGGAGACACTTTATTCATAGGAGGTGCATTTACAACCATTGGAGGTCAGACTAGAAACAGAGTTGCACTGTATAAAATATCAACTAGTGGAATTTTGGGAACAGATCCAAATGCAAACAATACGGTAAATGCCTTAGCTATTAAGGGGGATAAACTCTACATTGGGGGTTCTTTTACAACAGTTGGAACAACTACAATAAATAGTTTGGCTGAATACAACGTTACGACAAACGCGATTACGACCTTAAACTCTGGGATTGCAAGTTCAACAGGAGTTAATGCATTAGCTACTGCAGATTCATCACTTTATTCAGTAGGAGGATTTAGTTATGCTAATAATGGTCAAGCCATTAATAATGGGGCAACAATTAAAACCTTGTCAAATAGATTGGGGTATTGGATGCCACAACCAGACGATATTGTTAGAGCTATTTATTTAGGTTCTGATAAGGCTTATGTAGGTGGTAGATTTAAAGTGATTCAAAGTCGCTACCAACCGTTTTTTGCTACAACAGATTTGTATAACCCGGGAAATCCACCTACTGTGACTTCTGTTTCTCCTACCACGGCATGTGTAAACGGAACAATTACCATTACAGGAACAGGATTTAGCAATATTACTGCAGTAAAAGTTGGTACTACAAGTGTTCCCTTTACTTTAGTATCATCAACTTCAATTACAATTACTCCAACTACTGCAGTTTCTGGAGTCATAACGGTTTCAAATGTTCTTGGAAATGCAGTGAGTACGCAAAGTGTTGCTGTAAATGCGACACCTACTGCCACAATCACATCCGGAGGAACAACAACTTTTTGCCAAGGTAGTTCTGTTGTATTGAATGCCAATACCGGAACAGGATTGACTTATCAATGGAAGAACAACGGAACAAATATCACCGGAGCAACAGCTGCAAGTTATACAGCTTCGGCAGCTGGTTCTTACACAGTTGTTGTAACTAATAGCAATAGTTGTTCAGCAACTTCATCGGCAACAACTGTAACCGTTAATCCGTTGACAACTCCAACGTTTACTCAAGTAGCAGCAATCTGTTCAGGAGGAACATTAAGTGCATTGCCAACAACATCAAACAATAGTATTGCAGGAAGTTGGTCACCTGCATTGAATAATACAGCAACAACGACTTATACGTTTACGCCGACATCGACAGCATCACCAACATGTGCAACTACCACAACGATGACAATAACAGTAAATCCGTTACCAACGGCTACAATCACAGCAGGAGGAGCAACGACATTCTGTCAAGAAAGTTCTGTTATGTTGAATGCAAATACTGGAACAGGATTAACTTATCAGTGGAAAAACAATGGAACAAATATAACTGGAGCAACAACTGCAAGTTATACTGCAAATGCATCTGGATCGTACACAGTTGTTGTAACAAACAGTAATAGTTGTTCAAAGACTTCGTCGGCAACCACAGTAACTGTAAATCCATTGACAACACCAACTTTTACTCAGGTAGCAGCAATCTGTTCAGGTGGAACATTAAGCGCTTTGCCTACAACGTCTAACAACAGTATTGCAGGAACTTGGTCACCTGCATTGAATAATACAGCAACAACGACTTATACGTTTACTCCAACATCAACAGCATCACCAACATGTGCAACTACCACAACGATGACAATAACAGTAAATCCGTTGACAACTCCAGCATTTACTCAGATAGCAGCAATCTGTTCTGGTGGAACATTAAGTGCTTTGTCAACAACTTCAAATAATAGTATTGCCGGAACATGGTCACCTGCATTAAATAATACAGCAACAACGACTTATACGTTTACTCCAACATCAACAGCATCACCAACATGTGCAACAACCACAACGATGACAATTACAGTGAATGCTTTGCCAACTTCAACAATTACTGCTGGAGGCGCAACTACATTCTGTCAAGGAGGTTCTGTTGTGTTGAATGCAAATACTGGAACAGGGTTGACGTATCAGTGGAAGAACAACGGAACGAATATTACTGGAGCAACAGCTGCAAGTTATACGGCTACGTCAGCTGGTTCTTACACAGTTGTTGTGACCAATAGCAATAGTTGTTCAGCAACTTCATCGGCAACAACTGTAACCGTTAATCCATTGACAACTCCAACGTTTACCCAAGTAGCGGCAATCTGTTCAGGAGGAACATTAAGTGCATTGCCAACAACATCAAACAACAGTATTGCAGGAAGTTGGTCACCTGCATTGAATAATACAGCAACAACGACTTATACCTTTACTCCAACATCAACTGCATCACCAACATGTGCAACTACCACAACAATGACAATAACAGTTAATCCGTTACCAACGGCTACCATCACAGCAGGAGGAGCATCGACATTCTGTCAAGGAGGTTCTGTTGTGTTGAATGCTAATACAGGAACAGGATTGACTTATCAGTGGAAGAATAACGGAACAAATATCACCGGAGCAACAGCTGCAAGTTATACAGCTTCGCCAGCTGGTTCTTACACGGTTGTTGTAACCAATAGCAATAGTTGTACAGCAACTTCAACAGCCACATCAGTAACCGTAAATCCGTTGACAACACCAACGTTTACCCAAGTAGCAGCAATCTGTTCAGGAGGAACATTAAGTGCATTGCCAACAACATCAAACAACAGTATTGCAGGAAGTTGGTCGCCTGCATTGAATAATACAGCAACAACGACATACACGTTCACACCGACATCGACAGCATCACCAACATGTGCAACTACCACAACGATGACAATTACAGTGAATGCTTTGCCAACTTCAACAATTACTGCTGGAGGAGCAACGACATTCTGTCAAGGAGGTTCTGTTGTGTTGAATGCAAATACTGGAACAGGATTGACTTATCAGTGGAAGAACAACGGAACGAATATCACCGGAGCAACAGCTGCAAGTTATACGGCTACGGCAGCTGGTTCTTACACAGTTGTTGTAACTAATAGCAATAGTTGTTCTGCAACTTCATCGGCAACAACTGTAACCGTAAATCCATTGACAACACCAACGTTTACCCAAGTAGCAGCAATCTGTTCAGGAGGAACATTAAGTGCATTGCCAACAACCTCAAACAATAGTATTGCAGGAACATGGTCACCTGCCTTGAACAACACAGCAACAACGACTTATACCTTTACTCCAACATCAACAGCATCACCAACATGTGCAACAACCACAACGATGACAATTACAGTGAATGCTTTGCCAACTTCAACAATTACTGCTGGAGGCGCAACGTCATTCTGTCAAGGAGATTCAGTTGTATTAAGTGTTGTTTCGGATAATGGAACAAATTATCAATGGCTTGAAAATGGAGTTAATTTGAATAATGCAAACTCATCAAATTATACAGCAAACACATCAGGCTCGTACACTGTTTTAGTAATGAATAGTAATGGATGTTCTACAACTTCAACGGCAACCACAGTAACCGTAAATCCATTGACAACACCAACGTTTACCCAAGTAGCAGCAATCTGTTCAGGCGGAACATTAAGTGCTTTGCCAACAACATCAAACAATAGTATTGCAGGAACTTGGTCACCTGCCTTGAACAACACAGCAACAACGACATACACGTTTACGCCAACATCAACAGCATCACCAACATGTGCAACAAACGCTACGATGGCGATAACGGTGAATCCTTTACCTATTGTTAGTTTAAACTCATTTAATCAAGTGTGTGATACATTAGGTGTTTTTCAATTAACAGGAGGATTACCAATTGGAGGAGTTTACAGTGGTACATCTGTAACAAATAATGTTTTCAATACCTCAATTGGTGTTGGTGTTTACCCAATTTCATATTCATACACAGATAATAATGGTTGTTCATCATCAGCTAACCAAAGCTTAACCGTTATAGATTGTAGTGGGGTAGGTATTGAAGTTAATAAACTTGATGAGGTATATGTTTACCCTAATCCCGCCGTTCAATATTTAGTAGTAAAGTCAAGTAATTCTTTCATTGGAAAAACATTCTTAATAAACGATTTAAGTGGTAGAAATTTGTTAAAAGAATCAATAAATGAAAGCGAAATGATTATTGATATTTCAAGATTTTCAAGAGGTACATATTTTATCTATCTACCTGAATCTCAAAAAACATTCAAATGGATTAAGCAATAGTTAGTAGTAGTAGGTTAGGAAATCCCTCATCAGCTTCGGTTGTTGAGGGATTTTTTTTGTTTCAAGTTGTTTCACTGCAAAAATAGTTCACAATAAATTACTTTTTTTGTGGGGAAATGAAGCTGCTCCTTTTTCTTGCCTTATTTTTTATCAGTTTTTATAATGCTCGTTTTTTTGCATTTCAAAATATAGATTCAACATGGGTAAAGAAACAAGAGGATAAAATTGCAGCATTCATCAATTGTGGCTATTACAATAATGCGCTGATTAATTGTGACGCTTTACTTAAACTGAAGGTAAGCAAAGATCAACGATACAGATTAATCACCACCAAATCCAAAATCTATTTTTGGATGGAAAATATGTATCAGTTTAAAAAAGCAGCTGAAGATGCATTTGTAATACGAAAAGATGATTCACCCATTTATGAAGCGTATTATCATGCACAAATAGGATTCTATTTTCATTATTTTATCATTGGTGATTCAGCTCAAATTCATGCAGAAAAAGCATTGAACTTGTTACATAAAAATTTTGATGAACGGGCTAAAATTAGTGCTCATTTCATTTATCAAATCTATGGTACTTGTGGGTTGTATAGAAAACCTTATAATATGAACTATGGAAATGAAATTCTTTCCAAGAAAAAACGTGTTGAACCCATCCTATCCTATTTGGATTCCGCTTTGATTCAGTTCAATGAAAACCCTCGATTTCCGCAAGAAAAAGCGATAATTTATCGATCAAAAGGAAGTAGAATGTTTGATTTGGTTGGTTACGCTATTCGAACTAAAAAGTCAGATTTTCAATATCCAACTTTTGAAAAAGAAGTGCTCACAAAGGTGATTGATTATTATTCGAAAGCAGTAGCTTGTCTGCCTCAGAAAGAAAAGAGGTTAAGGACAAATATGGACGGCGCTTTGTCAATGGCTTATTACTGTAACAACGAACCTGAAAAGGGAGATGCGATTAGCTTGCCTTATATTGATAGGTATTTAAAGAATCCCATCGGTGAAATTTTACCTAGCATAATGAATTCCATGTCTGTAACGGACTATTTTATCAAAAATGCTATTTTGCGAAAAACAAATCAAACCGAATTAAAAAAACTATTACAAGTAAATTATCAAATTTTACCTTATTGGAACTTGTTTGTACAACACGAGAATTTAGATTTTTATGATGCATATTCATCTTCGCCTGCTAAGAAAATAATTTTACTTGAAGAATATTTTAAAAGTGACAATCCAAAATACAATCGTGTAATAGCTACTTATGCATTTGAGCAGTTTTATTATTATTCGAAAAAAGCCAATGCTTTTTCAAAAAAAATACATTATAACCAAAATCAGTATCGTCATTTATTGGCAAAAATAGAGTCGCAACCATCTGATAAAAAAACAATTAATGCGTTGTTAAATTTTTCAAATAGAAATAAAAACGTAGTTGATATTGGTAAAATTCAAGAAAAATTAAAACAAGGAGAGGCGATATGGATATTTAATATAGTCTCAGGATTAAAAAACCTAGATGTTTGTATTCTGAAAAATAAAATTAAAATATTTCAAGATAAATTTTTATCACAAAGTATTGATGAAGAACGATTAATGGATATTGATTACATAAAAAAACAAAGTGAAAAAATACGAAGAGATTCGCCTCCATTCACGTATCTATTGAATCAAAAAGTTAAGAAAATTTACGTTACTCCTAATATTATATTTCCTTTTGATTGGATTGTTTTGAATTCCAAAGGCGCTACAATTTCAGAACTTTCATTTCTGAAGAAGAGCGTGAATATTGTGAAAATGTATAATCCAGTTGATTTTTTTACTAGTGAGGAAAAAGAGCAAACAATTCAGAACCATATTTCTGCATTTTGGCTAAATAAAGCTTCAGTTGGTAAACTCCCATTTACAAGTAGGTTGATTGAACAAAATAAAAACAATAACAATAACAAATTATTTGGTTTAAAGGATTTGAAATCCAAAGGTGTTTTACAACTTGTAGGTCACGGACAAATATTCAATGAGAGTTCTTTTAGAAGTAGTGCTTTAGAATCAAAAGAATTTAACTCTGTAAGAATGAGACAATTCAAGGTAGAAAAAGAATTAGTAATATTAAATGTTTGTTATGCTGGAATGACTAGATGGCTTAATATTTTTGATTTAAATGTCAATAATTTGTTGTTATCTCGCGGTGCAAAAGCCGTTATTTCCTCTCCCTATGAAACAGTTGATCAAAGTTCAGCCTACATTTTTGAGAAATTCTACGCTTATTTGGCCAAGGGTGAAACTGTGGAAGATGCACTGCATTTAGCCAAGTTGGATTATTTGAAAACACACAAGGGTTCATTGGCACACCCAATGTATTGGTCAACGTACGAATTAACAAGTAATGTCAAAGATTTACGTTTGGCAACAGAACCAGTAACGGATAAATCTTGGCAGGTGTATTTACTATTTTTTGTTTTACTTGCAGTGGTTTTTCGCTTCTATTTGTATTCGAATTCCTGATTTATTCGTTTATTTTTTTAGATAAAAAATTGAAAATAATATCGGAATGATTAAATTTGTTTTTTAAACGATATTATGTGGCGAAATCAATTTATTGTAGACGAAGAAATCAAAGTTCAACTTTCAAGGTTGGAATCCAAGAAAAAAGAATTGGATGCCCATCGGCCGCTTCCTTCATTCATTGTTGAGAAAATCAAAGCAAATCTTGCGCTTGAATGGACGTATAATTCAAACGCAATCGAAGGAAATACCATAACCCTTCGAGAAACACAATTGATTTTGGAGGAAGGAGTTACTGTAAAAGGGAAAAGTCTTCGCGAGCATTTTGAAACGTTCAATCACCACAAAGCAATTTCTTATTTGTATAAATTGGCAGATGCTACTGAGCCTGTAAGAGGAATTGATATTCTGAAATTACATGAAATTGTATTGAATAACATTGAAGAACATTACGCGGGAAGAATTCGAACTGGGAATGTTCGGATCAATGGTGCGAATTTTACACCTCCAACAGCATCAAAAGTGAGTGAATTATTTGATGATTTAGTGGAATGGATGCAAACCAATCCAGAAGGTTTGGATATGATTAGTTTGGCTACTCTCTTTCATCACCGCTTCGTTTGGATTCATCCTTTTTTTGATGGAAATGGTCGAACCGTTCGTTTGGCAATGAATTTACTATTATTACGCAATGGTTATCCTCCTGCAATTATTCTTCGAGCTGATCGGAAGAAATATTATGAAGCATTGAATCAAGCAAACAACGGTCAATACAAGAAACTTCAATTATTG
Organism: Flavobacteriales bacterium; assembly: GCA_018883325.1. Lineage (GTDB taxonomy): Bacteria > Bacteroidota > Bacteroidia > Flavobacteriales_D > Crocinitomicaceae > UBA952. Next base: position 12,302 of record VEQH01000026.1, on the reverse strand, counting down.
ATGATTCAGGCAGTTGAACGTACCTTGAATATCTATTTGTCAGCACTTCCAGGCTCAACGTATGAATACTCAACCATAACTTCGATTGTTGAAGAGGAACGCTTACCTTATGGTCAGGAATATTTGAGTCTTTTAGCGCGCCAAGGTAAGATTGATGCTTATAAAGAGGGAAACGTTTGGTACACTTCCAAGGAAGCTGTTGAATCGTACATAATTGGACGGAAACGAAAAAGAAAAGTTTGAAAAATTTAACGGATTTGAATTTATTTTATATCCTCAAGGTGAATTTTTACTGCTTTCTTTAATTCTAAATCACTTGTTGATGTAAGTTGAAGTAGTTTTTTCTTGGCTTCTGCTCGCTTGTTTCGTTTCCAATCAATTATGGCTAAAAAATAAAGTGAACGGTCATTATAGGTGCTTTCAACCTTGAGATTTTGTTTAAAATAAATTTCAGCTTTACTAAATTGATTCGCATTGAAATACACAACTCCTCCGAAATAGTTAACCGAATCATTTTCAGGAGCGATTTTTTGTATTTTTTTCCATTCAATAATAGCTTTTTCCGAACTTTCTTCTTCAATGGCAAACATCAAACTTCCCCACTCAATTTTTGGATGTCCTCCCATCAAAATGGGAATTCCCGGTTCCTTGAAAACAGCAAGGGAATGAGGTTGTTTCGCATGATTCATGAATAGGAATATTGAACCTATTCCAACGAGTAAAATAATTACTGCTGCATATTTTAAATAAGTGTACGAGCTTTTTTGCTTGGATTCACCTAGGATAAGTTGTTTTGTTTCTGAAAAATAGCTTTTCAAAGCAGTGATATCACCGTTATAGGTATCATAAAGAAAAAGGAAGCCCTTTAGCTCTTCACTGAGGTTCGGATGTGATTTTAGTTCGGCGATTTTGCTGTGAAATGCGTCCGGACGATTCATTAATTGCTTTAAGTCTTTTACATCCATAGCCACAAAATTAAGACCTTAACTTGATACCACATTTTACCCAAAACCTTCCGTGTTAAACTGAGTTTGTTTCGAACTGTTTTTTCATTCAAATCCAATTTTACAGCTATTTCAGTATTGGTAAATCCTTCCAAATGCAATGTAATTAATTCTTTTTCCTTTTCACTCAATGCTTGAATACACGTTTCTAAATGCTCGATGAGGTCACTTTCTTCTTGAATTGCATCCGCTGGAAATTCACGTTCAATTCGCAATCTATTTTGCTTTGTTTTCAAGTGGTCCAAACATTTGTTTCGGACGATTGCCAACAATAATAATTCAAAATTAGAATGTCTTTCCCAACGCTCAACACGTTGTTCAGGAGGCAATTCCATTAAATAAACGAATAAACCACTAACAATGTCCCGTGCGATTTCAGGGTCTTTGGTATAATAGACTGCTTTAAGGACTAAAGGTTCAAAGAAAGAATCGTACAAATTCCCAAGAGAAGAATTGTCTCCTTGTAAGTAGTTTTTCCAATCTAGATTGCCTAGTTCCACAAATGTAAAGATACGAAGCAATATAACATCTTTGTTGTTTCTAATTGCTATTCGTTGGAATTAATTAAATGGATAATTATTATTTTTCAATTAAACGTGAATTGAAACAATTGAATAAGGTTTAAAATTCAAGTGCGTTTTTGAGTTTTTAATTTTTAGCTCAAATTAGGGGAAAACCCTTAGGTATAATTACCTAATTTACAATTTGATATGTTAAAAATTAGGAAAATCCGTTTTTTTTTTCAGGTTTGATAAATCTTTAATTTTAACCTACGATGAAAAAACTAATCCTCATCGCCGTAACAAGTATGGCAACACAACTTTCTTTTGGACAGCAATCCTTATTTCCAGCAGTAAGTATTTCAAATGCAACTCAAGCAGGATATGTTGGTATTGGAACCAAATCCACTACAACAACCACTAATACACCGCTGCCTAACTTTAATCTTCATTTACATGGAACTTCTGATTTTTTCACTTTTGCACCATTTCCAAATCCTCCTTTGAATGTAGGGAAAACATTTCGACTTGGTTTCACTAATACTTCAACTGGAATGACAAGTGCGGATGGTGTTGAATTAAGATTATCTGAAAATAACTTTACACTCGAAAACCGAGAAAATGGAAATATATTTATTGGAATACCAAATTTAAGTATGATTTTTTCAAATTCAAGTAGTCGCTTGTGGGTAGGAACAGTTTCAAATATGACAAGTACAGACCAAGCTCGTATGAATATTATTGCACCTTCAACTGAAAATGGATTCTATATTCAAGCACCAACCACAAGCGGAAAATACGGACTTTCAGTTAGAATGATTGATAATGCAAGTGATGCGATTCAAGTGAATGGCACATTGAACTTCATGGGGTCAAACATTCCTATCAAAAATTTCAGTGTGAAAGGCAACGGGGAAGTAAACACAAAAGACCTTTTTGTAAATGGGGTTTTTAGGGTAACAAATGGCTCAACAACAAATGAGTTTTCAGTTGATAACACTGGAAAAGTAAGAGCTAGAGAAATTCTAGTTGATGAAAATACAATACCTGATTATGTCTTTAAAGCGGATTACAAACTAATGACATTAAAGGAAGTAGAACAATTCGTAACGAAATACCATCACTTACCTAACGTTAAATCAGAACTTGAATTTAAAGAAGCTGGTGGCGTAGATTTAGGAGAGATGAACTTAAAACTTCTTGAAAAAGTAGAAGAATTAACTCTTTATGTGATTGATTTACAGAAACAAATTGATGAACTTAAAAATAAGTAAGATGAAAACAATACTTTATATCTCTATTTTCACATTATTACTTTTAAGCTGTGATAAAGATAAATCGGATGCTCGAAAAATGGTAGGCACTTGGAAAAGGGAGTTTAAGAATGGAATGACTGGACAGCTTTTATTTGAAGATACCGTTTACATCGATAAAAAACACTTCAAACAAGACAATATATATTATAATTTTTATCTAAAAAATGATAGTCTCATCCTTATAAAAGATGAAGACACTTCAACTTACTGCTATAATTTTATTTCTGATAATCAATTCACAATTCGTTGCTTCTCTTCTTTAGAAGAGGGTTTATATTATCATCTAAAAAGAATTTAATGAAAACAATAATTTCAATTTCCTTTCTGCTTTTTTTAAGTAGTGTTTTTTATTCCTGCAAACGGGTAACAGAGAAGAGAACCGTTGAACTCAACCAAATATTTGACATGAAAGCTAGAAAATGGTACAGCTGTAAAATAGGTCAAGACTCCACTTTCTTTTTTAAAATAACAAAAGTTGATGATAATCAAGACTATGGTAAAATCTGTTCACAAAGTACGGGTGGGACAATTATAGTTTATTTCAAAGGCTCATTAAATGGCGTAGAAAAAGATTTTGAATTAATAGGTCGTGGTTGCTCTGGTGAATTTATTACTCCAATGGAAAATCCACTATTACCGAATCAAGATATTTCACAACAAGTAAAACTCAAACTTCTCAAGGTTTATCCAATATCGGATAGTCAAGATGCAAAACCATTTACATTAGGTAGATACGACTTTAAAATAGTTTTTTATAAACAATAAAGTGCTTACTCAAAAACAATATTAATAATACTAATTTATAACAAGATGTTTCGACCAAAGAAAATAGTCATTATATTAACCTTACTTTTTTTTAAAAACCAATATTGGTCTCAATTAGGTTGCGAAAGAGAATTAAATATCGGTAAAGTAATAGAAATTCAAGAAAAAATAAATTCAAGTCCTAAAATTTATAATGGTTTTAAACCTATACTAAGACTAGCCTTACATAATGTTAATAAAGACGATGGAACTGGAGGGAATTCATGGATTGATTTAAGGAATGTAGTTGCTGGACTTTCAAATTATTTTCAACCATATAATATATGCTTTGTTGTTGTTAATGAAGACAATATTGATAGAGATCAATATTTTGATATGTCTAACTATTCAAATAAATTAGGAAGTAGAAATGATTGGGAAGAACTAATTGAAGAAAATAGAGTTACAAATGCAATCAATATTTATTTCGTAAAAAACGCTGATGGAGGTTTAGCTACAGGTCCTATCTTTGGAGATCCTTTTCCATCTGTGTGTCTTTCCAATTTTACTGGAGGGATTCAAATATTAAATAGCCAGGTTTTAGCACATGAAATTGGTCATTGTTTAGGTTTATTTCATACACATGAAAAAACAATTAATGGTATTGAAGAAATTCCTAGAACGGGCAATTTGAAAAATTGTGAAAGTGCAGGTGATCTTATATGTGATACACCAGCAGACTTTAATCTCAATTTTAATCCTTTATATGTGGATGCCTCTTGTTATTATATAGGAGAACAAACTTTAAATTTGTACGATTATGAGCCTGACCCATCAAATCTTATGAGTTATTCATTCCCTACATGTATGACAAATTTTACCGTTGGACAGGGAGAAAGAATACGCGATTTTATTTTTTTCTCTCCATTATTTGATGACTATATCATTCCTGCTGATTATAACTTATCAGGAAATATTCTTTTAGATAAATTTATTGGAGTAGAAAATACTATAACCTCAAATGCAAAACATTATGTCGGAAATTTAGGTTTTGTAAGATATGAAGCAGGTACAAGTATTCATTTAACAGATGGTTTTACCACTTTTGAAAATCAAAATTTCACATTTAGTGCCAAGATAAAACCCATTTCTTGCACCAATGAATTTACAGGAAATGATGGAATAGTTACAAAACCAAATAATGAAACTGTAGTAAATGAAAAAATGAAAAATACAGAAGAACAAATTCAATTTTCTATTTTTCCTAACCCTACAAGCAATTCCATTACAATCAAATCATTAAATCATTTTGATGAAAATGTGACAATTGAAGTGGTTGACATAAATGGTCGGGTTGTTTCTGAAACAAATTATTTAGTGAAAAATTATCAAGATTTTAATGTTCCAATTGTTGATTTTGAAAACTTAAATCAAGGAGTTTATTTCATTAAAATTTTCAATTCTAAATTTCTAAACTCTTATAAAGTTGTAAAATGTGAAAATTCATTTAATTGAATGGTAATTAAGAAACATAATACAATTTCTTCTATTTATGTTTTCTTTTTTAAATGAAAAATAAATTAGCTTTAATTCCAATTCCCGATGTACGAAAATGCATTGGGAATTTTTGTTTTGTGCCAAATTAGTTTCATCAAGCACAACATTCTGTTGATTCAATTTAGAATCTGTATCTTTGCCGACAAGGATAAACTAGATGACAAAAAACCCATTCGTAATTGGTATCTGTGGAGGAAGCGGTTCTGGAAAAACCACCTTGCTGAAAAGGCTTTCTGAAACATTTGAAGGAATTAACCCATCTGTTTTTTCAATGGATAATTATTATTTTCCCATTGAAATGCAGCAAAAAGACAAAAATGGCATTGTCAACTTTGATTTACCAACTGCCTTAGACGAAAAAAAACTTTCTGATGATTTATTGCAACTCATTAACTGGGAACCAATTGAAGTAAAAGAATATTTCTTCAACGCGCCGCCTGATAAAAATGTACTAATCACCATTCAACCAAGTGAAGTGATTATCGTCGAAGGATTATTTTTGTTTCATTATCCCATCGTTTTCAATGCGTTGCAATACAGCGTTTTTGTGGATGTGGACCACGAAATCCAATTAGATAGAAGAATTTATCGCGACCAAGAAACAAGAGGATACAAACGTTCTGATATTTTGTACCAATGGGAAAATCACGTTTTACCTTGCTACGAAAATTACATCGAACCTTACAAACCAAATGCTGATTTTATTTTCCGAAATGACCACCGTGCAGATGCTGATTTCGAAAAATTACGCGATGAACTTTTAAATCAATTTTCAGCAACTCTTTCCTAATGAATTTGGGGCTACAGCTAATCGAAAAGTACAAGTATTTCTTACTTTCATTGATTATTTTTAGTGCCTCCATTCTGTTTATTAACGCAGACCGAACCGTTCCTTTTGACCAAAAAGAATTTCAACGTGCCTTTACCCAAAAAGAAAATCAACTAAAAGATTTTGTTGAAGGCCAAAAAGAAAACTTAGGTCTAAAAACAATTCCTTCTGCAACAAGTGACTTTTACGTCTATAAATACAAAGGTGATTCACTCGTTTATTGGAATTCCAACGAACTTCCGATTTCTAAATATGTAAGTATTCAATTTCCAACAAATGGACTTTTGAAGCTTCAAAATGGTTGGTACTACTGTAAAACGATAGAATACGAAGACGAAATTCTTTGTGCTGCTTTTGAAATAAAAAAGGAATACAGTTACGAAAATGAATTTCTTGAAAATCACACCAATGCAGAATTAACAACATCCGATTTTGACATTTCCCTTGACCCAGCGATTGGTTCATCAATCAAAAATATCGATCAAAAATTTGTCTTTTCAGCCATTCCAACGAAAGAAGCGAAAGTCAATGCTGAATCTCCATTTACTATAATCACACTCATCATCGGACTTTTAGTTTTTGTTTACGGATCGTATGAACGTTGCGAAAATTCAGTAAAAAGAACCTCTATTTTTATTATTAGCCTAATCGCGTTTCGCTGGATTTTATATCAATTTGATTTTGCTCCTGTTTTCAATAATGCAAAATTTCTTTCTGCCGATTTATTTGCCTACAACGAGTGGTTTTCTTCCTTTTTGGATTTATGTATCAATATAATTTTCATTGCTTTTGCCGTTTTAGCATTGGTTAAATTGCTTTACCGATTGAATGTTAAATTGGTAATCTGGCTGCAAATTCCTTTACTTTTTGCCTTGTGGTGGTTGATTCTAAAAGCAATGAATCTCGTAATTCTCAATTCAACAATTCCCCTGAATCTTGAAAATTTATTTGAGCTAGACGCTTATTCCTTTTTGATTCTTTTGCTCTTCGGTGTGATTTTTTCGGTTTACCAAAACTTATTTCAAAGCTTACTTAATGCCATCAAAATTCAACACGTAAAAGTTGGTGTTTTCGTGAGTTTATTCTTCGTGTCGGGAATTCTTTTTGCGATTTACAGAATTAGCCTCAACGACGAGTATTTCATTCCCTTGATTTTGCCCATCTTACTCTTATTTGCAAACCTCTTTTTCCAAAACAAACAAAAATTTGGACAAAAATTAGGTTTCCAACTGTTGATTTTAGGACTGTTTTCGGCTTCGTTTGTTTCCGATTTGAATCAACACAATAGCAGCAAAGACAAGGAAACGCGCATACTTTATGGGAATCAATTAGCGGTTGAACAAGACATTAACTTGGAATTAGAATTTGGAAAAATCAAAACAAAACTTCTTTCAGATCCACTTATTCAATCCACTATCCGTACGCCACAACAAAATTTAAGCGTTTCTGATTTTGGAGATATTTTAGAAAAACGTCACTTCAAAGGATTTTGGGAAGGTTACGAAATGAGTTTCAACCTCTTTGATTCCGTTGGTGTTTCCTTACTCACCAAAGAAGCGCAAGGACTTGAACCTGTGTTGAAAATTATTGAGCGCAACGGCGAAGTTTCTCAAATTGATTCATCTATTTATTTCATTCGAGATGCGATTTCGGGCTACAATTACATTATCCGCTTGGAAACAATTGTGGCGGGTAAAAAAGCCGAACTTTTCATCACTTTAAAATCAAAACGAATTCCTGAAGAAATTGGTTTTCCGCGCCTTTTACTTTCCGAAAAATCGAAGGTTTTAACTTCTTTGGAAAAATATTCGATTGCAAAATACACGAGCAACAAACTCATAAAACACTACGGAGACTATAATTTTCCAACCTTTCTACGCGCCTTCCCTACTCCATCAAAAAACGCAACTTTCTTTGATTTTGATGGCTATAATCATTACTTTTTTAAGAAAAACAACAAAGCCGTTATCATTCTTTCAAGTCAAAATAAAACGTGGTTGGAATTGGTAACTTCGTTTTCTTATGTATTTAGTTTTTGGGGCTTGCTCTTACTTTTCAGTAGCTTGTTGTTGGGAAGTAAATTCATTGCCAACAACTCCTTTACTTTAGCCTTCAAAATCCAATTTGTTTTGGTAATGTTGGTCGTTTTGGCTTTACTGCTTTTCGGAACAGGAAGCGGAATTTTTGTCGGGCAACAATACCAAACATTTACAGATAGAATCATCAATGAAAAATTACATTCCGTCGAGGAAGAATTGCGTGGTAAAGTTGTAAATTACAAAGAATTAGATGCTGAAGAAAATGGCAATTACTTGGAGAGCGTTTTAATGAAACTATCGAAAGTATTTGTCACAGACTTAAATATTTATGACCCGAACGGCTATTTAATTGCGTCTTCACGACCAAAGATTTTTAACATCGGATTGCTTGGCGAACAAATAAACCCACAAGCGCTTGAAGAATTAAAACTAAACAACAAAAGCTTCTTTTCCAATCGAGAAGAAATTGGAAAACTTTCCTACATTTCATCTTACTTGCCTTTTTACAATGGAGAAGGAAAAATGTTGGGCTACATTAACCTGCAACACTTCGGTCAACAGCGCGATTTTGAAGATCAAATTCAGCAATTCATCGTAGCAATTATCAACGTATTTATTTTGTTACTCGCAATTTCGATTATTATTTCCTTATTGATTTCCAATTGGTTAACTGCGCCTTTGCGCTTGTTAAGTCAAAAAGTTGCTACTTTAAAATTTGGAATTGAAAATCAAAAAATTGCTTACGATGGCAACGATGAAATTGGTACAATTGTCAAGGCTTACAACTTGAAACTAGAAGAATTGGAAGCGGCAGCAGTGCAATTAGCAAAAAGTGAACGTGAAAGTGCTTGGCGCGAAATGGCGAAGCAAGTTGCTCACGAAATTAAAAATCCATTGACGCCGATGAAGCTTGGAATACAGCATTTATTGCGCAGTTACGACCCTGCAAATGAAGGCTCCAAAGAACGATTAGAACGAGTTTTAAACTCTGTAATTGAGCAAATTGATGGTTTAACGCGCATTGCAAACGAGTTTTCAAACTTTGCCAAAATGCCTGATCCACAAAAAGATGAAATCGATTTGCTGGGAATAATTAAAAACGCAGCAACATTGTTTGAATTAGAAGAAAATTGCGAGATTGAAGTCAACACAACTGAAAATGTACTTTTGCTTAAAATCGACAAAGACCAATGGATGCAAGTGTTTAACAACCTCATCAAAAACGCCATTCAATCGCTCAATGAACGAAAAGACGGAAAAGTAAACATCAGCGTTGAAAAGCAACAAGAAAGCAATGAAATTGTCATTCGAGTTTCCGATAATGGCAAAGGAATTCCAAACGATCAAAAGGATAAAATTTTCATTCCCCACTTCACCACCAAATCAACCGGAAGCGGAATAGGTTTATCAGTCGTGAAACAAATTGTTGAAAATCACGGTGGCAAAATTTCCTTTGAATCAATCGAAAACGAAGGGACAACTTTTACGATTTTGTTGAATCTTGATGAATAGCTTTCTTCAAAAAGAAAATAAATTGAACGTTAGAATATTTCATTCAAGAATTAAACCAAACTCTTTGAATTTAAAAACTTTATAACTTAAATTTGCACAATTCGAAATCAATTATAAAACGAATTTTATTGGAAAAATCAGCGTTTGCTAAACAACCTGTACCAGAAAAGTCGAAATTTCAAATTCACAGGGGAGTTAAAGTAATCGCTCACGTTACGGCGTGGGCGTTGCTTGGCTTTGTGAATTGGGCTTCGACTCCCTCTGGTACAAGTAATGCAACTGTCCCACGCTTTTTTTATTTATTAAAATCTCATTGGGACAATGAGACAATTAACCTTTTATGAAAAGAATTTTAATTTTTGCATTTGCTGCTTTTTTGTTAAAAAGCTGTGTTGGGTACAACACTATTACGTTTGAGCAACCACAGCCCCACGAAAAAGGCGAAACGTTGAATACTTTTCCACAAGAATTAAGAGGAGTTTGGAACAAAACAAATAATAAGGATTTTGATTCATTGATGAACTACGCCAATCAAATGAGGTCAAAAATTGAATTCACACAAAATGGTGATTTGAAGGAAAATAAAAATGTTAAAATCGACAAAAGCGGCAAAATAATTTTCTTTGAAAACGATGGTAAAGAAAGTGAATTAATAGGATTTGAGAACAAACAAAAATTAGATTATTTTCTAAAAATATTTGACAAAAACAAAAACCTAATTACAGTTGATGAAAAAAGTATAAACTTATCTTGGCTTTTTAATACATTTTTCCTTCAGCATTTCATGAATGTTAACGAAAACATGAATTACAAACTAAATGAAGATATTATTCTTAAAAAATGGAATGATAATTACTTTATAAACAGAAAAGCATTTCCAAACCTAGAAGATAGTTGTTTGTCGTTAGAAGAAAGAAAAAAAGCTCATTGGGAAACGTATATATTAAAGAAAAACACAAATGGTAATTGGGACATGTTTGCCCTTAATAATCCTTGGGATGAAAAAAGTGAAAGTCTATTGATGTATAGAGACCAAAAAAGAATTTCCAATTTTAATTTGAATCAAGGCGATTTGTATAGAATTTTAAAAAATGATCTTAATCGTATTTTGACTTTCAAAGGTGATTCAATATTGAATGGTAACGAACCAATAGTAAACGATTTTTATGAAAATTCGGATGAACTAAAAACTAAAGAAACAGCAGAAATAAGTGAGTATCAATTACTACTTAACAAGGCAAAAAAATACGATCAATATGATAATTTCATTGAATTTATAATTGGTACGAATACAGGTTTTTCTATTATTGCTGAAAATGGATGTGCAGATTGTGAAACAAATCTACACGATCCAAGTACTCTAGAAACATTTTGGAAAGGTGAACTGAGTAGTGACTCTTTACCTATCGGAACTTGGAGAAAAACCACTAATAATGGCAAAGAAATTTCATTAGTGACTTTTAATAAAGTTGGTCAATTAGAGGGTAATTTTATTATTCGTAACCTTTGGGATGAACTTATTGTTAAAGGAAGTTTCGTTAACGAGGGTAAAAACGGGAATTGGATTTATAATAATCCATATAACGGAAAAAGAATAGAAGGTCAATATTCAAATAATCAAAAAACGGGTCAATGGAATTGGTTTTTGAATGACAAAAAATATAGAACAGCCAGCTTTTTGAACGATCAATTGGAAGGAGATTATATTTCTTATAGTCAATGGATTGATGGTGTTGCACTTATAAATGAACAAGGTGTTTTTAAAGGTGGAAAAGCCCAAAGTTGGAATACAAACAAACAAAAGCAAGAAACTCAAAATTTAGAATTTGAAGCAAGAGACTTCGAAGATGAGGTGAGTTTTTCTGAAGAAATAAACTATTTATCAATTGCTAAAATTAAGCTTAAAGGTCAAAAAGCGCAATTGCTAACACAAAAAGGAAAGATTATTGGAGAAGGTAACTTCATTTTGATTGATTCAACAATTGTGGACGTAAATAAACTTAAAAATTCAACTGTAGAAATCAGTTTAAAAAACAAAGAATTAAATAACATTATTTCAAAAACTGGAATATGGAATTTCTATTACAGTTCTGGGAATATTAAATACTCGGGAGAATTTTGTTGCGAAAACACACATTGTGGAACTTGGAAGAAATATTATCCAAATGGGAAAATAGCGTTTGAAATTGGAGTAGAAAGAGGTGAGTATACACTTTTAAAAAATGGAATTTGTAAATATTATGACGACAAAGGAAATTTAAAAACTGAAAGTATTTTCAAGGCTCGAGCTATGACTAATTCCGAAATTAAAAGAATGGCATATCATGAAAATGGTAAAATCAAAGAAAAATTTCAAGGAAATATTTGGGGTGCTGATGGTTTACAAGAAGAATTCTATGATAATGGACAAATCAAAAGAAAATTTAATGCTATTGACGGACAAATTATAGGCGATTACAGTGAATTTTATAAAAATGGGAAGCTTAAAACAAATGGTAATTTTATTATTCATGGTGGAAAAGGTGTACTTGATGGAGACTTTTTAGAATACCATGAGAACGGTCAATTAAAATCAAAAATTAAATTTAGAAAAGGTGTGCCGATAGGTAGTCTTGAGGTTTTTTATGATAATGGAAATCCGTCTATTAAAGGCTCTTTTTCTGAAATAGAAAATCACTACCGACCGACAAAAATCAAAAAATGCTTTGTTTCAGCACTAACTGTTTGATTTTAAGGGCTAAAATTAATTTTCAGAAAAAACCACCTCCCTCTTTTTAGAACATAGCCATTTGTGTGTTTTC
>VEQH01000025.1 GCA_018883325.1 Flavobacteriales bacterium | reverse complement strand
ACTCTGAATTGTCTTCTGAAAGCCCTCCTGCGGGAACGATCATGTGAATATGAGGGTGGTAGCTGAGTGTTTGTCCCCAAGTATGTAAAACTCCAACTGCGCCATATTTTGCCCCTAAATAGTTTGTGTTTTTAGCACCTTGAGTAATGGCTTTTGTTGCTGCATAAAAAAGTAAATTATAGGCTTCTTTTTGATTGATATAAAACAATTTATTCAGACATTCAGGAATGGTAAATACCAAATGAAAGTATCTGAGAATTACCGATTGTCAAATCGGTTTAGTTCAACTTAAAAATACCCGCACAAACCTTCCATAGCTTTTAACAGTTTGTTTGCTAGGTGAAAGTTTATCTTGCGTTTATCTTCTTTCAAATATATCTAAAAATTGGAAGAGTTGGAATGGAATATTTGAAAGGAATAAGAATACAAGTTGAAAGTGAAGAGTTGTTGTTCATTTCTTTCAATTTTAACTTGAATCTTTGCTGTTTTTCAAAGTTCCACAAAAAATAAACACTACCTTTGTCGCTTCATTTTTTTATCACATGAGCACACAAAAAACCATTGAATCAGCCCTAATTTCAGTTTATTACAAAGATGGATTAGACGAACTTGTAAAAGAGTTACATAAAAACAATGTAACTATCTATTCCACAGGAGGAACACAAGCTTTTATCGAAGCATTGAACATTCCAGTAACACCTGTAGAAACTTTAACTAGTTTTCCTGAGATATTAGGTGGACGTGTGAAAACTTTACATCCAAAGATTTTTGGTGGAATTTTAAACCGAAGAAATCTAGCGGAAGACCAAGAAGCTTTGGCAACTCATGATATTCCTCAAATTGATTTGGTGATTGTGGATTTATACCCTTTCGAGGAAACTGTTGCTTCAGGTGCTAGTCACGAAGCGATTATTGAAAAAATTGACATTGGTGGAATTTCCTTGATTCGTGCAGCAGCTAAAAACTATAACGATGTGGTTATCATACCGTCTGTGAAGCAATACGATACGTTGTTGGAAATACTGAAAACACAAAATGGTGCAACCACTTTAGAACAACGTAGAACTTTTGCCGGAGAAGCTTTTCATGTTTCCTCGCATTACGATACAATGATTCACAACTATTTCTTAAACAACGATTCGCCTTATTTGAAATTGAGTGAAGAAAAAAATGAATCTTTACGCTATGGTGAAAATCCGCATCAACGAGGAAAATTTTATGGTGATTTAGATGCGATTTTCGATAAACTACATGGTAAAGAATTGTCTTACAATAATTTATTAGATGTTGATGCAGCCGTTGCGTTGATGCAAGAATTTACAACAGACGGACCAACTTTTGCGATATTAAAACACAACAATGCCTGTGGAATTGCAACGCGTCCAACTATCAAAGAAGCGTACGAAACGGCTTTGGCAGCAGATCCTGTTAGTGCTTTTGGAGGAATTTTGATTTCAAATGCGTTTATAGAGGAAGAAACAGCAAGTTTAATCAACGATTTATTTTGTGAAGTTTTGATTGCGCCGGGATACAGTCAAGCGGCTTTAGAGATTTTAAAATCAAAGAAAAATAGAATTATTTTAGTGCAAAAAGAAACGGTTTTACCTGCTGTTCAATACCGTTCAATTTTGAATGGAATTTTGATGCAAGACCGCGATTCAAAATCGGAAAGAGCAACGGATTTACAAGTAATTACCAATTTAGCACCAAGTGAACAAGAAATTGAGGATTTGATTTTCGCTAATAAATTGGTGAAACACACAAAATCAAACACGATTATCCTTGCTAAAAATGGTCAACTTTTGGCAAGCGGAACTGGGCAAACATCACGTGTTGATGCTTTAAATCAAGCGATTCACAAAGCCAAATCATTCAATTTTGATTTGAAAGGTGCAGTAATGGCAAGTGACGCATTTTTCCCTTTCCCTGATTGCGTTGAAATCGCACACAACGAAGGGATTGACACAGTCATTCAACCGGGAGGATCGGTGAAGGATCAACTTTCAATTGACTACTGCAACGAACACCAAATGAAAATGGTATTTACAGGCGTTCGTCATTTTAAACATTAATTTTAGTACATTTACCAAGAATTGTAACCTTTTTTCGTGTTCTACGAATAAACGTACAATAATTATTAAGGAGGGAACTCGAAAATGGGATTGTTTAGCTTTTTAACTCAAGAAATTGCAATTGACCTTGGAACGGCCAACACGCTTATCATTTGGAATGATAAAGTGGTGGTTGATGAACCGTCAATCGTTGCAAAGGATATCCAAACCGGGAAAATTGTTGCCATCGGAAAGAAGGCACAACAAATGCACGGTAAGACCCATAAATTAATTGAAACAGTACGACCGTTGAAAGATGGTGTAATTGCTGATTTCCAAAGTGCGGAACAAATGATTCGTGGAATGATAAAAATGATCAATCCGGGAAGAAGTTTGTTTAATCCAACTTTGCGCATGGTGATTTGTATTCCTTCTGGGATTACAGAAGTTGAAAAACGCGCCGTTCGTGACTCTGCAGAACATGCAGGAGCAAAAGAAGTATATTTAATTCACGAACCTATGGCAGCCGCTATCGGTATTGGAATCGACGTGGAAGAACCAATGGGAAATATGATTATCGATATCGGAGGTGGTACTTCTGAAATTGCTGTCATTGCTTTAGGAGGTATCGTTTGTGATAAATCAATTCGTATTGCAGGTGATGATTTCACAAGTGATATTGAAGAATATATGCGTCGTCAACACAATATTTTAGTTGGGGAACGCACAGCAGAACAAATTAAAATCGAAGTGGGTGCAGCATTGCCTGAGTTAGATAATCCACCTGCTGATTTTGCAGTTCGTGGACGTGACTTGATGACAGGTATTCCAAAAGAAATAATGGTTTCTTTCGTAGAAGTTGCACATGCTTTAGACAAAACAATTTCTAAAATCGAAGAAGCGATTCTAAGTGCCTTGGAAATGACACCACCAGAATTGTCAGCAGATATTTACAAAACAGGTATTTACTTAGCAGGTGGAGGTTCGATGTTACGTGGATTAGACAAACGTATTTCTGCGAAAACAAAATTACCAGTTCACATTGCAGAAGATCCTTTGAGAGCAGTTGCAAGAGGAACAAGTATCGCATTGAAAAATATCGATAAATACCAGTTCTTAATTAGAGACTAAGATTCAAAATAAAACCAAAATAACAAGAAGCCTTCCAGAAGTGGAGGGCTTTTTTGTTATAGCTCATTCCAAAATCTACTGCCAATTCTGCATCCTCTCTTTTGAATCATGTACAAAACCCTCAAATTTGCAGATAGATTAGTGTTGAATACAGAATTATTCAATTTACTTCGCCACATTCCGATGCTAGAGCTTACTCTCCAATTATTTTCAAATTGATAACCTAAAAAAGCAAGGTATTCTCCTGACGTAATTCCCAAACCACCGTAAACATTGTTCTTTTTTAATAAAATACTCATGTTTAATTCTTTGAATTGTAAGGTTTGCAGGCTGAAAGAAGGAATAATGTAAAAATGCCTTTTGATGTATTTTGTACTATCATTTTTTCTTTCGATTTTAAATTCTGCACTTCCGTAAATGTTCAATTTGATGTATTCAAAACCAATTTTTTCTCCTGCTCGAATGGTAGTTGGTTCATTTAATGAATTCATTGAAACTCCTAATTGAATGGGAACATTTCCAAATTTCGCAAATGCAATTATTCCTGCGTTGATACTCGGTAAGCTAAAGGTTTTGCTGGGTATGAATGAATAGTTTGATAAAATCGAATTGACGCCAATCCCATAAAACAAACTTAATTTTCTTGCAACTCTAAAGTGATATGACGCATTAATTCCAAAGTCGCGTTGCTGGAAATGAACCGAATAGGTATTTAAACTTCTTGCGCTGAGAGCAAAACTTCTAAATCCATATTGAAAATAAGTGAAATTGGTGTTTGAAATGAAATTGCTATTAAAACCAGAAATCGTATTACTTA
Source organism: Flavobacteriales bacterium (assembly GCA_018883325.1). Classification (GTDB taxonomy): domain Bacteria; phylum Bacteroidota; class Bacteroidia; order Flavobacteriales_D; family Crocinitomicaceae; genus UBA952. The sequence continues at coordinate 44,736 of VEQH01000025.1, read as the reverse complement.
CATTCAAAAGTACTTTTTCAGAATTGTAATAAGCAGGATTTGTCAAACGTAAATTGTCTCTTGTGAAAGGTAGAATGGATTGAGTTCTTGCTTCAGAAATAAATGTAAAAAACAGGAGTAAAAAGAACAGGATTTTCATTTGTAGGTTTCTTGTTTAACAAATGAAGAGAAGTGAAAGTTACATACATAAAGAAATACACAAGACCTCGTTGTTGATTTACAATTCTGAAATTACATCAAAACCTTTGAAACTTCCCGTTATTGCTAAACTCTTTTTTAAAATTCTAAGTATTTTATCCTTCGTTTTCACACTACAAATAAAATTAGTTTACAGTAAACTATTTACTGTAAACTAAAAAACGCTGTAAGCCATGTTGATATTTACTTATAGAAGATTAAAAATTAAAATAATTAACTCAAATTTTAAGAAATAACTAAATTTTATTTCGCTAAAGAACATTAACAAACAATTAAGACGTTCAATTTTAAAAGTCTAAACTTTTCGTGTTTTGTTTCAATCATTATTTCAAAAGTAAATTTATACAGTTAATTTTATATTCGTTTCAACTTTGCCAAATGTACTATGTCGTCAAATTTAATCCTCAGAATTTCAGCTTAGCAACTGATTTCACTATATTTGTCATCCTATACATTTTTTATGATTGAAACAATGAACACAACCAAATCAGAATCTTTAATTGCACTCGAAGACAAATTCGGAGCGCATAATTACCATCCACTTCCTGTTGTTTTGAACAGAGGCGAAGGCGTTTTTGTTTGGGATGTGGAAGGAAAACAATATTATGACTTTTTATCTGCGTATTCTGCTGTAAATCAAGGTCATTGTCATCCGAAAATCACGCAAGCATTAATCGACCAAGCGCAAACTTTAGCATTGACATCGCGTGCTTTTTACAATGATTCTTTAGGTGAATACGAACAATACGTAACGAATTTATTTGGCTTCGATAAAGTATTGCCGATGAACACGGGTGCAGAAGCTGTGGAAACGGCTATCAAATTGTGTCGTAAATGGGCCTATGAGAAAAAAGGAATTGCAGAAAATCAAGCGGTAATTGTGGTGTGTGAAGGGAATTTCCACGGACGCACAACAACCATCGTTTCTTTTTCAAGCGATCCTGACTCCAACAAAAACTTTGGTCCTTACGCTCCTGGATTTTTAGCAATTCCTTACGATGATGTGAATGCGTTAGAAGCAGCATTAAAATTACCAAACGTTGCAGGATTTTTGGTTGAACCCATTCAAGGTGAAGCTGGAGTTTATACACCAGCAGATGATTTCTTGACAAATGCTAGAAGATTGTGCACTGAAAATGGTGTACTTTTCATTGCTGACGAGGTACAAACAGGAATTGCTCGCACAGGAAGTTTATTGGCTGTTTGTGGGAATTGTACTTGTGAAAATAAATGTGAACGCCAATCAGAAACATATAACCGACCTGATATTTTAATTCTTGGAAAAGCACTTTCTGGAGGAGTTTATCCCGTTTCAGCTGTTTTAGCTGACGACGAAATCATGATGGTAATTAAACCGGGTCAACACGGTTCGACATTCGGTGGAAATCCAATTGCCGCGAAAGTCGCTATTGCTGCTTTAGATACTGTACAAGATGAAAATTTAATTCAAAACGCAAGAAAATTAGGTCACCTTTTCAGAAAAGAAATGAATCGCATCATTGAAAATTCTGATTTAGTTGTGAAAATTCGCGGAAAAGGTTTGTTAAACGCAATTGTTGTAAACGACACCGAAGACAGCCCAACAGCTTGGAATTTGTGTGTTGCATTAAAAGAAAACGGATTGTTAGCAAAACCAACCCATGGAAATATTATTCGCTTCGCCCCACCTTTGGTTATCACTGAAGAGCAATTGATGGAATGCGTTGCGATTATAGAGAAAACAATAAAAAACTTTGTAAAATAATGTAGAATTTAGAATGTAAAATGTAGAATTTGATCCTCCATTTTACATTTTCAATTTTACATTTTCAATTCTAAAAATTATGTCTTTAAAAATCAAATTTGGTACCGACGGTTGGAGAGCAATCATCGCAAGAGAATTCACAGTTGAAAACGTAGCGCGTGTTACAGAAGCAACAGGAATCTGGTTAAAGAAAAATTACGAAAATCCTTCTGTATTTGTTGGACACGACTGTCGTTTTGCAGGAGAATTATTCATGGAAACAGCTGTGAAAGTATTTATCGCTCAAGGTATTCCAGTGAAAATGTCACGTGGTTTTGTTTCTACACCTATGATTTCCTTGGCAGCGTATCAATTCGGTTGTCAGATTGGAGTGGATTTAACAGCAAGTCACAACCCTCCGTCGTACAACGGTTATAAATTGAAAGCAGATTTCGGTGGACCTTTAGCACCAGAGCACGTACAAGAAGTAGAAGATATTATTCCTGAAGTGTGTAGCATTGATTTTGAAAATATTTCTATTGAAGATGCAATGGCTGCGGGTAAAGTGGAAGTGATTGACATCGAAACACTTTATGTGGAGCACGTTAAAAAGAACTTCGATTTAGAAGCGATTGAGAAATCAGGAATGCGTTTGGTGTACGATGCGATGTATGGTGCAGGTCAGCGTGTGATGCCTCGAATTTTACCAAACGTGGAGTTATTGCATTGCGATCCGAATCCATCATTTATGGGGCAAGCTCCAGAGCCAATTGCCAAAAATTTAAAAGAATTAGAAGCATACATTGGAGCAAACGAAGGCATTTATTGTGCTTTAGCAACAGACGGCGACGCAGATAGAATTGGTTTGTACAACGGAAAAGGTGAATTTATTGATTCGCATCACATCATTTTGTTGTTGATTCATTATTTAGTGAAATACAAAAAAATGACGGGTAAAGTAGCAATTGCATTTAGTGTTACGCCACGCGTGTATAAAATGTGTGAACACTATGGTTTAGAGGTTACTACAACAAAAATTGGCTTCAAAGAAATCGCTACAATCATGGTGAAAGAAGACGTTTTGTTGGGTGGTGAAGAATCAGGTGGAATTGCGGTGAAAGGACATATTCCTGAGCGCGATGGAATTTGGATGGGATTGATCATCTGGGAATTCATGGCGAAATCAGGTAAAACCTTGGATGAATTGATTGATGAGGTTTACGACATCGTTGGTCCATTCAAATTTGAAAGAAACGATTTACACATCACCGAAGAAATGAAACAAAACATCATCGCTAATTGCAAAGCAGGAAACTACAAAGAATTTGGCGATTATGAAGTGAAAGAAGTGAAAACAATTGACGGATTCAAATATTTCTTTGATGAAAACCGTTGGATGATGATTCGTCCTTCTGGAACTGAACCTGTTTTAAGAACTTATGCCGAAGCTCCAACTTTGGAAGAAGTACGCAAAATTCTTAAAATGACGGAGGAGACGATTTGTAAGTAAAATTACTTTTTGATATTGAATTAGAAACGGGTGTGAGAGCATCCGTTTTTTTTTTTGTGAAATTGATTCGACTTAGGCGCAATTTATTGTTAGATAATAATAGACCAATTCTTTTTGAATATCCGACAATTCATTAAACAAGAACTCATTATTTCTCTTTTTTTATTTTCACTTTGAGCTTTTGTCAGTCCTTAAAGAGCCGTTTGAGTACTTTATGAGCTCTTATCTTTTTATAACATGTCTTTATTTTGGCGTTATTATGACGCAATCATAGCGCAATTGACGCAATTATGACGCAATTATGACGCAATTCATTTTAGTGTATAAAATGCCCCAGCTCCCTTTTGTCCACTAGGATTTATTAGGTCTTTTTCAATTAATTCTTTTAAATCTCTTGTAGCTGTTTCCCTAGACACACCATTAATATTTTGGTAATCGCTATTAGTAATCTTTTCATTTTCTTCCAAAAACAAAATCGCCTTTACTTGTCTATCATTCAAATCAAGTTTACCAAGTTTTTCAAGCGAAATATTGTCTTTGAAAAGGGTTATACCAAAACCTCCATCCAATACATTCATTTCAGGTTCAGGAAGTTCTGACTGTTTGCAGGCGTCAATGATTTTAATAGTTCCTCTGCCCCAAGCGTCAATGTAGCCGCATTTGAAACAAACATCTGCAATAATCGGATTTCTCGGTCTAGAAGAATGTGAACGCTTCAACGCATCCAATGTTAAACCTTCTGGTAGAATGCCTTCATTCCAAATGCTTATTTTGTCGTCATAAACACGAATTTGAATAGGTGCTCCCATATAATTTCTATGCACCAATGCGTTTAACAGCATTTCTCGAATAGCTGCAACTGGATATTCTCCTTTTTCTATGCGATGCATACCTTCAAACTCAATAGTTTTAATTAGAAATTTGTGGTTGAGTTGATTTAAAACGGCTTGAAGTAAGCCAATTAAATTTCCTTCTTCGGTTTCCTGAAATTTCAAGTCGGCATCATCTTTACCAAAACGACCAATTTTTACAAACGTATTCGGGTAAAACTTGCCGGGGTCTTTACCAAATAAAATTATTGCGGATCGTTTTAAGTGACCATTTTCTGTTAAGCGTAGCTTTTCAAACAGATCAGGAATAGATAAGACATTATTTTCGGGTAAACGACCTGCGTTTTCAGATGCTTTCAAAAATGTATTTACTGCTTTTTCGTCAATATCATCAAAGTTGGCGCGTGGCTCAATTACATCATCCCACGTTTTACCCGATTTCTTTAATAAGAACTCATTCAATGATGCGCCTATTAATTCTTGTTTTGTACTCCCACTTCGGTAATAATATCTTCCTCTTAGTGAAATAGGAACAGAATACGGAGGTGTATTAATTTCAATAAAATGATTTCCGCCTTCATCGTTTAAATTTACTTCAACAGTAATTCCCATAGTGTTACGGATTTTATTGGGAATATCATCCATCAACTTTTTATAATCCGATAAATCAACTACTTTACCACAATCGTCTTTACCGATAAATATTATTCCTCCTTGCGCATTGGCAAAACCACAAATCCATTTAAGATAGTCATCGTGCCAACTTTGTTTGAACTCTATGTTTTGTTGTTCGGGCATTTTATTGTTAATGTAATTAAGATTCAAATGGAACATAATTGAGGATAAAAATTGTCATAAATATCTTTCTCAATCAGTTCTTATTTTGAATGCCTTATCTAAAGTAAGAAAATTATTTCAGTAGATTTCAATTTTGGATTTATTTGGTAAAAGTTAAAACTACACAAGTTAATATTAGAAATTGAATTATAAAAAACGTGTGATAAATTTCAAAGCATACGTTTTTTTATCAATACCTTTCATCTCGCTGATATCTTTCCAAAAAAGTCAATGGAGTTTCTCCAGTTTGTTTTTTGAAGAATCGTACAAAATAGGATTTGTCAAAATAACCTAGGTTATAGCCGATTTCAGTGACATTTAATTTCGATTGAATTAACAAGCGTTTTGCTTCAAGTATGATGCGGTCAGCAATCAATTCAGAGCTAGTTTTATTGACTGCATCTTTCACTATTCGATTCAAATGTTTAGCTGAAATGTGGAGTTTGTCAGCGTAAAATTGAGCTGATTTATTTGTTTTATAGTTGTCTTCAATCAGTTTTTCAAATTTATAAATCCGACTCAAATAGTTCGTTTTTGAAGTGGTTTTTTCTTGTGTGAAATCCCTCGAAAGTTCTATGTAAACTAAATCAATTAATGTCCGAATTTTTAATCTACTATCTGATTGAATGTTTTGTGTTTCTTCAATAATTTCAAGCATCCAATATTTCAATTTATTTACTTTTTCATTTGAAACTGTAAATGCAGCATTACTTTGAAAAGAATTATAAAATGGAAAATCATAAATCCTCAATGAATTGTTTGCTTCCTCATAAAATGATTTCGTATGAAAAAACACAAAGCCATCAATATCATCCGATAAATTCCAAAAGTGCATTTGTCCGGGTTGTAAAGTAAATACACTGCCAGGTTTTACCGAATATCTAACAAAATCAACTTCATGCCAACCATTTCCGTGCGTCACTAAAACAACCAAAAAGAAATCGTGCTTGTGCGGTAAATTGGTAAAGCGATGTTCTTTTACGTGATCGCTAAAATTATTGGCATAAAATTCCTTGCGCGTCAATTCGTGTTTAAAGGATTGAATCGAATAAATTGGTAATGCTTGAGCCATATTTAAAATTAATTAAAATGTCTCAATTGTACCACGAGTGGCGTAAAATTTAAATACTTTGGTCTTAGCTTTTACCTAATTTTGAAGTATGAAAACAACGGGTGATAAAAAAGAAAATTTATTTTTCAGTATTTTAAATGAAAAGTGTCCGCATTGTCGCCAATCGACAGTTTATTACCCAACAAAAACGATATTTCACATGCCTGAAATGAAGGTTAAATGTGATAATTGCAACTATAAATTCGACAGAGAACCGGGCTATTTTTTAGGTGCAATGTATATCAGTTATGGAATTGCGGTGTTTTTAGGAATTTCAACTTTTGTGCTGCTTTATTTCCTTTTTCCAAACTTAACTTTCAATTGGGTAATTACCATTCTAGCGCTTGTTATGATTCTTGCAGCTAAGAAAAACTATAAACTATCTCGGATAATTTATATTCATATTTTTCCGAAGTAAAAGTATTTTTACTCTTAATTTAATTCCATTTCTCTGCCAACAAAAAGTCAGCAATGTGCATGTGTTTCACTCCATCGACATTGTCCGTCCATTCTTCATCTAGGCTCAAGACATATTTTGGGTAATTGTCTTTTATTTTTAGAAGTGGTTTAAATTCGCGTTCAATCGTTGATTCTTCCTCCATTTTATAGGTCACTTGCACGTAAATTTTTTCATTTCCTTTTTCTGCAATGAAATCTATTTCAGTAGTGTAAAGTTTACCAACATACACTTTATAATTTCTTCGTCGCAGTTCAAGCATCACAATGTTTTCCAATATTCCAGCTGCGTTTCTATCTTTTAAACCTGTCATTGCGTGCACCAAGGCGATGTCTCCAACAAAGTATTTTTCCTGTGTTTTGAGTATCTCTTTTCCTTTGACATCGTATCTTGGTATGCGATACACAATAAATGAACTTTCAAGCGCTTTGAGGTAATTGTAAACTGTGTTCAAATCTATTTTTCGCTGTTGACCTTTGAAGTAATCAGCAATGTTTTTCGCTGAAATGCTGCTACCAATATTGTCAAAAACAAATTTCACGATGCGTTCCAAAATTTCTGTGTCGCGGATATTGTTGCGTTGAACGGTGTCGCGCAATATCGCAGAAGAATAAATGTCAAAAACGATTTTGTAAGCCGTTTCTAAATCAGAATCCATTGTATGAAGCACTGGGAAACCACCATATTTTCTGAATTCATTGAATGCCTCTCGATGATTAGAGTCGTCAATTTTTCTGACTTTTCTAAAATCTAAAAACTCTTCGAAACACAAAGTTTGGATGTGAAATTCCACGTATCTTCCTGTTAAATACGTTGATAATTCCGAAGAAAGCAATCGAGAATTGGAGCCTGTAATGTATATGTCCGCATTGAAATCAACCAACATTGCATTTACTGCACGTTCCCAATTTTCGACTTCTTGAATTTCATCGAGTAAGATGTAAACGCGCTCATCTCCATGAATTTGTGTTTGAAGATAGGTGTAGATGGCAACATCGCTGTCTATATATCGAAATTGAAAACTTTCTAAATTGACATGAATGATTGCTTCTTTTTTGATTCCTCTTTGAACTAAAGTGTCTTTGAGCAAACTCAAGATGCTTGACTTACCGCTTCGTCTGAGTCCTGTTAAAACTTTGATGAACGGTTTATCAATAAAAGGTTCTATTTGCTTTATATAGAATTTTCTAGCTATCATTTTGTGCTTATAACCACAAAAATAACTTTAAAATTGAATTTTATTAAATTACAACCATAAAAACTGAATTTATTTTTAACTTTTTGTGGTTATAACCCTAAAAACTTTGTTAAATTAATTCTTTTTCGATTAAAAGCTTAGCAATTTGAACAGCATTCGTAGCTGCGCCTTTGCGTAAATTATCCGCTACAATCCAAAGATTCAGCGTGTTTGCTTGACTTTCATCTCTACGAATTCTTCCCACAAATACATCGTCTTTTCCTTCGGCATACTTCGGCATTGGATACGTATAAGTTGTCGGATCGTCTTTCAAAGTAATTCCTGGCATTTCGTGTAATAATTGACGCACTTCATTCAAGTCGAAATCGTTTTCAAATTCAATATTCACAGCTTCTGAATGTCCACCAACAACAGGAACACGAACAGCAGTGGCCGTCACATTGATTTTAGGATTTAAAATTTTCTTCGTTTCATTCGTTAATTTCATTTCTTCTTTGGTGTAGCCATTGTCCAAAAATGAATCGCATTGCGGAATACAATTTTTATCAATCGGATATTTATAAGCCATTTCGCCACTAATCCCATTGCGTTCATTTTCCATTTGTTGAACCGCTTTCACACCAGTACCCGTAATGGATTGATACGTTGAAACAATCACGCGTTTAACACCATATTTTTTATGTAAAGGAGCTAATGTTAACACCAACTGAATCGTGCTACAATTTGGGTTTGCAATGATTTTATCTTCTTTCGTAAGTACATCACCATTGATTTCCGGAACAACCAATTTCTTCGTTGGATCCATTCGCCAAGCGGAAGAATTATCGATAACTGCCGTCCCAACTTCAGCAAATTTTGGTGCCCATTCCAAAGATGTTTCTCCTCCAGCTGAAAAAATTGCAATATCTGGACGCATTTCAACCGCAGTTTGTAAACCAACAACCGTAAATTCTAAACCTCCGAAATTAATTTTTGTACCAACAGATTTTTCAGAAGCAACTGGAATCAATTCAGTTATGGGGAAATTTTGTTCACGTAAAACTTGCAACATCACGTTTCCTACCATTCCTGTTGCACCAACTACAGCTACTTTCATTTTATCTAAATATTAATTATGAATCTTAAAAGTTGGAATTCTTTCATTCCGGGGTCAAATTTAATATATTTGAAGTCTATAAAAATCTATGCGTCTATATTTACTTTTCAGCATTCTGTTTTTAAAAACACTTTGCTTTGCTCAAATCACAGACGATTTTTCTGATGGTGATTTTATAAATAATCCAACTTGGAATGGAACAACTGCTGATTATATCGTAAATAGTAGTAAGCAATTGCAATCAAACAATACAGTTGCAGCAACTTCTTATCTTTCAATTCCGCATCAATTAACCACTTTGAATGGGAAAGAATGGCGCTTTTATATCAAGCAATCTTTCGCAGGTTCAGGAAGTAATTATGGTCGCGTTTATCTAGCTGCTGATAATGCCGACTTAACATTAGTACAAAATGGTTATTATTTACAATTTGGTGAAGCAGGTTCCATTGACGCTATTAGACTTTACAAATTCGAGAATGGAAATTCATCGGTTATTTGTGCTGGTACAGATGGACAAATTGTAAACAGCATTTCGGCAAATATTCGCGTGAAAAGAAGTGCGACAGGCGAATGGAGTGTTTATGCTGATTTTGCTGGCGGAGATAATTATGTTTTACAAGCAACGGGAGTTGAAATATCAACTTTAATCGGGACAAATTTTGGTTTTTTCAATGTTTACACGGCAAGTAATGCGACTAAATTCTTTTATGATAATGTTTATATTGGTGATGAAATTTTCGATGTTGCACCACCTGTTTTAGATACCGTTACAGTAATTGCTGTGAATCAAATTGACGTTAAATTTAAAGAAGCTATTACGCAAGCAAGTGGCGAATTAATTTCAAATTATTCGATTTCTCCAACTATTGATATTTCAACAGTTACAATTGACGGAACCGATCCATCTTTGTTTCATTTTACGTTAAATGGAAATTTGGTTAATGGCACAACTTATTCATTATCTGCATCTAACATAATAGATTTAGCAGGAAATAGTGCTGGTTTACAGTCCAGAAGTTTTCAGTATTTAGTTTCCGATATTGCTCAAAAAGGCGACGTCATAATTACAGAATTTTTTCCAGATCCAAGTCCTGTGATTGGTTTACCTGAGGTAGAGTTTGTGGAGATTTATAATATAAGCAACAAAATATTCAATATACAAGGTTGGAAAATTGGCGATGCTTCTTCGGATGGTACAATTGGAGCAGGGTGGCTTCTTCCAGGTGAATACAAAGTGTTGACAGCAACAGCTAATGTTCCGTTGTTTTCTTCACAAGCAATCGGAGTTACAAGCTTTCCAAGTTTAAATAATGCTGGCGACGATGTAGTTTTAAAAGATAATTTTGGTTTAATCTTGGATAAATTGAGTTTCACCGATGATTGGTACAAAGACGACATTAAAAAAGCAGGCGGATATTCACTAGAATTAATAAATCCAAACGATCCTTGTTCAGACGAAGCTAATTGGATTGCTTCAAATTCAATAACTGGAGGAACTCCGGGAGCAATAAATTCAGTAAATGATTTATCACCTGACAATGAAGCGCCTACGGTTGATTTTCTTCTGGCACTTGCTCCTAATTTTTTAGAAGTTCATTTCAACGAAGGAATGGATTCTACTTCATTGAGTACAGCTATTTTCACCATTAATCCAAATTTGACAATTCAAAATCGTTTTATTCAAGGTGAATTTCCAAAACGTATGACTTTGCAGTTCAATGAAACCTTGGTTGGTTCGTTAACTTACAATTTACAACTCGAAAATATAGCGGATTGCTCTATGAATGAAACGGATTTTACAGGACAATTTATCCTTCCAGAAGCACCGACAAAGGGAAATATTATCATTAATGAAATTCTACAAAATCCAAAAAATGGCGGTCAAGATTGGATTGAACTTTACAATAATTCCTCAAAAGTGATTAATCTAAAAGATTGGCAACTTGCTAATTTTGATGATGATTCAATCGCAAACTTTAAAACGATTTTTGACAATTTTCTACTTGAGCCAAACGAGTATGTCGTGGTAGGAAAAGATTCAAACTTTGTAAAAATGACTTATCCATTTGCTGTTCCAGGAAGATTTCTTTACGCAGAATTACCAAGTTATAACAACGACTCAGGAACTGTTTATTTGATTTATAACCAAGAAATTATAGATAAAGTAAGTTATTTAGATGAATGGCATTTTGATTTATTAGACAATACAGATGGCGTTTCTTTGGAACGAATTGATCCAAACGGAGCATCTTCAAGTGCATTTAATTGGCATTCGGCTGCTGAGGCTGTTGGTTTTGCTACGCCGGGAAGAAAAAATTCTCAGTATTTACCAGCAATTTCAAATGGGGTTGTGAGTTTTACAAGTGAAGTTTTATCTCCTGACAACGATGGATTTGAGGACGTTCTTCAGATAAATTATGAAGTAACTGAAGCCGGATTATTGGGGAAAATTTCAATTTACGACGATAGAGGTCGTTTAATTCGAAACTTATTTTCCAACGAATTACTTGGAACTTCAGGTACATTCACGTGGGACGGAACCACCGATGCACAAACAAAGGCAAGTATTGGCGTTTATGTGGTCGTTTTTGAGGCTTTTTCAACAAATGGAGGTGTGTTTTTTACTAAAAAATTGGCTGTAACACTAGCTGGTAAATTGTAGTTTTGTAAAAAATAATAAATATGAAAAAGTTATTGCTATTTCTTTTGCTTTTAACTGCATCTTCTTATTCAAATGCTCAAAATTACAAAACAGCAATTGGGATTAAAGGAGGTTATCCAGGTTATGGTTCACTAAACGGAAAACACTTTTTAAACTCGAAATCAGCTATTGAAGGAAGTATTGGAGGAGGCGCAAATACACTTTGGCTTCAAGGTTTATATGAATTAAATTTTTCGTTAGAACAAGGTTTGAATTGGTATGCTGGAGGTGGTTTGAATCTTGGTTTTTATTCCTATAAAAATCAAATTACGAATGACAGAACTAGCAATATGATTTTGGGCTTAAATGGAATTGTTGGTATTGAATATACCTTTGAAGATTTCCCTTTAAATGTTGCTTTAGACACAGGGCCAAACCTTAGAATCATTAACTCATTTGGTTTCGGGTGGGGAGCAGGTTTAGCGGTAAGATATGCCATCAAATAGTCCAATAAAACTTTCACCAGGAGCAAAAAACTGGATTAAAAAGTATTTTTTGCTTGTGGAGTCCAATGATATTTCTCTCCAGCTTGATATTGAAGAAGATGAGCTAGAAATATTGCATTTTCTTTCGAATAAAACTGGTTTGGTTTATGGTATTCCAAGCTCGTTAATTTATTCAAATGACTTAGATACAAAGCATTATACAAATGACGAAAAGTTGAAGTTACTCATTTTTGAAACTTTACTTTTTTGTTACAAACAACATTCAAAAGAAGATTTTAATTCCACAGATTTTTTAAAATTGCTCGGAAAATTTTATTCTGAAGCTCCAATTGCAAGTGGAATTGAAAATTGGTTTACCATCTTCAAAGACAAAAAACTTGAGTCGCGAATTGAATATATTTTAGAGGAACGCGTAAAGGTTAAATCGCCCATTTTTGGAACAAATTACTGGTTGAATCACCTTTCAAATTGCTTTGTGTTTTTAGATATTATTCTGTTTTGTGAATTTCTTAAAAATCAAGAAGCTACCTTTTATAAAAATTACACAAAATACGCCAACTTCGTTTTGTGTGGAATTGTTTACGCTGCTTATGTAGATGAACAAGTTGAAGAAAAAGAACAACGTATGCTTTGGCGCTTTTTGTCTTCGGCCAATTTACCAAAGTTTGAACGCGAAAAAATCGAGGGTTTTATTATGCACGGAATTTCAAACCAAGAATTTGAAAAAGTGCTTTTTGAGCATCCAATGCTTGCTAGAATCACCTTTGAATTAAGTGTTTTTATAACGAAAGGAACGCACCAAACTTCAGAAAAAGAAGAAGTAAAATTGTTAGAATTAGGCAATTTAATTGGTTTAACTGACGATGAAATGGAAGATTCAGTTGAATTAGTTAATTCTTTTCTAATGGAAAACGAAAGAGTGGTTTCTCTAATTAGTTCTGATTCTAAAGCGCATTACGGAATTGCAAATTTCTCTAGTCGTTGGTTGCGAATTTTAGGTAGAAACAAAGAAAAATTGGTCAATGAATTAAAGGAAAGTAAAGATTTGATTGCTTTAATTCAAAAATCCACAAAGCACGAGTTAAGCAAAGAAGAAAAAGAGCAAGTGAAATCCCAGTTTATGGATATACTAAAATCAATGCCTTCAATGGCTATCTTTTTACTTCCGGGTGGCGCACTTTTGTTACCTTTGATTCTTAAAATTGTCCCCGATTTATTGCCCTCATCTTTCAAGGAAAACGACTTGGAAAAATAATTTGATTTTATGAAATGTTCTATTCACGTTTACTTAATTAATGAATTGTACTCGCAAGAATTTGCAGATGAATTTCATAACGGAAATCCTTCCGAAGACAACAAAGAATTTGATTGGGAAGATGAATTAAGTATTTCAAGTGATGTGGTTTCAACAGAAGAATTGAGCAATTCAGTTTATAAACTTGAAGGAGAAAATGGAAACGGAGATTATTTTTCTGTCGATGTTCCTAATATGCGTCTTGTGAAAATTAGTTCCTCTGATGCTCCAGATGTTTTTGTTGGAGTTTCTGAAAGTATGCTAGATGCAGTAAGTCTTGAGAAACTAACGGACGAATTCTTAGTTTCCATTTACATCAAAGACAACGAACCTCACGCCAATCCAATTCCAGGAATTTATATTGCTTCGAAAGAATTTCCAAAAGAGTTAATTTAAGATGTTAGCTTTAAATGGAATTGATTTATCCTTTGATCGGGTAATATTAAAAAATGTTGATTTCCAAATTAATGCGAATGAAATTGTTGGTGTTGTTGGAAAAAGTGGTGCAGGAAAATCATCTTTACTAAAGATAATCGCAGGAATTAGTGCTCCTGATAATGGAACAATTTGGATGAATGAAAAACGTATGCCAAATGCTAATTCATTATTAATTCCAGGTTTTCCTGAAATAGCAATGGTGAACCAAGATTTCAAATTAGATCCGTATCATACGGTTGAAGAAAATATTCGTGAAGCAGTTTTAAGCTTGCCAATTATGGAAAGAGATAAAAGAGTTACTAATCTTTTGCGAATTTTTGAATTACAGAAAATAGCAAAATCTAAAGCATATCTGATTTCTGGAGGCGAGCAACAACGTTTAGCTATCGCACGCGCAATTGCAAAAAAACCACGTTTGTTAATTCTCGATGAACCTTTCGGACACCTTGATGGATTTTTGCGTCAGAAAATGAGCGATTTTTTAGTTCGAATAAGGGAAGAAGAAAAGTTGTCAATCCTTCTTGTTTCTCACGATGGTCAAGATGTTTTGGGTTTATGTGATTCAATTTGTTTTCTCCAAAATGCAAAGCTATCTAAGAAAAAAAAGGCTGAAAAAGTATATTATGATTGTTCAAATTTAAGTTTAGCACGCCTTTTTGGCCCTGTAAATAAAATAGAATTGGACGGTAAAATGTGTTGTTTCCGTCCAGATGAATATGAGTTAAGTAACGAAAATGGAATTGCAGTAACTTTTCAGAGATCGGTTTTTGCTGGTGCTTATTATTTGAATTATTTTTTAGATACTAAAGGCACATCTATAGTTTTATATGGTTTAACAACATTAAATGGAATCAATTCATTCAGAATCAAAAGAAAATTTAACTGAACATAAAGATCCTTGGTTTTGGTTTTTTGTTCTTTTTTATAAGTCGGTTATAGCTTTTATTCGTGAAGGTGCTTTTTTTCATGGAGCTGCTTTGGCGTATTATACCTTGTTTGCTTTTGTCCCAATTATTTATTTGACTACATCTATTTTTGGTAGAATTTTCGGTCAAAAGACGATGGAAAGTATAATTCTTGATTTATTTAAAAATCAAATGGGTATTAAAGACTCATCAGGAATTATGAGTGTTTTGAATGGTGTTAATTTCGATAAACCAAGTATTTGGATGGAAATTTTAAGTGTGACAATTGTTGTGTACACATGTTCCGCTTTTTTAGTCTCATTAAAACGAAGTATTAACGCTTTCTTTAAAATTAATCGCTTTAAAATTAAACAGGAAAATATTTTATTAGATTTTATTGGGTTTCGTTTTCTATCTCTTGCTTTGCTTGCATTGTTTGCATTAGTTGTAATTCTGTTCTATTTCATTCAAGTTTTTGTTTTTTCAGGTCTTGAAAATTATATTACTGTTCATAATGGTTTGATTGACTTTTCTTTCAAGTTGATACAATATAGTATTTCAATTTTATCTAATACGATTATTTTTACTTTGATTTTCAAGTATATTCACGATGGAAAAATTGAGTTTCGACTTGCTATAAAAGGCGCTATCGTTACCTCTGTATTGTTGTTTTTCAGTCAGTTATTGATAAAGTATTATCTACAAAACTATTTCACTTTGGGTAATCTTGGTATTGTTGGTTCTCTTTTTATTTTCCTTGCTTGGGTAAATTATTCTGCTCAAATTGTGTTTATTGGTGCTCGTTTTACGCAAATGTTGGGTGAGAAAATTGGAGCGCCGATAAAATAAGATTTAATGTATAAGCGCTCTTCCTTTTTCTGTTAGTTGATAAGCTTGTTGTTTGTCTTTTGGATTTGCTTTATTCGTCCATTCAATTAATTCCAAATCGAAAAGTGGTTTTATAAAAATGCGTTTATTTCTTGATTGATATTGCAAGCCCAAAGCTTCTTCCAAAAGTTCCTTTCCTTTTTTTGCTTCGTTTTGGCAATGTAGCAAAAGCTTAAAATGTCTGCTAGTTAATGCTTCAATACTTGTGATTTTTTTTTCTTCTTTTTTCGCTTTTTTATATTCAACTCTTGGTTCATTTACTAATTGATAATCTAATTTTTCATGTAGGGAATTGATGAACCATTCGATATAGTTTTCAATTTGTCCAGCTAAAAAATAAGGTAAATTCAAAAGGTGAACAGTTTTTCCTTTTGGTGTTTTTATTTCATTGATGGACAATTCTCCAGCGAAGAATCGAATTGCATAGTTCAATTTAGACTCATCCATAAAAAGCAAAAGCGATTTTAAGGTTCCTGTTTTTCCTGATTTCACTTCTATTGGCACTGCTTTTCCTTTAAAAGGATAAAGGAAATCTAGTTCTGCATCAGAGCTGTTTTTTTCTCGAACCCAGAAGTTTAGTTTTTCAAGGGGTGTACTTTTATGTGCAATCAGTTCTTGACCTACAAGGTGTTCTATCATTGTTCCTTGGTAAATGAAGTTCAAGTCTTTTGTCCCCAATATTTCTTTTTGTAATCCAACGCCGAAATTTAATAATCCAGTATCTAAAAATTGTAATCGAGGTGACTTTTTTGAATCACGAAGTAAGGGTATTTCAAAATGAGTTGTTGGATAAATTAAGTTGAGTAAGTGTGTTTTTTGTAAACTTTCTAATATTCCAGAAACTTCTTTGGAGGTAAATTTTTTGTTTCCAAAACTTTGAAATGTTATTCGTTTCCCGGCAAGAAATAATGATTCATTGATTATGGTTCGTATTATGTGAAGTTGATTTTCGTTTTTCGCATACTTTTCGGCATCTTCAAGGTACGAATTTAATAATGACTCATAGATTGGTTTTAAAGTAGTTATGTCTTTTTTCTTTGCGTATTGTTGAATCACACTTGGCATTCCTCCTAAGAGCGCGTAAGTATGGAAAAGATTTAAAAGTCGATCGTAAGCGTAAGGTTTTAGAGGAATGTTTTTCAATTCTTCTAATGCTAAATCTTCTTCTATTGCTCCTAAAAATTCTTCAAATGAAACAGGTCTTAATATTTTATATTCAACTCTTCCTACTGGGAAAATTATGTTTTTTCCAAGTAAGGTTTCAAGCATGCTTCCTGCTGTTATTACGTGTAATTCAGGAAGATCTTCATAAAAGTAGCGCAAGAAGTTGATTGCTTTGGGTACTTCTTGTATTTCATCTATGAACAATAAAGTTTCAGAGCGTAGTTCCCATTTTTTTCCGTGTATAAAAAAGATGCGCTGGGCAAGTAACTCAATGTCGCTAAGTGTTTGAAAGAGTAATTTGTATTCTTCTTTTTCAAGGTTAAGGTAAATGTATTGTTTATATTGTTTAGAGAATTCGTGAACAACAGTTGTTTTTCCAACTTGTCGCGCACCACGAATTACTAATGGTTTTCTAAACTCATCGTTTTTCCAGCTTTCTAATTCCTCGAGTATTTTTCTGTAAAACATTGCTTAAATTTTTACAAATATAGCCATTGTTTTCAGTATTCATGCAAAATGAGGGATAATTATTTAAAATAATTAATTAAAATAAGGGATAATAAATACAAATATTGAATTAAAATGAGGGTTAATTTATTTTGAAACTCTATTTTCTCTTTGCTAGTCTGCGGAGAAGCGGATTCGGACGGTAACGGTTTTCTCCGTATTCTTCAAATAATGCTTGCAGTTGATTGAGTTATTCAGTGTGTTCTTGACATTGATTTTTTAAATTTGCTAAAACTTGTAAAAAATGACAAGTTTTGTAAAATCATCAAAAAAGATTAAATTTGCTAAAACTTGTAAAATCTATTAGGCTTTAGCAAATCAAAATTATGATACAACGAACGGAATACATTGAAGTTTTAAAAAGCTTAAAAGATAAAAATCTCATTAAAATGCTAGTTGGTGTTCGTCGATGTGGCAAAAGCACCATAATGCAGTTGTTTCGTGAATATTTGAAATCTGAAGGTATTTCTGGAAATCAAACCGTCTTTATGAATTTTGAAGATTTTGAAAATCGAAAATTTCTAAACGATATTGATAGCTTGTATTATCACATTATTAATCAGTTAGATTTATCCAAGCCGTGTTATGTATTTTTAGATGAGATACAAAATGTAAAAGAGTTTGAGCGAGTTGTGGATGGATTATTTGTGAAATCAAATATTGATGTTTATGTTACTGGTTCAAACGCTTACTTACTAAGTAGTGAATTAGG
Organism: Flavobacteriales bacterium; assembly: GCA_018883325.1. Taxonomy (GTDB): domain Bacteria; phylum Bacteroidota; class Bacteroidia; order Flavobacteriales_D; family Crocinitomicaceae; genus UBA952. The sequence goes on along the minus strand of VEQH01000025.1, from coordinate 26,721 downwards.
TACCTTATTGACTGGGCGCTATATTTCTATTCCGGTTTATCCCTTGTCTTTTAAGGAGTATGTCAGTGCTTTTAAGGATAAAAGTCGTTTAGATTTGTTGTTTACCCAATATTTGAAAAATGGAGGTATGCCAGGAATGTTGGATCTTCCATCAAATCACATGGAAAAATACCTACAAAACATCTATAACGATGTAGCACAAAAGGACATTTTCATTCGTAATAAATGGTATAAAGAAGGAAATTTTGAGCTGGTATTAAAATTTATGCTTAACAGTATTGGCTCACCTCTTTCAAGTTCAAAAATATCTAATGTGCTTAAAAATGAAGGTAATACAATTTCTTATCATACGATTGATAATTATCTGAATGCTTTAACAGAAGCATATTTGTTTTACAAAGTGCCACGCTACGATATTAAAGGGAAAAATCTACTTCGTACGCAAGAAAAGTATTATGCAGTAGATTTAGGCTTTAAAGAAGCAATACTTGGCAAAACAAAAAATACCGATTTTGGTCATCATTTGGAAAATATCGTTTTTTTAGAATTAATGCGTAGAAATAGACGTGTTTATATAGGAAAAGCTGACAGGACAGAAATGGATTTTGCAGTAATGACCAATAAAGGTGATTGGGAATATTATCAAGTAGCATGGAGTACACGAGAGCAAAGCACTTTTGAACGTGAAATGCGACCATTCGAACTAGTAAAGGATTACAACAAACGAACTTTACTAACAATGGATATAGAACCCGAAACCTCTTATAAAGGAATACAAAAAGTAAATGTAATTGATTGGCTTTTAGAAAATTAATTGAATAAATCAAATTTGAAGTAAGCAAAAGCTAAAAACCAGAAATCAGACAAAAAAATCTATTTCACTTTGCTTAAAAGAACATGAAAATAACTCAGCTACCCCACCATTCTCTTCAATAAAGGATTCGGACGGTAACGGTCTTCTCCATATTCTTCAAATAGTGCTTGTAATTGATTTAGAACATTTTGTAATCCTATTTCATCTGCCCAAGTTAATAATCCTTTCGGGTAATTCACACCTTTTGTCATAGCTAGGTCCACGTCTTCGCGGCTTGCAACCTGCATAAAAACAGCGTCAAATGCTTCATTGATTAGCATTACCAAGATGCGATTGAAAATTTGTTTTCCAAGTTCTTCGTTTTCGGTTGGTAAAGGCAATGTTGTACCTTCTGCATAATTGTAGTAACCTCGTCCTGTTTTTCTTCCAAAATAACCTGCTTCGCGGTGACGTTTTTGAGTAAAGGATGGTTTGAATCGTGGATCGTAATAAAAAGCTTGAAAAACGGATTCTGTTACGGCATAATTTACATCGTTTCCAATGTAATCCATTAAGGTGAATGGCCCCATTTTGAAACCTCCGAAATGTGTCATTGCCCAATCGATTGTGGCAAAGTCAGCGATTCCTTCTTCGTAAATTCTAAGTGCTTCGCCATAAAAAGGTCGAGCTACGCGGTTCACAATAAATCCTGGTGTGTCTTTACAAACAACTACCGTTTTTTTCCAGCTTTTGATTAATTCTACAGCTTTTGTTAAAGTCGCTTCGCTGGTTTGTACAGCCGGTATGATTTCAACCAAAGGCATCAATGGCGCTGGATTGAAAAAATGAATTCCTATGACACGGTTTGCATTTTTAAGGACGGAGCCAATAGAAGCAATGGATAGGGAAGAGGTGTTACTTGCCAAAATACAATCTTCTGACACAATTTCTTCAAGTGAAGCAAAAACGTTATGTTTCACGCCCAAATCTTCCACAATTGCTTCGATGATTAAATTGCAAAAAGTAAACTCACTGATTTCATTTGCATATCTTATTTTTCCTTCGATAGCGTCTTTTTCAGCTGCATCAATTTTACCTTTTTCAATCAGTTTTGTTAAGGTTTTATCTAAATTATTTTTAGCTTTTTCAAGCTGAACCGAATTCAAATCAACTAAAATTACTTCGTGGCCACTTTGCGCTGCTACTTGTGCAATTCCAGCTCCCATCGTGCCTGCACCTAAAACTCCTATTATTTCTTTCATACTCTATAATTGCGAATTATCAATTGCGAATTGCGAACTTTGTATTTCTCCATCACTGCAATCAACATTTTAAATTCTACATTCTACATTTTCAATTCTTCACTTTTAACTCTTCACTTTTAACTTTAAACCTATCTTCCCTTAAAAACAGCCGCTCTTTTCTCCAAAAAAGCATTCACACCTTCTCTAAAATCTTCGGTTTCACCTGCTTCAGTTTGAAGAACGCCTTCAACAGCTAATTGATCTTCAAGGTTATTAAACAAACCTAAATTCACTGCTTTTTTCGTTAAACCTAAGCCACGAGTTGGCATTACAGCAAGTGTCTCTGCAAATTTCAAAACTTCTTCTTCAAAAGTTTCATCGTCCACCGCTTTGTAAATCATATTTAATTTTTCGGCTTGTTCAGCACCTACTTTTTCACCTGTAAACATCAATGCCATTGCTTTTTGTAAACCGATTAATCGCGGTAAAAAGAACGTTCCTCCTGAATCTGGAATCAAGCCGATTTTTGAAAATGCTTGAATGAAACTAGCTGATTTTTTTGCAATCGTGATGTCACAAGCCAATGCAATATTTGCACCTGCACCAGCTGCAACTCCATTCACAGCCGCAATTACTGGTTTTTCTAAGTTTCTGATTTTTAAAATAATTGGATTGTAATGTTCTCCAACGATATTTTTCATTTCTGGTCCTTCTGGATCAATAACTTCCGCTAAATCTTGACCAGCACAAAATGCTTTTCCTTCTCCTTTTAAAACAACTACACGCACATTATCATCAATTGCACAAGCGTCTAAAGCAGCGTGAAGTTGAAATGCCATTGTTTGATTGAACGAGTTAAAAACGTTCGGACGATTAAACGTTAAAGTACAAACGCCATTTGAATCTGATCTTAGAATTTCCATAGAAAAATAGTTTACCTACAAATTTAAAAAGGCAATTGGAAATCGAGGTAACTATTTCAAATAAATGTCTTTGAAGCGTTTGATAATGGCTGTAATTTGTATTAACTATTTAAGGTGTCGAGACTGATTTAGTTAGATTAATCAGCTACCTCTCAATTTGATAATTGTCTTAATACTTCTTTAAAGTGACTATAATTACTAATTTGAACTACTTTAACTTACTTTTCTTTGGATTTTGACGGTTTGAAAAGAATGAAAGTATTTCGATATGACCTGATTGTATACGATAATATAGGGTATTGTATCTTAAAATTACCGCTCTTCTAATTTCTGGTTTAACTTCTGAAACTTGAAATAAAAAAGGATTTTTAGAAATAATACTTAACGTTTCTTCTAATTTAAAAACAAGTTTTCTTATTTCATTTTCGGTCCAATTTTCTTCAAAAAATTCAATTGTTTTCTCTAATTCATATAAAGCGTTATCAGTCCAATAGATTTTATAGCCACTTTTCATATAGCTTTCTTGCGCTTGAATGTGGATTCAATTTTCCTGATGCTGCGTCTTTTAAACCATTTTCAATGCTTTCTTTTTCATTTTCAGAAATTGAATTCCACCAATCTTTGTTTTGGCGTTTTCTCAAATCCATAATTTCTTCTAAAATAGTCGAATCCTCAACAGTTGATAACCATTGAATTAATTCTAACTTTTTATTTAATAAGTCAAGTTTGATATTCATTGAAAAAATTGTTCTATCAAAAATACAAAAATATTTTAACTAATTCCCAAATCAAAAATTAATCAATAACGACTATTTCAAATAAATAGCTGCCATTTGATGAATTCGTTCTGAAAGTATTTCTTTAAGACTTGCTGGTTCTAGCACTTCGATTTCACCTGCGTAACTTAGTATTGTGCGTATTAATTCTTCTGAAATTAGAATTGTAAGTTCAAAAACAGAATATTCATTGCTTTCAGAAATAAGTTTTTGAGAATGATGCAAAGGTTGAGAAGCAATGTATTTTGCAGCAACAGGATTTGTTTTCAAAACGATTTTCTCGGTTTTTCCTTTGTAGGTGGTGATACCAATCGTATCTTGAAAATACGCTTCGGGATTAAAATCTATTGGCAACTCGGCATCATCTTCCAAAACCATTGGGTCTTTCATACGGTCTAAAGCATACGTGATGATGTCGTTTTTGGAATTGTCAAAAGAAATTAAGTACCAACGATTTCGGTATTCTTTCAAAAACAAAGGCGAAACTTTTCGAGGCTTTTCAATTCCTTTAACGAAGCTTGCGTAGGTAAACCAGATTTTTTTCTTCCCACGAATGGCTTCGAGAATTAAAGGTAAAAATTCATTTCCACCAATAGATATTGCAGATTCAAATTGAACAAAGCGATTAATTTCTTCATCTTGCGGATTTCCACCAATCGAAACACGGTCTACAATTTTATCAATTGCATTTCCAAATTGCTGGAACATTGGAACTTCTCTAAATTGTTGAAGTGTATTAACCGCAAAACGAATTGAACTTAATTCATCTTCGGTTAATGGGATATCATTGATGCTAAAATCAGGATCTAAATAATAATAACCATCTTCTTTTTTGTTGTATTTAATTGGCGCATCGTGTTCCATACGCATCGCAAACAAATCTTTCTCAATGGTAGAATCACAAATGTTTTCACCATAAGTTGAACCATAAAGTGCTTCTTCACAAGCTATTCGAAAATCTTGCTTAGATGGAAAAGGTTTGTATTTATTGCGAATCATTCGGTCGATGATACGATAGCGAATGATGGCGTTTTTAATATAGGACATTAGTTACTCAAGACTTTGTGTTGAAATCCAAAAAGTTCATAATATTTGATTGCTTTTACAACATAGTATGGAACGTCGTCTTCCCAGCTTTCATTCCCAGCTTTTATTTTACTCAAAACATCATCCGACATAATGTGCAATAAATTTTGGTCGTATTCCTCTATCGCAGTCATTTTATCATTATCCATCATATATTGTAATAATCCCAACAAATTTTTTGGAAGCTTAATGTTTTCAAGTTTGTAAACTTCTCCATTTTCAGTATTCACGGCTGGGTAAACATACAATTTCACGTTATGTCCAAATCCTCTTCCGAAGGCTTCTAAAAGTCCACCTGCAAGGTTGTCGTAATAGCGCTCATCAAAAATGGTTTTAAGGTTGTAAATTCCAAGAATTACACCTATCAAGTTTTCTTTTGTGATGGCAGAAAGATATTCCACCATTTTGTAATGCTTCAAATAGTTGGAAATCATTACAGTATAGCCCAATGAGCACAATAATTCAGCGCGGTCTAAAAAGTCGTTGTCAGAAATTTTTCCGTCGGCAGTTAAATCTTTCAAAGTCAACTCAAAAACAACTTCTAAGTTTTCTTCTTTAACTCTGGACTCCTTTAAAAATGCCTTTCTTCCATTTTCAATCATGTCGATATGCACTTTTGTAACTGGACGAAAACGACCACGCATTAACAAAACATTTTTTTTGTAAAGTGCTGTTGCTGGCTGTTTTACATTTTTTGATAAATCAAACATCGTTGCATCTGTGATTCCTCTTTTAACTAAATTCAAGGCTATCACGCGATTATCCATATGTTCAAAATCTTTTCCGGAAACGCTAAGCATATCAATTTCCATGCGTTCTCGAGGGATTCGATGAACTAAAGCTGATAAAAATGATTCTAAATCATCACAATGTGTATAGCAAGCGTGAATTAAGTTTACCCCTAAAATACCAAGTGCTTCTTGTTGAGTCGTATGACTGTTGTCGTGCATTTTAATGTGCAAAATAACATCGTTCGCTGGCCCACCTAAATGCAATTGAAAACGGATTCCAACCCAACCTTGACCTTGATTTGTTTTATGATAATTCAAAGATTCTACTGTGTTGCAAAATGCAAAAAAGCGTGATTCTTTGTGTTTCGCAGGAAGAACTTCTTTCAAGCGATTATATTCTGTATCCAACATTGTGACAAGTCGTTCCTCGCAAACGTATCGAGAGGCAACACCATACAAAGAATCCGAAACTTTCATATCGTATGCCGACTGTGTAAATGCGATAGTTCCTGAACTTCCTCCCGCTTTGAAAAAATTTGCAGCAACTTCTTGTCCAGCACCAATTTCAGCAAAGCATCCGTAAATGTCTGGAGTTAAATTGATTTTTAGCGCTTTGTCTTCTGTTGTTAGTCGTGATGATGTATCTCCCATAGTTAATGTGGATCTTTAAATTTTGGATTATTAATAAAATTATAATCGGTTAATGTCAATAAGAATTTTTTCAATAAATATTTTTCTTGAGAATCTAATTGAACGCCACCTTGACCTGCAAATTCAATCAATGGATCAATTGTTGGACTCATTTTAATGCCACTTGAATAATGTTCAATTACCTCATCCAAGGTTGCAAATCGTCCGTCGTGCATGTAAGGTCCTGAAACAGCAATATTTCTCAACGTTGGAACTTTAAATTTTCCATAATCATTTTGATTACCCGTAACATGTCCTCTCCCTAAGTCTGTAAACGTAGCATCTAATCCATTGTTACTAAATTTCTTAACTTGCATCAAAGGGCCATTGTGACAATGAAAACAATCAGCACCATTCAAGCTTTTAAACAAATCATAACCAGCCCATTCTTCTACGTCAATTGTTTGAAAAATGGCTAAATCGTTTTGGCTCAACGGAATTCCATTTTCGTATTTATACATTACATCGAATTTTGACTCACCTGAAACCATTGTTCTGATAAATTGTGCAATAGCTTTAGCAACCTTAGTAGAATCAATTCCTTCTTCTCCAAATGCGCGAAAAAAACGATTGCGATAAGCCATGTCAAGGTTTAACTTTTTAACAGCATCTTTCCAACTTTGGTGCATTTCAATTGGATTTGGAACAGGTTCAAGTATTTGTCGTTCTAATGTTGCAGCACGTCCATCCCAAAAATAGAAATCCTCCCAACCCATATTGATTAATGCCATTGATTGACGATTTCCTGGGATTCCATCAATTCCAACTGAAAATTGTCGACTATCAGAAAATGAATTTTCAGGAAGATGACAACTGCCACAACTTATCGTGTTGTCGCCACTTAATTTTTTTTCATAGAATAACAAACGACCTAATTCAACTCCCTCAACTGTAAGCGGATTATCGCTTGGAATATTCATTTTCGGAAATTGACTCGGAATTTCTAAGTTGTAAGGTGTTGCTTGGAAGTTAACTTTGTCTTTGCGACAAGCGCTCAGTAAAAAAAGAAATAAAATAAGTAGCGATACAAATTTCATTAATAGGGTTTAAATGCTTGTTTAAAATTTTGATTTACTTTTTGCGTAAGTGCTTGTTGACCAGCTGCTGTGTGCGTTAAACTTTCAGTTTTCAAATCAATGTTTTGTCCATTATTTTGCAAAAATTTATCAAACTCAAATTTTAATGGAAGCTCATATTCAGTTGCTGATTTTTTTACCCAGTTTAAATTTGAAAAACTGAAATTCTCTAAATAAGTATCAGTTCCAATATGAAAACTAAAATTATGGTCAAAAAGTGGAATTCCGTCATTAATTGTATCTGCTTTTCCTTCAATCACAATAAAAATATAACCCGTATTCCAACCCCAATGCATAGGTCCAGCGTTGCTAATATTCAAAGGACTTTCATTCGGAAATGCTGACGGATCATCGTGATTTAAACTTTCAATAACACCGATATTTCCTTGTAAACTAGTAAATTTTGAGGGGTCACCAATTGTTCTCAAAGCTGTTTTTCCATTTTCTCTGAAATCATAAAGAATAGCTTCGGCAAGTTGATTTGAATTGTTTTTTACATCGGTCATGTAAAACTTGAAGTCTAAAACTTTAAAATCATAACCTTCAACTGTAGTGTAGACAGAATCCAAAAATAAATTTTCAATTCCAAAAGTAGGTTGAACGCTAAGTGATAAATAGATGTCCTCCGTTTGGGTGGGTTTATCTTTATCACAAGCGAAAAACAACAAACCTAAAGGAATTAAAAAAAAGATAAATCTCATATTACAAATTTAAAGTAAAAAGCGGTTTAATTTCTAACTTTAAAAGTTAAAAAGACTGAAACAAAATAATGAATCACATAGACAGACAAAAAAATCCGCTTTTAGTTTTGAATGCCTCAGCAGGAAGTGGTAAAACACATCAATTAGTTTTGGAGTATTTGACAATTTTGTTGGGAGATCAAGCAAATAAAAGCAAGTTCAAATCCATCGTTGCGATGACTTTCACGAACAAAGCAGCGCTTGAAATGAAGAATAGAATCATCAGTACTTTGGATGGAATTATTCGTTATGATGGTTCGCAGTCTAAAATTAAATCAATGTTGGACGCTTTGTTGCTTTCGGTTCAAACGGATGAAACAACTTTAAAACAAAAATGTAAAGATGCTTTAACTGCAATTTTGCACGGCTACGAAGATTTTCATGTTTCAACAATTGATAAATTTAATTTACGCTTGATTCGTTCTTTTAGCCGCGATTTGGATTTGCCAGGAGATTTTGAAATTAATCTTGACGAAACAAAACTAGTGGAAGATGTTGTGGATTTATTAATGAGTAAATTGGGTTTTGAGCAAGAAGAACGATTGACAAAATTGATGACCGCATACGCAAGAACGAATTTAGATGAAGGCGCAAAATGGAATTTCAAAAGTCAATTGGTTCAATTTGCTTCTATTTTAAGTCAAGAACGCAATCAAGATTTAGTTGCCAAATTAATGGAGTTAAAACTAGATGATAGCACATACGAAACGCTTAAAAAAGACTTAAATTCCTTGGAAGATGGCGTTGTGAGTGCTATAAAATCGTTAAGTGAATTATTCAATTCGCTGAATTTAAGTCCTGCATCTTTACCGGGAGCAAGCAACTCTGAAAAAGCCTTACAAGCCTTGAGTTTGGTTGATAAAATGCCGAGTGCAAAAGATAATGGACAGTTGTTCTCAAATACCTTATTAAAAGGTTGCGATCAGTCAGGTAAAAAAGCTTTTCCGCCAGAATTGGCAAATGAAATTTTAAGAGTGAATGAATTATTCGTTAATGTCAATTCAAATTTTTTAATTCTCAAGAAGTACAGCACCAATTTTTACAATATGGCATTGCTGCAATTTATTGGAAATGAATTAAATGCAATTCGTGATAGCGAACAATTGATTCGCATTTCTGAGTTTAATAAATTGATTAGTAAATTAGTGAGTGGAGAAGAAGCGCCATACATTTACGAACGATTGGGCACGCGATTGGAACATTTTTTATTGGATGAGTTTCAAGATACTTCGCGTTTACAATGGTTGAATTTGATTCCTTTGATGCACGAATCTTTGGCGAATAATCGAATGAATTTAATTGTTGGTGATGCCAAACAATCGATTTATCGTTTCAATAATGGAATTGCCGACCAATTTGTGGCTTTACCAAGTATTTACAATCCTGAAAAAGATGTTCACATTGCCGAACGTTCAAAGTATTTTGAAGCGCGAGGAATAAAAGAGAATTTAGAAAATAACTTTCGCTCCGCTAAGGAGATCGTAAATTTCAATAATGCTTTTTTTGAGGCGCTAAAACCAAATTTATCTGAACGGTCACTGTCATTTTATAATTCTGTTTCGCAAAATCCGATGTCAACAAAGGAAGGTTTTGTGAAAATTATTTCAGTTGAAGAAAAGCCTGATTTTGAAAATACAATGAATTTGATTTTAGACGCCATTTTTAAATGTGAAAAAGATGGATTCTTGCGAGGTGATTTGTGTATTTTGACAGCGAAAAATAAAGAAGCAAGTTTAATTGCGAACGCGTTGACTGAATCTGGAATTGAAGTGGTATCGCCAGAATCGCTTTTGATTGCTAAAGATGCACAAGTTCAATTACTTGTTTCGTATTTCAAACGTCGTGCTTTTCCTTCTAAGAAAACTGAAATTAAACGTTTTGCTGAGTTGTTTATGCGTTTGAGTCCTAGCGGAAGTATTGAAAAATATTTCTCCTATTTCGAGAATAGAACGGTTGATGGAAAAACATTTAAAGAGTTTAACGATGCGCGATTTATCAGTGAACAATTTGGCAATGAGGAACAATTTTTTAGTTCGTTTGAAAATATTTACGACCTCGCTGGAAAATTTGTTGAAATGATGAAATGGAAAGAAACAGAAAATCCTTATTTGCATCATTTTTTGGATGTCATTTTTGATTTTCAAGCAAAAAAACGCTCGGATTTGGTCTATTTTTTAGATTATTTCAATGAGAAAAAAGGTTCAATCGCCTTGCAAATGCCAGATTCAAACAAGGCTGTAAAAATTATGACCATTCACAAATCAAAAGGACTTGAGTTTCCTGTGGTTATCATTCCATCTTTAGATTTTGATGTAAGGGTTCGCTCCATTTCTAAGTATTTAGTGGAAGCGGGAGGGAAAGTTTTGTACAGTACAGTTTCCACGAAAAATAAGATTGCTGAACTAGCTGAATTTGCAAGTTTAGAAGAGGAATTAATTTTCTTGGATAAGCTGAATTTAGCGTATGTAGCTTTGACCCGACCTGTGGAACGTCTTTATGCGTTTAATTATTTCAAAAGTGGAATCGGAAAATTGTTTCACGCTGAATTAAAAAACTTAGTAACTGAACCAAATCCAACGGAAGATGGTGAATTGATTTTTACTTCGGGAAATGAAACAAAACGAAAAGATCATACAGAGGAAAAAGCTGAAAACTTCTATGTCCCAGCTGAGTTTCAAGATAGATTATGGTACCCAGATATCGTTTTTAGGAAAATCAATAAAAACGATGATTCGAAAGATCATTCAGAAATTGTTTTTGGAAAAAACTTTCACGAATTGATGTCAGTTTGTAATTCTAAAGTCGATTTATCTCCAAAATTGGAAGAGTTGATTCGAATGGGCGCTATCGATCAATCCAATCGAGATTCAATCTTGGAAAAGGCTACAAACTTTTTTGATTGTATGGAGAAAGAAGGGGTTTCTGAAGGTGTTCGAGAAATAATAAATGAAGAGTTAATTCTTGTTCAAGATGATGAGGCGAAACGTCCGGATAGAATTTTAGTAAAATCAGACGAATTAGTTGTTATTGATTACAAAACAGGAAAAGAAAAATTGCAACATCAATTTCAGATTTCAAATTACAATTCGATACTTCAAGAGATGTATGGATTGGACGTTAAAAGCTACTTGTACTACACAGAAACAAACGAATTAATTCTTATCTGAAAGATTGCGTTCTAAAGCCATTTTCAAAAATGTGTAGATAATTGGATGCGGAATATCTCTTGTTGAAGAAATTTGTGGACAGAAAGCACAAGCAACAAAAAATGGATGCTCGTGTAAACTAATAATTTCTGGATCTTCAAATTGATTATTTGCTTCTACATCAATTACTTTACCGTCCATCAATTCTAATAATTGAGGGTATAGACTAAAGCGCGATGAAGTTAATTCTGTTTCGCTGAAATTTTCATATAATTTCTGAAAATTCTTTGATTTTGGCTGAATCGTAACGCGTTCAAACTGATTTCCTGAAACCAAATTTTCTGAAATTAGTTTTTCCCCACCAGGATTCAAATTGTTATTGAGTATTAAAAAATCTATGAAAAATTTAAAAGCCTCACCTGTTATTAGTACAGGGATTTTTCTATTTGTAATTGCTTTGAAAATTCCATTTAGGAAAAACAAGTTTTGAAAAGAACCTGGCGCAATCCAAACACCGTCAAATTGGTCAAAATAAGTTGGTTTGTGCTGAACTGCTTCGCTTACTCGAATCCAATAATAGTTAACTTCTAACTCTAAAAAACTAGCTGAATGATCTAATGAAATATTAGTCGCATGGTGAGAGTTTAACGTAAAGTTATAATCACCTATGATGGCTATCTTGAGTAAATAACTCATTCAGTTATCGGATTTATCCAATTATAATTTGAACCAAGCTTTCAATTTTCCGTTTGAAATATTTAATGATTCATCAAGTTCTGTTTGAACATTGTATCTCCAAACTTTACAGCTGAAAGTTACTTCGAATAAGGAATAATCACCTGTTTTATCCGTTGCTTGGTCTAAAACTGTGAATTTAGCGATTTGTCCTGGGTCAGATTCTCTAGAAATCCAAACAAGTCCGTTTTGATCAGTGTATTCAATTTGAATTCCATCAGTTGTGTTGGCAACGTCAATTAATGTAGCCCAATCTCTGAAAGGTAAATCAATTCCTGAAGTACTTGTGTGAAAGTCATTAAACATCGTTAAAGTTGGAGTTGAATTTGCGGATGCATCCCAATCCAAAGAACCAAATGTCAAACGAATTGCTCTTTGGTCTGTAAATGATTTCATTTCTGAAATAAACAACATTTTTGAAAGTAAAGGCGAAGCATAAATTGCCATGTATTTATCTGAATAACCTTTGTAATTCAATACATTTTGAGTGAATTCAACTTGAGTACCGTTTACATAACCAACGAACGAAGCATTTAAATCTAACGTGTTTGTTGGTGGTGGAATTACTTCATGTTCGATACAAGAGCTAACGCCAAATAATACAAAAAGGAGAGAGAAATAGACAGATACAATTTTCATGTTGCTTGTTATTAAGTTTTTATAGTCTAACAAATATAGGTTTTCATACGAACAAAACAAAAAAAAAGATGCCTTTTGCCGAAATTGTTCGGATTATTTTTTTCTAAAGTCAAAATTAGTTGTACAGGTCATTTTAACGCCCATCGTATCAATTGTAGAGGTAATTACTCCTTTTGAGTTTATAAATTGTCCATTTACGACATCAAAAGTTGAAACCAATTCTCCGTTAATAGCCGGTGCCATCGCATTACTTGTCGCAATAGCAGCTTGATCTTCAGTATCTAAATCCATTCCGTCTGTTCCTCCAAATGATCCCATATCAAAACTTCCACCGTCAGTTTCTCCTTTTGCACTTCCTTCAAACATATCTGCATTTTTATCAGTCGAAATTTTTTGTCCAATAACTGCTTGTGCAGAAGTTAGTGTTTTAACAGTTTCATTTACAGTGTATAATCCTGCGCGAACTTCAATTTTGTCATTCAATTTAACGTCGCCGTCAGGTAAGATTAAAAATTGCAATAAATCGTAAGGAATAATGTCAATTTCATCACTTTGTTCATCTTCTTTAACTGTTACTTTTTTCGGTTTCGCAATTGTTGAAACGGAATATCCTGCTTTCATTTTACCTGTTTTCGGGTCAAATTCGGCATATACTTCCACTTTTTCACCATCAACTTCAGCGCCCGCAGTTCCTCCATTTTTGTTCACATTTGCATAAACTAATGCGTTAGAAGTGGACGTCGTAACTAATTGTAATTTTTTCAAAAAGGTAAAATTTCCTTTTCTGTCAACTTTCACTTCACTTTTTACAGCGTTTTTTGGCAAATTGAGTAAAGAAGCGACTGAAATTCCCTTTGAATCTTTCACATTGAAATTCAATAAATAAAGCGTTCCAGTTGCGGTTCCTTGTGCATCAACACTTGAAATTGCCAAGACAAAATCTACTGTTGTCAGGTATTTTTCTTGAACATTCATTCCCATCATTGAAGTAGAAATGTTGTCCGTAATCGTCGCTCCATAAGTGTAAGCTGAATTTGCTTTCCATTTGTAATTCAATTCAATAGCGAAAGAATGAAAGGCAAACACACAAAGTGAAATAATAGTGAAAATAGATTTCATAAAATAATTTTTAAGATTTAGATTTTTTGATTTGATCCAGAAATGTAGAAAAACTATGCCAAACATCGAAACTTGAAATTTCGCAACCTTCTTTTATTAAATCAAAAACTTCATCGCATTTATCTTTTGTGAGTTTTTTAGTACCACAAAAAATTTCAATTTCACTCAAATGTTGATTTAATGCTGTTTCAATTTGAGCATTTGTAAGCAACTCAACGCTTTGATTTTTTGATTGAATTGTAATTGTTTCAATATCACTTTTGGTAATTGAAAAAACACTGAACGCATGTTTATTCCTTTTTTCAAGAAAATCAATTTTCGAATAGACTTTTTCAAGAACTTGATCGCTGAATAAATCAACTAGTGCATTTGCTTTAACAAGGTCTTTTTGATTCATTTCAATCCATTCTTCGTTGTAAACTTGATTGATGATTAAAAACTGTTTAAACTCTGTTTCGAGTTCTTTTAGTTCATCGATTGATAAGCTTCTAAAACGCATTTTTAATTTTCTGAAACTTCTTGAACACGCAATGAAATGTCTAATACTTCATCAATTACTTTTTCAGATATTCCTTGCTCAAGCACAAATTTATATTTACCAATAAAAGGTAATCTTCGTCTTTTAAAAACAAGTTGATGTTCAACAACTGTTCCTGTTTTTTTTCCAATCCATGAACCATCAGGATAAGTTGTTTTGATTTCATAAGGTTCACGAACACTTTTTCCACCAGGAGGAGTTGTGTTTAAGAAAATCCACAAATTGTTGTATTTATAATCTGTCGTTGTGCGTAAAGTGATAACAAAATCATACAAAGTAACTGTGTCTTTGAAGTCAACCGTAAAGCTAGGTTTAACATCTTGACTCCATTTGTTTCCTTTAAAAGCGTAGGATTTGTTATAAAATGCAGGCGATTCACACGATTGAAGTAACAATAGAAATCCAAAGAGAAATAATGAAATACGCATATTTAAGCTTTCGTTGAATTAGTTGGAGCTGGTCCGTTTGGTTTAACCTGATTTGGATTAGCTTTCTTCTTTTTATTGCGATTGTTATTGTTTTTCTTCTTTACGAAGTTTTTCTCAAAACGGTTGACACTGTCTTGACCAACCACATTTGAATAACCAATTTCAACCACTTTTTCAGTGAAGACAAATTCAGCTAATTCTTTTGGTTTTTCACCGTTTTTATTCATACGCATTACTTCTTTAACGCGTTCAGGTGAAAGTGAAATCAATCCATTTTCTCCTTGGTAAGCGTACCACATAACTCGTTTGAATACATCTGTTTTCACATGGTAAGCATCGCCTTTTTCTGTCAATAATTTCGTTTCCGTTTTTGGAAAAGATTTTATTGCATCCAAATACATATCTAGTTCATAGTTCAAACAGCATTTCAATTTCCCACATTGTCCAGCAAGTTTTTGTGGATTTAAAGACAATTGTTGGTAGCGAGCTGCTGAGGTAGAAACGGATCTAAAATCGGTTAGCCATGTCGTACAACACAATTCTCTTCCGCAAGAACCAATTCCGCCTAAACGAGCAGATTCTTGACGTGAACCAATTTGTCGCATTTCGATTCTAACCTTAAATTCGTCCGCTAAATTTTTAATCAATTGACGGAAATCAATTCGCCCTTCTGCTGTGTAATAGAATGTTGCTTTACTTAAATCTCCTTGATATTCAACGTCTGAGATTTTCATTTCCAAGTTCAAATCGATAGCAATTGTTCGCGATTTATACATCAACTCTTTTTCCAAAGAACGACCTTTAATCCATTTGTCAATTTCCTCTTGATTCGCAATTCGCAAGATGCGTTTTATTTCGTTGTCTTTTAAGTTTGGTGCTTTTTTCAACACTTGAATACGTGCCAATTCACCAACAACTGAGACCAAACCAACATCATAACCAGGAGCAGTGTCAACGATTACGACGTCTCCAACTTGTAAACTCAAATTGGAACTGTTTTTATAAAATGCTTTTCTTGAATTTTTGAAACGAACTTCGACTATATTGTATGCTTCTTGACCAGCAGGCAAAGCGATATTTGCTAACCAATCGTAAACTTCTAATTTATTGCATCCACCGCTACTACAAGTCCCATTGTTTTTACAACCTTTGGGAGTTCCACCTCCACTACTGCATGACGCACAACCCATTTTAATTTTGTTTTAAGTGTAAAAATAAGAAAAAATATTGCTATGCCTGATGAATGTAGCGCATCGTTTGAAAACACAACTGTGTAAAAAGGATTTTTGAGTTTGCGTTTCTATCAATGTGATAGTAGGCATTGTCAAAAGTTTCCATAAACTCACGGATATTATTTCCAGAAATAAAAGGTGCGAAATTGCGTAAGAATTTTTCTTCTTCGGTTGAAACACGCAACATGTGTTCTCCAACGTAATTATTCATTAACGATTGACGGAACATGTGCAGCGAATAAACCAAGTATAATTTGTGTCTTTCTTTTCCTTCACTTGCTATTTTTTCCGCCCAATCCAACATGCCGTTCACGTCTTTTTTGTAGCTAACACGCATCATTTGAATGAACAAATCACGGTAAATATCCTTATCTGTGTTCGTATTGATAAATTCCAATGCTCGAATCAAATCTCCTTCTGCAAATGAAGCGATTGAATCTGCTTGCACTTTGTCTAATTTGAAATGATACCCCACAAATAGAGATAAATCAGTCGTGTTTATTTTGGGAATGCGTACCATTTGCGTTCTCGAACGAATCGTAATCAGTAATTTTTCAGGATTCTCAGAAACAAGCAGAAAAAGTGTATTTACAGGTGGTTCCTCTAATATTTTCAATAATTTATTGGCACTTTCTTGGTTCATTTCTTCAGGCAACCAAATAATCATGACTTTGTAGCCACCTTCGTAAGACTTTAGACTTAGTTTTCGTAAAATATCCTTACTTTCTTCGATTCCAATAATTGGTTTGCGCTCTTTCGAGTCCATTTCTTGTGTCCAATCGAATAAGTTGAAATATGGATTTCGTTTTACTTGATCTCTCCAACTATCTAAAAACAAGGTGGAAACTTTATTGATTGCTTGCACAACTGGAAATACAAAATGGAGATCAGGATGTTGCAAGTCTTGAACTTTTATGCAAGATGCACATTGTCCGCAACTATCCTCGTCGCCTTTATTTGAACAGAATAAATATTGCGTAAAAGCCAAAGCAATTGCTAAACCACCGTGCCCAAGTTTGCCACCAAACAATTGCGCATGACTTATCTTTCCAGCTTTAATCTCTCGAATTAAATCTGCTTTAAGTTCTTTTTGACCGACTACATTTCTAAAAAGCACGTTCAAATTTAAGGTAATTTAGTAGAATTGAAAGCCAAAACTTTATTAGTTGTAGCTTTACATCAAAAAAATATATCATGAAATCTATTCTATTTCTCGTTTCCGTTTTGATGTCGATGAGCGTTTGGTCGCAGCAAGTAAGTTTAATTCAAGAAAATCAAACTTTTACAGTTGGGAATAAAAATGCTTACGTTCTTTCAATTCCTTATGCGAGTAAAATTCAAATTGAAGAAGAACTAAAAAAATATTTGAAGGATTTTGGAAAAGCGAAATCATCGAAAGGTGAATACACTGTTTTACTGGGAAAAGATAAAAGCATAAGCGATAAAGCATTTGATATTTATGCGCGAGTTATGACTGCTAAAGATGGTTCGCCAATTGCTGTTTTTGCAGTTGATTTAGGTGGCGCATTTATGAACAGTAGAGAACATCCCAATCAATCGCAAGGTTTTGAACAGTCACTTTTGAAGTTTGGAAAAGAATGTGCTTCCAAGGCAATTGATAAGGAAGTAGAAACAGAAAAGGGTGCTTTGAAGGCATTGGAAAAAGAACAGAAGTCACTTGAAAAAGAGCTTGGTAGCTTTGAAAAAGACATTGAAAACTACAACAAACGCATCAAAGAAGCGGAGAAAAAAATTAGTGAAATAAAAGCTATCCAAAACAAGAAAAAAGATGCTTTTAAAGCGCAGGAATCCAAGATTGAATCCATTGAGAAAAAGCGCAAAACTTTAAATTAATTTTTTGACTCAGTAGCATAAGAAAACCATTAAAATTTAGTTAGAATGAACAACAATAGTATTCTCCGCCGTCTAAGATTTACCTTCGATTTCAATGATAACAAAATGATTGAATTGTTTCAGTTGGCAGGTAAAACGGTTACTAGAGCTGAGGTAAGCGATTGGTTAAAAAAAGAAGAGGATGAAAATTTTAAAAATCTAAACGACCAACAATTAGCTTATTTTCTAAATGGATTTATAATTCTAAATAGAGGTAAAAAGGAAGGTGAAACTCCTTTGGCTGAAAAGAAATTGAACAACAACATAATATTTAGAAAGCTTAAAATTGCTTTAAATTACCGCGACGAGGACATTTTGAACGTTTATGAATTGATGAATTTTCAAATCAGTAAGCATGAATTAAGTGCATTTTTCAGAAAACCTGATCACCAACATTATCGATTGTGTAAAGACCAGTTTCTCCGTAATTTCTTACAAGGATTACAAATAAAATATGCTTCTGACCGACTTTCAAAAAATGAAGATTTTGGAGATGATGATTAATGCTTTAAAGTTTAATATGATTATATGTTTTTATGCTAACAGTTTTCTCCTTTCAGTCGAAATGACAATTCTTACAAGTAACCTAACGAAAATGCGTAGCATTTTCGATTTATCCGTAGTCACAAAGTCTTTTCAACGGGAGAAATTCACTTGTAAAATTGTTTATACTCAAAAAATCTAATACCAAACAGTGTGAATTTCCTTGGTCACCTTTATTTTTCCAACAACGACAAAGATTTGATGCTTTCAAATTTGTACGGCGATTTTGTGAAAGGAAAAGATTTCAGCAAGTATTCAGAAGTTGTTCAAAAGGGAATTCATTTACACCGATCGATTGATAATTTTATAGATACACATCCCGCTGTGACCGATTTAAGATTATCACTTTACGATAAACTTCCGAAAGTTGCTGGGGTTGCGATTGACCTTTATTTTGACCATTTACTTGCTCGTAATTGGAATGTTCATCACATGAAAGATTATGAACTTTTTCTTGAAGAATTTTACATACATCAAGCTGATTTTGAGTATGAACTAAAGCAAGAGTTCAAAGAATTTATGGGTTATTTCAGAACTCGAAAATGGCTGAATCATTATCCAACTGCTTTTGGTTTGGCAAAATCTTGCGAAGGTGTTTCCAAACGGATTTCATTTGAAAACGCACTTCACAAAGCGCCTGAACAATTTTATATTCGTGAGCAAGAAATACAAGCTTGTTTCGACATTTTTATGGAAGACGCAAGGGTTAAATTTCAAATTTTGTAAAAGAAAAAAGTAAAATCAGGTAATTTTACCTAATTGCTTGCAATGAAATTAAACTTATATTTGAGAAACAAAAAAATTACATTTTATTATGAAGAAGTTAAGTTTACTGCTAGTAGTTGCATTTATGTCGACACTAATCTTGGACTCATGTTCAGTTCAAAAACGTTATCACAGAAAAGGATTTAATGTCAATTGGAATCATACATCAATTGGAAATAAAAAAGATAAGAATAAAGTTACTTATGAATCAGCAGAGGAAGAAGTTGCTGAAGTGAAAGAAGTCAAAGTGAAAGAGTCTGTGGCAAATAACGATGTTTCAGCTTATTCAAATGAAGTAAGCACTGATTTCGCTTCTTCTACAGATGAAATTTCTGTTGTAGCAAGTTTACCAACTGACAATAAATTGAGTTCTAAAGTTGAATCTAAAGAAGTTAGTATTGTTGCACCAACGAACAATTTGAAAGAAACGAAAGTTTCAAACAAAAAATTCAAAGGAACAATCGCTGAAATGAAAATGAAAAAGTTTCATGAGAAAGGTTCTTCAACTGAGACTTGGGTATATATACTTTTAATGTTGTTGGTTCCTTTTGGTACAACAATTTCAATGTATTTATATGAAGGAAGTTGGACAAGTCGCGTTACTGTTAACTTAATCCTAACATTTTTGTGTGGTTTGCCAGGTTTAATTCATGCAATAGTGATTATTTTTGGAAACAGATAAAAATAAATCAATTATAAAAAAGGTCTTCCTACTACTTTTGTTAGGAGGACCTTTTTTTTTACTTTTCCTACCTTCAACTTATTTTGATAGTGGAGAAAGTATTTGTTTGTCGGTTTATCTGTTTGACCTACAATGTTTAGGTTGTGGATTGACAAGAGGGGTGATGCATTTGATTCATTTAGATTTTAAAGAGGCTTGGGGATTTAATAAATTATCGTTTTTGGTTGTTCCAATTGCTTTACTTTTTTGGATTCATTTGCTAGGTAAATTAATAAATAAACCGTATTTTAAATTTTTTGATAAGTTATACTAAAGTTAAGTTTCATGGTGAGCGAGGGTGAAAAGATAAAAGTTGCAATAGCAGAAGATCATCAAATTTTAAGGCAGGGTCTTGTTTTACTTTTCGAAGGTGAAGAAAATTTGGAAGTTGTTTTTAATGTCGGAGATGGGATTGAGCTTGTCGAAAAAGTCAAAGAAAATCCCTTAGATGTTTTGATTTTGGATTTGAATATGCCTAAAATGGATGGAGAAACTTGTTTACCCATTATTTTAGAAATCAATCCAAATATTAAAGTTATTATTTTGAGTGCTTATTTTTCAGAATCGATTGTAAATGCACTTTTAAAAATGGGAGCAACCTGTTTTTTACCAAAACATTGTGACTTTTCAATTTTATTGGATGCAATCACGAGTGTTCATTATAAAGGATTTTATTCCATGGAAGAGTCTGAAAAACAGAAAAGGATTAATCTTGAATTGGAAATGAATGAAAAATTTACGCCTAGAGAAATAGATATCCTCAAACTCCTTTGTAAAGAAAAAACGTCTAAAGAAATCGCAAAAGAATTATTTATAAGTAGTCGCACTGTGGAAGGACATAAGTTGCGCATTATGGAAAAAACAAATACAACAAGTACTTCAGGAGTGGTTCTCTTTGTTCTTAGGAAAGGCTATTTTAGGTGAAATAGGGTAAATTTACCTATATAACTTTTGAAGATTAATTGTTACTTTTGTCAAAACATTAAAATTACTTATTATGAAAAAATTATTATCGGTAGCTGTAGTAGCTGTAGCATTAATTTCACTTTCTTCTTGTAAGAAAGATTACACTTGTGCTTGTACTTTTTCTGGAGCAGGAGCAGGAACACCTAACCAAAATATCGAAATTAAAGATGCTAAGAAAAAAGATGCCAAAGAAACTTGTGATAACGCACAAACTACTTGGGCTGCTTTAGGAGCTTCTTGTGAGTTAAAATAATTATTATTTTTTTATTTTGAAGGGGAGAATTTTTTCTCCCCTTTTTTTTTCAAATATGGAAAATTTTCTTTTCAATCTCGGACTTTCTTTCACACTCAGTAAGTTATTTGCTTATTTGTTTTTTGTAGTTTTTGGTGCATTATTGACTGTATTATTTATCAAAAAATCAAAAAATGGCAAAATGGGTAAAATCCCAAAATTGCTTATCAGTTTTGTATTATTTGTAGCACCTTTTTTAATCTATTTTACTATTCATCCAATTTATGTTGGAGACTTTTCAAATAATTCTTACGCAGTTGAATCAAAAGCTAAATTTCCAACTAATAAACAAATCACCGTTATTGCTTTGGCAAATTGCCCTTATTGCATTCAATCGACCGAAACGTGCAAGTTGCTAAAGAAAAAAAATCCTTCAATTAAAATTGAGTATTGGGTTTTAAGTAACAATATTAAATATCAATTGAAGTATAAAAAACTTTTGGGAAATGCTGCACATGTAAAGCTTAAAGCACAAATTTCAACCGAATTAGTATTAATAGCTAAAGGAAGTTTCCCAACTTTTGTACTATCAGATCAAACCAAAGCTATTAAAGCTTGGAACAATGATTCGTTCGGAGTTATGGCTATGGACGAGGTTTGTGACGGTTTTTGATTTGTCGATTTAGATTCCTCAAATTCATTCGTTAGGAATCTAACAGAGCAATTGTTCTCATTCAAAAAAGAGAAATAAGAATAATATCGCTTTTCGTTTTCTGAAGTCTTAAAATCTATCCCGAACCTAACTTTATTTCCTGTAAATTTGCACTCCAAAATTTTGAGTTTGAAGAAGATATTTAATAGTAAATGGTTCAAAATACCGTTTTTTACAATTGTATTTGTTTTTGCAGGCATTGGTTTTTTCCTGAGTGCGTCTTATGTTGCTATCAAATTTCGTCTCACCGACCAAAAAGGAAGTGTAGATGTCAACAATCGCTATTTTCAATCCATCAAAGGGAAATACAATCAAGCTTATACGCTTAGTAAGGAGGAAGTGAAGCAATTGCGCTACGAATCTTTGGAGCGAATTTTAGTATTGAACCGTTATCACCCAAAAAATGCACAATACATTTTGAACGCTTGGCGCAAATCCAACAACAATGTGGAAGTATTGCGAATGCTCGATGCGGTTGATATTCAATTGAAAGATAACGCTGCCTACAAAGCGGAAATCAAAGCTTTGAAAAGAAACAAAAACAAGCAAAAGGATTATTCTAAATTGAGTGTTTTTGAGTGGATGAATATCTCTGAATGGCAAGATTTTAAAATTGCGGTTGCCAAAGACAAACACTTAATTGACTCCGCAGCTGAGGTTACAGGTGTTGAACCTCGCTTGATTGTAGCTTGCTTGGTTGGGGAACAAATTCGATTGTTTAATTCCAATCGCGAGGCGTACAAAAAATGGATTTCTCCTTTAAAAATCCTTTCTGTTGAATCGATGTATTCTTTTGGTGTAACTGGAATTAAAGAACATACAGCTAAAAATATTGAAACGCATTTAAAAGATCCAAATAGCATTTATTATCTCGGAAAGAAATACGAAAATCTACTTGATTTCAAAACGGGCGATCCTCAAACCGAGCGAATTTCACGCTTAACTTCATACCGTAATCACTATTATTCGTATTTGTATGCCGCAATATTTTTGAAGCAAGTGAAAATTCAATGGGAAAAAGAAGGATTCTCAATCGATAATCGCCCAGAAATTCTGGTAACTTTATTCAACGTTGGATACCCGCAATCAGTTCCAAAGTCAAATCCAAAAGTTGGCGGTTCTACCATTATGATTAAGGACAAACCTTATACTTTTGGAGCCATTGGTTTCCAATTTTATTATTCTGGCGAGCTTTTTGACTTATTTCCATTTAAAAAACAAAAATTTGATTGGAATGAAGTGGTTTAATTTGCTGATTGTTTTTTTGTTAAGTGTATCAGGCTTTTGCCAAGTTGACCCTCCACTTCCTGATTATTCCGAATGGACGGTTTTGATCAAAGGAATGGAATACCGCGAAGTGAAAGCGCCACTTAAATCTGTTGTTGGTGATTCAAAATTGAGTATTCTACGAATAGATCCAAAGTATTTTGACTTCGGAATTCACGCTGCCACTGCCTACGATCGCAAACCAAGAACGCTTCACGATTGGGCTGATACTTTTCGATTGAATGTTGTTTTTAATGCTGGGATGTATGATTTGAGTAAACCGTTAATGAGCAAAGGATATTTAGGAACGAAAGACCACATAAACAATGGTGTTTTGAGAGAATATTACCGTTCGATGATTGCTGTAGGTTCAAACGACACAAGCAAGCATCAAAACATCGAAATTTTGGATTTAGGTTGTGAAAGTTTCCTTAGCCGCAAAAATGATTTTCAAGGATACGCACAAGGTTTGCGCATGATTAATTGTGACGGCGTTGCAATGGCTTGGAATAAGCGCAATCAGTCGTGTAGCATGATGGTCGCGGCGCAAGATTCCAAAGGTTGGTTTTACTTGATATTTTGCCGTTCACCATACACACACAATCAAATGATTCGCTTCATGAAAGAAATGCCCTACGGCTTGACTAACGCGATTTATTTGGAAGGCGGTCCTGAAACTAGTTTGCTAATCGACGTTAATGGACATTGCATCGAGAAAGTTGGAAGCTATGTTTCTTCCACTTACGAACGCGACGATAATAACAATTTTTGGAAGTTGCCAAATGTGATTGGTGTGAGGGTTAAAAAAAATTAATGCTTAATTTTTAATGTTTAATTTTTAATTAGGATTTTGGGTCGAAGAGAATTACAATGAATTGTTACTCGAGGGGATTTTTAATTTCTCGCACTGAGCCCGTCGAAGTGTTAATGCTTAATGTTGACTTAGGATTTTGGGTCGAAGAGAATTACAGTGAATCGTTACCCTATGGGATTTTTAATCATTAATTTGAATCCTTTTTTAGCAACATATATTCCATGAATTAGCAAATTCTAAGCATCATGCACTTCTAGCAAATTAGCAAATTAGCACATCGTAAGCATCACGTACTTTGAGCAAATTCTATGCATTACGTACTTTGAGCAAATCAGCAAATTCTAAGCATCATGTACCTCAAGCAAATCAGCAAATTAGCACATTAGCAAATTCTAAGCATCATGTACCTCAAGCAAATCAGCACATTCTAAGCATCACGTACTTCAAACAAATTAACAAATCATTTATGGAAATCAAAACCAGACGACATCTTTAAAGAAACAAAACTTAAAACCATGAAAAAATTAGTAGCAGTGTGGATGCTTTTGATAGCAGGAAGCACATTTGGACAACAAGTAACAGGTGATATCGTTGGAACACTTATTTCTTTAAAAACGGGTGAAAAATTATTTGGAGCGAGAGCAGTTGTGGAAGATAACGGAAGAAAATACCAAGCAACTTCAGATGCCGACGGAAGATTTAGAATTTCTGAAATTCCTGCAGGAAAGTATTTAATGAGAATCACTTATTTGGGCGACACGATGTCAAACATTAAGTGCGACGTTCCAATTGAAGCTTTGTGTGATTTAGGAACTTTAAAGTTTGAATCAAAAGTATTATCATTAGTTGAAGTGAAAGTGAAACCACAAGTTAGATTGGTTAAGGGTTCTCTTCCCGTGAAAGAATTAACTTCTGAAGAAATTACCAAAAGCACTTTAAAATTCAGTGTGGCAGGAATGGCAACTTCAATGTCTTCTGAAATTAAAATGGACGAAGATGGACAATTGATGTTCCGTGGCGCTCGAAAAGGCGATATGATTTACGTTTTAGACGGAATTAAATGCAACGAAGTTTTTAACGTTCCGAGTTGTGCGATAAGCCGTATGATGGTTTACACAGGCGGACTTCCAGCAAAATATGGTGATACTTTGGGAGGTGCAATAGTAGTTGAAACAAAAGGTTACTTTGAGTTATATCGCGCTTGGGAAGCCCAAAACAGGTAGGAAAGAATCTATTGCGGATTGATTATTACGAATTGCGAATTAATTGAATTTTTTAATCCGAAATCCGTAATGTATAATCCGCAATTATTTTCTTAAAATCAAATACCGAAATCCAAGAATCAACAATCCGCTTAAGACGAAAAGTAAAGTTATGGGTGGCATATAAAAAGGCCAATCTTGATAACTCAACCAACCTTTAAAACCAATTGCCGTAACGTGTGACAAATTCAATAAGATTCCATAGCGACCAAAACGGTACATAAAATGACCTTCAGGAAAATTTAACTTACTCGCAATCAAAGGAATCGTAAATAATAAAATAGAAAGTGCTCCCAAGGAAATGTACAACCAACCAGCAGCATTAAGGTGTGAATGAGTATAGAACTTAGGATAGAATTTCTCACTCAACAAAAGAATCGAACTGTTAATGTGAATCAGAGCAATTGTATACGCAAACGTGCCAATTGCTCTTCTTTTTAGCTTGTATTTTTCTAAGAAATAGGAAGGTAAAACACTTAAAGTCAGTAAAGTTCCTGCTGTCCAAGCGAAAGATTTGTTAAGCACAAAGAAAAACTCCATCCATCCAGAAAGGTTTTTGCCAATATGGTAACGTATAACTGCGTAGCCATAGAAAGTGAGGAATAATGTTAGTATTAACTTTTTCATCAATAGTCGATTTGCCATAAAAACAAGGCATGACCAGGAACGGAAACCGATGCTTCTTGTCTGTTTTTTGCTGCCAAAATTTTAGGAATAGCAGCTAATTCTAACTTTCCTGTGCCGATATCGATAAGTGTTCCAACGATTGCACGCACCATATTTCTCAAAAAGCGATTGGCACTGATTTCAAAATAATAACCCTTTTCATCAGTAATCCATTGTGCATTAAAAACGGTGCAAATATTTGTCTTTACATCTGTGTGGGCTTTGGCGAAGGAACCGAAATCTTTTTCTCCTAACAATAATTTTGCGGCTTCATTCATTTTTTCAAAATCCAAATCATGTGGGAAATACCAACTTAATTCTTCTCGAAATGGATTTTTTGACCGATGAATAAAATAGCGATACGTTCTTTTTTTCGCATCAAAGCGAGCGTGTAAATCGGGAGCAACTTTTTTCATTGAATAAGCAGCAATTCCTTTTGGAAACATTCGGTTTAACTTATAAACGAATTGAATTTCATCAACTTCTCGTTCTAAATCAACATGAAAAAAATACTGTTTTGCATGCACACCTGCATCTGTTCTTCCACAACCAACAATAGGAACTTCAGTATTTCCGAACTGTTTAAACAAACATTTCTCAATCGTTTCTTGAACACTTGGAGCGTTGGGTTGCTTTTGCCAACCGTGAAAGTCAGCACCGTTATAAGCGATCTCTATGAAATACCGTGGCATATTGGGGTGCCAAGTTACGAAAGAAAAGCATTTGACATATCACAAGTCTTTTAAAACAATATAGAATTCACCTAATTTTAATGTACTGATTTGTTAATTGAGTCATTAGCATATTCATTAATTAGGGTCTGCTGAAAAAGTCAGACCTCGAAGAAGAGGCGAAGCCAAATGAGCCAGATTCTAGACGCAGTCAATGAAGATGTATATTAATACTTCGATTTACCTTCGGTGCTACTCCGTGGTGACTGCAACGAAGAAGATGGTTTATTTGCTTTCAGCGCTACTTCGTGGTC
>VEQH01000084.1 GCA_018883325.1 Flavobacteriales bacterium | reverse complement strand
TTTCACTCCATTTTTCTCTGCTTCTTGAAGGATGTTTAATTTTTCCTCCTCTGTGTGCTTTTTTGCCATAGACATAATTACAAAAATTATTCGTAATTTCTGTCCGATTATTTAAGGGGTCAAAACACATCGAAGCAATTATTTTTTGATAAACATCATTACATTAATAACAAAATGAATCGTTTTGAAGTGGTATAATTTTCGTCTTGAGTTCATCTTTATTTTTAATAGTTTTTGCATAACCTTCAACTTTTAAAAAAATATTTCTGTGTGCATTATCTAGTTTGTTTAGTAAGTTTAATAATGGCACTTCATTTTGTTGCAATTCAATATAAGTGGAAACTGGTGTAGCTCAAAAGAAAAATAATTTCCTAAATTCCTCAATGGTTAGTTCTTACCATTTAGAAGTTAAGGAGCATTAAGTCTATCTCCCCTAATTTTCTTAATCCCTTAGTGGTTAATTTTTACCATTAAGAAGTTAAGGAGCATTAAGTCTATCTCACTTAATTTTCTTAATTCCTTAATGGTTAGTTCTTACCATTTAGAAGTTAAGGCGTATTAAGTCTATCTCCCTTAATTTTCTTAATTCCTTAATGGTTTGTTTATAATAGTCCCCAATTTCTGGAAAGTTTCAAAACACTTTAGTTTTCTAGAACTGAAAATTGAATTTCCTTTAATTTATATTTATGTCTCCTTAAAACGCGGTTTTTGAATCTGTACTTGTGAGATTTTTCTCCAACTAATAATTTATTAACTTTGCCACCACCTTATAAATCACTCATGAAAATATCATTCAACTGGCTTAAAAATTACGTTTCAACTGAACTAAATATCGACGAAATTGCTAAAATCTTAACCGACACGGGCTTAGAGGTTGAAGGCGTTGAAAAAATGGAAGCTGTTCAAGGCGGATTGGAAGGCGTTGTGATTGGTAAAGTCTTAACGTGTGAAAAACACCCCGACGCAGACAAATTAAAAGTTACAACAGTTGATATTGGTACAGAAGTTTTACAAATCGTTTGTGGCGCTTCAAATGTTGCAGCAGGTCAAAAAGTGGTGGTTGCCACAGTGGGTTGCACCTTGTATCCCAAACCAGATGAAGCTTTCAAAATAAAAGCAGCAAAAATTAGAGGCGTTGAATCTTTCGGAATGCTCTGTGCTGAAGATGAATTAGGTTTAGGAACGTCTCACGCTGGAATTTTGGTTTTACCTGACCATATCGAAACAGGTTCATCAGCAGCGAGTTACTTTGATTTAGAGGATGATTTTCAAATAGAAATTGGTTTAACTCCAAATCGTTCTGACGCAATGGGACACATTGGAGTAGCGCGAGATTTAGTGGCGTATTTTAATTTCCACCAAGGAAAAAATGCTACAATCGTTTGGCCAGAAACCAAGGAATTGAAAGCTGAAAATGCAAATTTACCGATCGAAATATCAGTTGAAGACACTGCCAATTGCGACCGTTATTGCGGCGTAACAATTTCAAATGTTAAGGTGCAAGCTTCACCTGAGTGGTTGCAAAAAAGATTACGCGCAGTCGGACTTTCGCCAATAAATAACGTGGTAGATGTTACCAATTTTGTAATGCGTGAATTAGGAACTCCTTTACACGCTTTTGATGTAGCCAAATTAAATGGTCAAATCGTTGTTAAAAAAGCAAGTGAAGGTCAAGTTTTCACAACTTTAGATGGCGTTGAAAGAACATTGAAAGGCGAAGAATTGATGATCACAAACGGCACTGAAAATCTTTGTATTGCAGGTGTTTTCGGTGGCGCAGATTCTGGAATAAGTGAACAAACTCAAAATGTTTTCCTAGAATCAGCTGTGTTTAATGCCGTTTCAGTTAGAAAAACAGCTAAAATTCACGGCTTAAATACCGATGCAAGTTTTCGTTTCGAACGTGGCGTTGATCCAGAATTAACTCTTTATGCTTTACGAAGAGCGGCACAATTAATTCAAGAAATCGCTGGTGGAGAAATTGCAATGGATGAAAAAGATGTTTTAATCAATCCGATTTCAAAACGTATTATTACTGTTAATCTTAGCAAAATAAATCGCTTGATTGGAAGTGAAATTTCAAAAGAAGCTGTCGTTCAAATTTTAGAGAATTTAGATTTCAAAATACTGAATTCAACTGATTTAAACTTAGAAATCGAGATTCCAAGTTATAGAACGGATGTTCACCGTGAAGCTGATGTTGCGGAAGAAATTCTACGCATTTATGGTTTTAATTTAGTTCCAATTCCAGAAAAATGGAATATTTCTTTGCCTATTTCTGAAGCAATAAATGCCGACAAACTTCAAGCTACAATTGCTGAGTTTTTGGTTGGAAAAGGATTCAACGAGGCTTTGAATAATTCATTGACAAAAGGAATTTACGTTGAAAAATTAGGTGGAGAAACTTTAAAAGTTGAACAGCAAGTTGAAATGTTAAATCCTTTGAGTCAAGACTTAAATGTGATGCGTCAGACTTTGCTTTTTGGCCTGATGGAAAATATTCAACACAACCAAAATCGTCAACACCCGAACGTGAAACTATTTGAATTTGGTAAAACTTATTTCAAGTACGCGTCTGGATTCAATGAGCAACGCAACATTTCTTTTGTTTTAACAGGTTCAAAATCAGAAGAATCTTGGAATAAAACAACGGAAGCTGTAACTTACTTTACTTTAAAAGGAATCATCACTTCGCTTCTAAATCGTTTGGGACTAACTTCCAACATACAAGAAAAAGCATTAGAAAGTGACTTGTTTCAAGATGCTGAAAAAATTGAAGTTTTCAAAAAATCAATTGTTGAAATTGGAATTGTATCGCCAAAGATTCAAAAATACTTCGACATCAAAAATCCAGTTTACTTCGCTTCTATCAATTTTGATGTGTTGCTAGAAACTTTGAAAACGGTAAAAATCAAATTCAAAGATTTACCGAAAGCTTTTGCTATTCGTCGCGATTTTTCATTCTTAGTGAACAAGGAAACGAAATTCTCTGAATTAGAAACCGCTGCTAGAAAAAGTGAGAAAAAATTACTTCAAAATGTGAATTTATTCGATGTGTACGAAGGCGACAAATTGGAAGCTGGTAAAAAATCCTATGCTCTTTCGTTCATCTTACAAGACGGCGACCGAACTTTAAACGATCAAGAAATTGACAAAGCAATGGAACAAATCCGCATGGGAATCGAAAAGGAAACAGGTGCAGTTTTGAGGGGGTGAGTGTAATGCTTAATTTTGAATTTTTAATGTTGAAAAAGAATTACAACGCGAAGAAAGGATTTTTGATTTTTGGTGCTTGATTTTTGATTATGATTTTGGGGCGAAGATAAACATTATCTATCCTTTTAACGTGGGAGATTTTAATGTTAAATTTTGTGTTGAATTTCGACTTTTCTCCGCAAAGCGGTTCTATTTTTTTTCTATGTTTCTATGTGGTTAACATTTTTACATTGAGCTTTTTGAATGTTGAATTTTAATGTTTAATGTTGAAAAAGAATTACAATGCGAAGAAAGGATTTTTGATTTTTGATGCTTGGTTTTTGATTAGGATTTCAACTCGAAGAAAGGATTTTTGGGGCGAGGAAGAGATTTTTAATTTTTAAATTCTATCATTGTCACATTTATTAATTAGCATATTAGCACATTTGTTAATTCTAAATTTATCCGATTCTTAATTTTCTCTTTTTATCCTTTTACATTACTTCGGACTCAAACCTTTTTCTATGTTTCTATGTGGTTAATTTTACAACCATAAACTAATTCCACTTTCCTATACTTTCAAAAGATATTGAAAACTTGTATTTTCGTGTTATGGAATTAGAACAAGCAAAAAATCAATTCATCAATTTGTGGGGAAATTTTGGTTCTCAATGGGGAATTAATCGTTCAATGGCTCAAGTTCATGCTATTTTGTTAACGAGCCCAACTCCTTTGAGTACAGAAGATATTATGGAAAAACTTCAAATTTCTCGCGGTAATACGAACATGAATGTGCGCGAATTGATAAATTGGAATTTAGTTTACAAAGAAACAGTGTTGGGAGAAAGAAGGGAATTTTTCAGAGCCGAAAAAGACATGTGGGAAGTAGCAAAACGAATCGTTCGTGAACGTAAACGCAGAGAAATTGAACCTTTGATGCAGCATCTGAATGATTTAAAAACAGTGGAATCAGATAATCTTGCAGAAAAACAAGATTTTGAAAACACAATTCAAAGTATAGATCGCTTGGTGAATAAACTAGATTCAATTTCCAATAACTTAATGAAAGCAGACGAACATGCTTTTTTCGGAATGATTGTAAATCTGTTCAAGTAAAGCCAATAGCTAAGCTTAAATCAAGGATTAAAAACTAAAGTTAACTCACAAATAATAAACAACTTAGGTGCTATTTATTCAAAGACTAAATCGTTCTTTTTTGTTATTAAATTTTAAAAAATCGTGATAGTATTTTTGTTCTTGTAATTTTGCCCTCCCTAAAACAACCGCATGAATCGATTACTAATTGCATTTTGCAGTATTTCGTTGCTTTTTTCAGCTTGTAAAGAACCTGTTGAGAACACTGAAAAAACAGAAAAAAGAGAACGATTAGATCAATTAATTCCAGCATACTCAAAAGCGGAAAGTTATGAGAAACAAATGCAATCAATTGATGCGGACAAAGATTTATTCGAAGCTAAAAGTTTAAGTTATATCGATAACGAGGGCAATATTGAGAGTGTTAGCGCTTTAATTGACTCGACTTATCAATTCTCAAAGTTGGTGCATTATTTAACTGAAACTGACGGACGACAAGTTGAAACCCATTTCTATTTTAAAGGAAGTCAATTGTTTACAAGTGTTCAAACGATTAAACGCTACATTAAAAACACAACTTATGTTCGTGAAGTGAAAACCTATTACAACGAACAAAATATAGTTGTGTACACAGCTGAAAGAAAAGTTGCAGGCGAAAATGACATTACAAAAGCTGCTTATGTTGCTGCTGAAAAGCGTTTACACGATCCATCTAAAGCCTTAGAAATCATCAATCAAACAGGAAAATTTCAAACAAATTTCTTAGGTTTCAACGAATCGCGCGAAAAGATTTTCATTAATATTGGAACTGATTTTTACAATTCCTCAGTTGTTATTCCTTCTTACAAAGGAGTGCTAAAAACATTAAAAGACAACGAAAGTAAGTACCTCAATAAACCGCTAAAAATCGAATTTAAAGAGGTGACAGAATTGGATGGCTTTTCTTACCAAGCTTTGCTAGACATCAAATTACTTTAAAAATAAGAACGTCCTTACAGAGATATTACCACTCAACCTATTTTAAAAATAGTGTCTTAGACATTCTTTAATTTCATTCAAAAATCAAAACTATGCGTTTAAAAAATGTAGTTATTTTCTTTCTTTTTGCTTTGGCTTTTTTACCAAAAGTTTCGGCACAAAACATGAAAGTTACAGGTCATGTTGTTGATACAACAGGAAAAAGAGCCTTGGCAAATGTTTCTGTTTTAGCCGTTAGAATCAAAGACTCACTTTTACTAAAGTACACAAGAACCAATGCTGACGGTGATTTTGTGTTAACAAATTTCAAAGTTGATACTTTTACGTTAATAGTCGAACATCCTGAATTAGAGCCGAAATCGTATTTCATTTTTGGAAACGATGGAAACAGTGAAATCAATATTCCTTCCATTCGCATGAATATGAAAACAAAAGAATTGGACGAAGTTGTCATTTTTGCGAATAAAAATCCCATTTTCTATCGAGGCGACACGCTTGTTTACGTGGCTGATTCCTTCAAAGTTGGACAAAATGCTGTCGTAGAAGATTTATTGAAGAAATTACCCGGACTTAAAATCGATGAAAACGGACAAATCTCGTCGCAAGGAAAAGAAATCAGTCAAGTTTTAGTAGATGGGGATGAGTTTTTTGGTTCTGACCCAACGATTGCGACAAAAAACCTAGCAGCAAAAGGCGTTGAATCCGTTCAGGTTTACGAAAAAACGAATGAAAATGCTAAAGCAGGAGAAGATGAAAAAATTCAAGTTCTTGATTTAAAACTCAAAGATGACGCCAAGAAAGGTTATTTCGGAAAAATTTCTGGTGCAAGTGACTTTGGCTTAATGCAAAACACGCCTTTTTACGAAGGCGAAGTGCTTTTAAATAAATTCAATAAAAAACAAAAGATTTCGGTTTTCTTGCTGACATCCAATACGCCACGTTCTAATTTCGGATGGGGCGATATGAATAAATTTGGTTTAGAGAATGAAGGTGGAGGCAATTTTTGGGATAGAGGTCAAGGAACAAACACAAGTGGTATTCCTCAAACTTTAAAAGCAGGAATCTACTACTCAGATAAAATTGGGAAAACAGGTAAAATTGGATTTAATTATTCCTATTACAACAATAAACTAGATGCTTATTCTAGCAGTCAATCTCAATATTTTCTTCAAGATAGTTCTTATTACACAAAGGATTCTTCCAGAAACTATTCTAAAAACGAGTCACATAATTTGAATTTTAGTTACAAAACAAACATCGATTCACTGACTTATTTAGAAATTAAACCCAACTTTAAATTCGACGCTGCCACAACAGACAATTTGAGCACAAGCAGTTTTAGAGATGTTAAGTTTTTAGAGTACTTTTCTACTAGTATTCAGAACGTTAACGATTCAAAAGGAATGTCTAGTAACTCGGAGGCTTTAATTCGTAGAAAATTTAAGAAACCAAAACGAGAATTGGAGTTCAAATACATTCTTGAATACAATAACAATTCGACCGATGGAAACTTATATTCTTACTCGAAATTTGGAAGTAACATTGACACGATTGATCAATTAAAAGGAAATCAAAACTCAAGTGTAACCAACTTTGGTATTGCAACCTACACTGAACCAATCCACAAACTTTTTAAAATTAAAGTGGAATATTTATTTGAAAGTGGAAAATCCAATCAAGACAAAAAAACCTTCAATCGTGGTGACGGAAGTTACACAGAAGTTGTGTCTCTTTTAACAAATAACTTTGATAATCAACGCTTTCAAAATCGAGGAACAGCCTCTTTAATTTTTGAAAAAGGAAAAAATACACTAACAGGAGGTTTAGGTTACAGAAATATTTCAATCGAAAATAGAAATTTGGTGACGAGTGCAATTGTAGATCAAAGCATCAATAATTTCTTACCAGAGTTTTCTTATATGTACAAACCAAGTATGAGTAAACGACTGAATATCAATTATTCGACTTACTCTTCTCCCCCATCGGTTAATGATTTACAACCTGTTCCTGACAATAGCAATCCGAATAGAATTATCGAAGGAAATCCTGATTTGAAACCCAATTATGTACACTCAGTTTGGGCAAATTTCAATTCTTGGCAAGCACTTTCTGGAAGATATATTTGGAGTGGAATGAACGCTACATTGACAAACAACGATTTCGCTAACCAAACAACTTATGACTCGTTCGGTAGAACAGTTAGCAAAACGGTTAACGTTGATGGCAACTTCAATGCATCGTTTTGGATTGGCGGTGGTATTCCTTTATTCAATAGAAAACTTGAGGTTTCACCTAAAGCAAACGGAAGCTACTTCAGATACCAAAACTACATCAACAACCAACTGAATGTAACTCAAAATACATCAATTAGTAGTGGTTTGGAATTGCGATTAAAATTAGATTCTCTTGAAATCGCCATTGAAAATGATTTCACCTACACAAATCCAGTGAGTTCACTTTCAAGTGTTTCAAATCTTCCATTTACTTCTCAGAATTACAACCTACGTATTGATTATCAATTGCCTTTACATTTCAAAATAAAAGTAGTTGGTGATTACACAATTAATTCGAGAAGAGCTCAAGGATTCAACCGAAATATTTTTGTTTTAAACGCAGAAGTTAGTAAAGCATTTTTCCCAACTGAAAACTTGATTCTTGCAATCAATGCAAATGATATTTTCAATCAAAACATCAACGTTCAAAGACAAGTGAATGGAAATATTATTACGGATAATTTCACGCGAATTATTTCACGCTATTTCTTACTAAAATTGACTTACAAATTCAACAACAATAAAACCAAAGAAGATGATTTCAACGGCTGGCACTAAACTATTTTTCCTTTTTTCACTTTTAATTTGTGGCAGTTTTTCGGCGCAATATATTTCAAGTGGGAAAATAACTTACGAACGTAGAACAAACTTAGAAAAACGTTTCACAGATCAACGTATGCGTCGAATGATAAACGATGCAAATAAAATCAAGAATGAAGCTTTCACCTTGACGTTCTGTGATTCTATTTCAGTTTTCAAACCCGTTCCAGTGGAAACAAGTGATGATATGACTTCGTGGATGACCACAAAAAATTCATACTTGCAAAATCTAAACTCGAATAGACAAATTTCACTATTATCTCTTTTTGGTCAAGAGATTTATGTAAACGATTCATTGCCCGTAAGAAACTGGAAAATAACAGACAACAAGCGAACAATTGCAGGTTACGAATGTCGAAAAGCAATTTACCAAAAAAATGACAGTACGCGCATTTATGCATGGTACTCGCCTGCCTTAATTCCATCAGTTGGACCAGAAGGATTTTGTGGTTTACCAGGAACAATTTTAGGTGTTGCTACCGAAGATGGTGGTGTTATCTATTTTGCAAAAAAAATTGATGTTGCACAACCAGCAAGTTCTGAATTTAAATTAGATACTGGCAAAAATAAGGTATTTACTTTGCAAGAGTTACGTCAAAAAATAGAGAAAGAATACGGAAATACACCTTGGGGAAAACGTATTTTTGACGATTTATTCAGATGGTTGTAAACCACATTCCTGACAAAACGCTTTCTTTTCTAAGGTATTTACTTAATTTTGTCGGTCAACCCCTTAAAGGTTAAATAAAATTATGTGGCAAGCAATAGCAAACTTTATACTCAGAAATAGATTCTTCATACTCGGAATAATTACCTTACTTACAGTCTTTTTTGGTTATTATGCAATTACAGCATTGAACCTCGACAATAAATACGGTATCGTTCTTCCGAAAGATTCTCCAACTACTGAAAACTATAAAAAATTCAAAAAACTCTTTGGAGAAGATGGTGGCGCACTCGTTATTGGTGTTGAAACTGATTCACTCTATACCGAACGTAATTTCTTGTTGTGGAAACAATTAGGAGATTCTATCCTACAATTTGATGGTGTTGAGTCAATTATATCAGAAGCGACACTTTTTACCATCAAAAACAATCGTGCAGAAAACAAATTTGAAATACATCGCGTTTTTTCAGACATAACGTTTCAAGAAAAAAGTATTGATTCGATTAAAAAAGAGATCAAAAACAATCCAATTTACAAAGGACTTCTTTACAGTGAAAAAGGAGATGTTTCTTTAATGATGATTGGAATAAATGAAAAGTTCCTGACCGATAAAGTTAAATCAAAGGTTGTCTTAGACATTGAAAAACTCGTTGCTTCTTACGAGAAAAAGCTAGGGAAAATGCACTATGCAGGTCTTCCGCACTTGAGAGTTGTCATTGCGACAAGAATCCAAGCTGAAATGTTTTTATTCATCGCTTTCTCCTTGTTAGTAACCTCTGTCCTACTCTATTTCTTTTTTAGATCTTTGAGAGTTGTTGCGATTTGTAATTCGGTGGTAATCGTTGCAGTTATATGGGCAATGGGAAGTATTGCGTTTGCAGGATATAAACTAACCATACTTATTGCCTTAATTCCGCCGCTGATGATTGTTATCGGAATTCCAAATTGTATTTTCTTGATGACAAAATTCCACCAAGAAGTCAAAGAACACGGGAATAAAGTCAAAGCATTATCGAGGGTCATCCAAAAAATCGGTACAGCGACTTTTTTAACAAATTTCACAACTGCTTTAGGATTTGTAACTTTTGCATTTACAAATTCTGAAAAATTAATGGAATTTGGTTTAGCCGCATCGGTTAATATCATGATGGTTTTTATACTATCTATTTGTATTTTACCAATTTTTGCCTCTTTCTCAAAACCTCCAAAGCAAAGACATTTAAAACACTTAGACAGAAAATTTGCAACTGGGTTAATTGATTTTATTGTTAAAATTACTCAATTCAAGAGAAATACTATTTTTATTGTCACTGGAATAATCGTTGTAATTAGCATCTACGGTCTTTCAAAGATTAAAGCAACAGGTAATTTAACAGGCGATTTACCTAAGAATGATCAAATTCTTTTGGATGTTAAATTCATGGAAAAGCATTTTGGAGGTTCAATTCCATTTGAAATCATGGTTTCTTACAAAGAACCCGGACGCTTATTTAAAAATACAACTCTTGAGCGTTTAGAATTAGTTCAAAAAGAATTTGAAAAAGACACATTGTTCTCCAGAAGTATTTCTCCCGTTGATTTTGTAAAGGTTGTGAACATGGCTTATTACGGAAATAATCCAGATAAATACACTTTGATTTCTAACCGAGATAAATTAAGATTAAAACAATACATTGATAATTTCACGATGACGAATGCTAACGGCGGTGGGCTTTCTTTAAAGGAATTATTAGACACAAATACGTGTACGATTCGAATTCGTTCGCAAATGAAAGATTTAGGTTCGTATGAAGTAGCAGATAAAGTTTCAGCCCTTAAAAAGAAAGTCGATGAAATTTTAAATCCTGATAAAAAACAAATTGAATTTTATTACTCTAAAGCGGAGAAAAATAAAAAATACGTCGATTCAATTCTTTATTCTTATTCCAATGTTTACAACAGTTTAACAGAAATAATTGCAAAGAAAAACAACTCATTACAAGTTAAATTTGATTCAGACCCAGAATTAATTAAATCTTACTACGGCAAGAAAGAATTTATGCCGAACCTAAGAAAAGCAATTGATAATGAGTATTTTGATATAACTTTCACAGGAACATCAGTCGTTGCTTCTGAAGGAACGCAATATTTGGTAAACAATTTATTTTCAAGTTTAGCATTTGCCATTGTTTCAATTGGTGTTTTGATGGCCATTCTTTTTAGATCTTGGAGAATGGTGGTGATTTCAATGGTTCCTAATTTAATTCCATTGTTTTTTACAGGTGGAATTATGGGTTACTTTGGTATTCCATTGAAACCTTCAACACTTTTAGTATTCAGTATTGCTTTTGGTATTTCAGTTGATGACACCATCCACTTTTTAGCAAAATACCGCCAAGAATTAAAAAACAAAGAGTGGGATTTACGTGAATGTGTAATCATTGCTATTCGTGAATCTGGACTCGGAATGTTCTACACATCCATCATTTTATTCTGTGGGTTCTCTGTATTTATGTTCTCTCAATTTGGTGGAACACAAGCACTTGGATTATTAATTTCCATAACATTATTAGTTGCAATGATTACAAATTTGATCGTTCTTCCTTCATTGTTGCTAACCTTGGATAAATTCATCACAACAAAATCCTTTAAAGAACCCTATTTCGATGCCTACAATGAATACAGTGATATTGATTGGAACGAATTACAAATAAGTGCTGAAAAAGAAAATGAAAAAAACAACCTTAATTAATTATTAAATCTACTTACAATGAAAGGAATTATTTTAGCAGGAGGATCAGGAACGCGTTTACATCCACTAACATTGGCTGTTAGTAAACAATTGATGCCAATTTATGATAAACCGATGATTTATTATCCTTTATCAATCCTTATGAGTGCTGGAATTAAAGAAATTTTAATCATTTCAACGCCTCATGATTTGCCGCATTTTGAAAAATTACTTGGAGACGGTAAAAATTTAGGTTGTTCGTTTTCGTATGCCGTTCAAGAAATTCCAAATGGGCTTGCACAAGCGTTTGTTATCGGTGAAGAATTTATAGGAAATGATAAAGTTGCCTTAATTCTTGGTGACAACATTTTTTATGGTGTTGGAATGGATACCTTACTAAAAGAAAATAATGACCCTGAAGGAGGCGTAGTTTATGCCTACCACGTTAGCGATCCAGAGCGATACGGTGTTGTAGAATTTGATGAAAATATGAATGCAATTTCTATCGAAGAAAAACCATTGAAACCAAAATCAAATTTCGCTGTTCCTGGCTTGTATTTTTACGATAATTCAGTTGTTAAAATTGCAAAGAATCTTCAACCTTCTGCACGCGGCGAATATGAAATTACAGACGTAAACGCTGAATATTTAAGACAAGGAAAATTAAAAGTTGCAGTATTAGACAGAGGAACAGCTTGGTTAGATACAGGAACTTTTACTTCGTTAATGCAAGCAGGTCAATTCGTTCAAGTTATTGAAGAAAGACAAGGTTTAAAAATTGGTTCTATTGAAGAAGTTGCTTATAGAAATGGATTTATTAACAAGGAACAATTAAAACAATTAGCAACACCACTTGTTAAAAGTGGATACGGTTCCTATTTAATGAATTTGATAAACGATTAATGGATTTTATAAAAGACTACGCGCTATTTTTAGAGAAAGAAATTCAAAACATAAAATTTCCTTCCTCACCTGCTAATTTATACGACCCTCTAAGCTATTTCTTAACCCTTGGTGGTAAAAGAATGCGCCCGATGGCAACCTTAATTGCCGGTGATTTATTTGGAGCAAGTCTTGAAAAAACAAAATTTGCAGCCCTAGCAGTAGAGTTATTTCACAATTTTTCCCTTATTCACGATGATATAATGGACAAAGCGCCACTTCGAAGAGGAAAAATAACGGTCCATGAAAAATGGAATGAAAACATTGCAATACTTTCTGGAGATGTTCTTTTTGTGAAAGCCTATGAACTACTTTCTAAAAATGATTGCAATCATTTGATGCCGCTTTTAGCTTGTTTTAACCGCACAGCTGTAGAAGTTTGTGAAGGTCAGCAGCTTGATATGGATTTCGAACAACGAGAAGAAGTAACATTAGACGAATACATCAATATGATTCGTTTAAAAACATCTGTTTTACTCGGTGCTGCATTTGAAATGGGTGCAATAATCGCAGAGGCGTCTGAGGAAAATATTCAAAACATTTATTCATTTGGAGTCAATTTAGGAATTGCCTTTCAAATTCAAGATGATTTATTGGATCTCTATGGTGAATCGGATAAAGTTGGTAAACAAAAAGGTGGCGATATTTTAGCGGACAAAAAGACGATACTATCGATTCTTGCAAAATCAGCAGCAAGCGAGGCTCAAAAAACGGAGTTAATTAATCTAAAATATGAATCCAATAACGAATTAAAAATTAAACGTTCTTTGGAATTATTTGAAACTTTAAATGTGAAGGAAAATTGTACTTTGGTGATGAATGAATATTACTCAAAGGCCTTAAAATCAGTTGAAGACATCAACGTGAACAACTCCAAAGATAAATTATTAACCTTATTTCAAATTTTGAAACAAAGACAATATTAAAATAGCGAAGTTTTAATAAACAAATAACTATATTCGCATATCTAGGGTAAAACTTATTTTGAGGTGCTGGCAGTTTAAATTTGATTTTTTCTTAATTTGGATTCATGGAAAAAAAGAGCGAAGATCAAGCATCAATTCAATCACATTTGTACAGTTTATTTGTACCTCAAG
>VEQH01000024.1 GCA_018883325.1 Flavobacteriales bacterium | reverse complement strand
AAAACATGAAAAATCATATGGAAATGCTATCCGAAAATCCAAATAGAGTTAAGGCATATTTCAAGCATGAGGATATAAAATATGCTGCCTAATATAAAATATCAATATTTACCCGTCGGGTTAATAAAATGATTTGTTTATGTAAATCTAAAGTAAAAAAATGCGTTGATTTCAAAAAAAGTTAAGTTAGCATGAAAATCAGGTAACTCTACCTAATACTAAATTTTTTACATTTCCCCATTCTTTTAAAATCTTGAACATGAAAATTTTGATAGTATTTGCTTTTTATTTGTGAGAAAAAATATTTAAAAAGATTTGGTTTTCCTATTCCGTATGATGAAATAATGGTTTCCTCCTCATAATTATTTGAATCTAAATTATTGTAAGAAGTAAGGTGATTTTCAAATAAGATTCCTTTTTCAATTCATTTTGTTCAATCCGATTCATTACTTTTGCAACCTAATTTTTTTAAATATGCAAATCACTTTCCCTGATGGTGCCGTTCGCTCGTATGAACCGGGAACATCAGCACTACAAATTGCAGCAAGTATCTCTGAAGGTCTTGCAAGAAACGTTTTAGCAGCGAAAATTAATGACACTGTTAAAGATGCCAATCTACCCATAACAGAAGATTGTAATTTACAACTATTGACATGGAACGATGCCGAAGGAAAATCAACCATGTGGCACTCGTCTGCTCACTTGATGGCAGAAGCACTTGAGTTTTATTTCCCAGGAATAAAATTGGCAATTGGACCTCCTGTTACCAATGGTTTTTATTACGATATCGACTTCATGGAACATTCCATTACCGAAAAGGATTTGGAAAAAGTTGAAGCGAAAATGAAAGAATTGGCGAAAGCAAAAAATCAATTCATCCGTCAAGAAATATCAAAAGCTGATGCAATTGCTTACTTTGAAGAAAAACAAGATCCGTATAAATTGGAATTGCTTTCTGAATTGGAAGATGGAACAATAACATTCTACACGCAAGGTAATTTCACTGACTTATGTCGTGGACCTCATATTCCTGATACAGGATTTATCAAAGCTGTAAAATTGACTTCAATTGCTGGTGCTTACTGGCGTGGCGACGAAAAAAATAAACAATTAACACGTATTTACGGAATTACGTTTCCTAAAAATTCTGAACTGACTGAATATTTAGAGAAAGTGGAAGAGGCAAAACGCCGTGACCATAGAAAATTAGGGAAAGAATTAGAGCTTTTCACATTCTCCCAAAAAGTGGGTCAAGGTTTGCCAATGTGGTTGCCGAAAGGTGCTGCTTTGAGAGAGCGCTTAGAGAATTTCTTGAAAAAGGCGCAACGCAAAGCAGGTTACCAGCAAGTAATCACACCACACATTGGAAACAAAGAATTGTATGTGACTTCAGGTCACTACGAAAAATATGGTGCAGATTCATTTCAACCTATTAAAACTCCAGATCCAAACGAAGAGTTTTATTTGAAACCAATGAACTGTCCGCATCACTGTGAGATTTTCAAGTCTAAACCTCGCTCATACAAAGATTTACCTGCACGTTTTGCTGAATTTGGAACTGTTTATCGTTACGAACAATCAGGTGAATTGCACGGTTTAACGCGCGTTCGTGGGTTTACACAAGATGATGCGCATATTTTCTGTACGCAAGATCAAGTAAAAGACGAATTCAAAAAAGTAATTGACATCGTTTTGTATGTTTTGAAAACCTTGGATTTCCAAAATTTCAAAGCACAAATTTCTTTGCGTGATAAAACCAATCGTGCAAAATACATTGGCGCAGAAGAAAATTGGGTGAAAGCAGAAAATGCAATCATTGAAGCTGCGGAAGAAAAGAATTTGCCAACAGTTGTTGCGTATGGTGAAGCAGCATTCTATGGTCCAAAATTGGATTTTATGGTGCAAGATGCTTTAGGTAGAGAATGGCAATTGGGAACAATTCAAGTGGATTACAACTTACCTGAACGATTTGAACTTGAATACATCGGTGCAGACAATGCGAAACATCGACCAGTTATGATTCACCGAGCGCCATTTGGTTCAATGGAACGTTTCTTGGCAGTGCTTTTAGAACATTGCGCAGGCGATTTTCCTCTTTGGTTGACTACCGAGCAATTTATTGTGTTGCCAATATCAGAGAAATATAATGAGTATGCAGAAAAAGTTTCAGAATTCCTAAATAATTCCGATATTCGCGGACTCGTTGACGACCGTAACGAAAAGATTGGTAAGAAAATACGCGATGCTGAAATCGCAAAAATACCTTTCATGTTAATCGTAGGAGAGAAAGAATTTGAACAAAATCAAGTGTCAGTAAGACAAAGAAGTGAGGGAGATAGAGGAGCAATGTCACACGATGCGTTTATAGAAATAGTAAAAGAAGCCGTTGAAAAAGAATTGGCAACAGAAATTTAAATAATTGAATGAGGAAAAATTCGAGACCGTTTGTTAAAAGAGTTGAGGAAGCTCAACATCGAATCAATGAAAAAATAATTGCTTCGGAAATCCGATTAGTGATTGAAGGTGAGGAGCCACAAGTAATGTCTGTTGCAGCAGCAATCGCACTTGCAACGGAGCAAGAAATGGACTTAGTTGAGATTTCTCCAAATGCAAAACCACCTGTTTGTAAAATCATGGATTACAAGAAATTCTTGTATAACCAAAAACGCAAGCAGAAAGAATTGAAAGCAAAACAAAGTAAAGTAGTCGTGAAAGAAATCCGTTTCGGACCTAATACCGACGACCATGACTTCAACTTTAAATTGGCGCATGCGCGTAAATTCTTAGAAGAAGGAAGCAAAGTGAAAGCTTACGTTTTCTTCCGTGGTAGAACAATCGTATTTAAAGACAGAGGTGAAATCTTGTTGTTGAAATTTGCACAAGAACTAGCTGACGTTGGAGCTGTTGAGCAATTACCAAAGTTAGAAGGTAAGAAGATGATCATTATGATTAATTCGAAGAAGAAATAAAAGAATTGAAAATGTAAAATTGAAAATGTAAAATTGAAATAAACATCATTCTACATTCTTCATTTTCCATTCTAAATTCAAAAGAAGCTGATATAGAAGTTTAACTCTAAAAAAAGAAGAACAATGCCAAAAATGAAAACAAAATCTAGTGCTAAGAAGCGATTCACAATCACTGGAAGTGGGAAAATCAAGCGTAAACACGCTTTCAAAAGCCACATTTTGACAAAAAAGGCTACTAAACGTAAACGTAATTTGACACATGCTGGATTAGTACACGATGCTGATTTATCAAATATCAAATTACAACTTTGTATGAAGTAGTCCGCTTTGCGGTTTAATAAATTGTTAACCCAATAACGAGTACATAAGTCAGTTGAAATAACACTGCACTCCTTATTAAAAAACTTAAAAATATGCCAAGATCAGTAAATCACGTTGCGTCAAGAGCTAGAAGAAAGAACTTGATGAAACTTGCCAAAGGTTACTTTGGAAGAAGAAAAAATGTATGGACAGTTGCTAAAAACGCTGTCGAAAAAGGATTAGTTTACGCTTATTCAGGTCGTAAACAAAAGAAAAGAAACTTCCGCTCATTGTGGATCACTCGTATCAACGCGGGTGTTCGTCAATACGGAATGAGTTATTCTAAATTTATGGGAGGTATTCACAAAAGCGGAATCGAATTGAATCGTAAGGTTTTAGCAGATTTAGCAATGAATCATCCAGAAGCGTTCAAAGCAATTGTTGACGCGGTAAATAAATAAATTTCAAACTATATCAGCAGAAGCCATTAATCCTTGATTAATGGCTTTTTTCATGTTGAAAAGTTCTTTAAGGTGGCGTTTTTTGTTTTACTTATGCTGTTAATTTTAAAATAAAAAAACATGTTGAAAATTGGAGTAGTAGGGGCTGGACACTTGGGGAAAATACACATTCGTTTGCTGCTAGAACTAAGTGATATTTTTGAATTTGTTGGTTTTTATGATGCAGATTCAAGTAATGCTCAAAGTGTTGAAAATCAATTTAATATTAAGTCATTTGGAAGTGTTTCAGAATTGATTAATGAAGTTGATTGCATCGATATTGTTACTCCAACTTTAAGTCACTACAGTTGTGCAATTGAAGCATTGCGAGCACGAAAACATGTTTTTATCGAAAAGCCACTTTCTGAAACAATGGAAGAGGCAAAAAAAATGGTGATGTTAACAACTGAAGCCGAAGTTATTGTGCAAGTTGGACACGTCGAACGCTTCAATCCAGCGTTTCAAGCTGCTTTACCATATTTAAAAAATCCGATGTTTATAGAAACACATCGCTTGGCACAATTCAACCCAAGAGGCACGGATGTTCCAGTTGTTTTGGATTTAATGATTCACGATATTGATATAATTCTAAGTGTTGTAAAATCGCGCGTAAAAAATATTGCAGCTTCTGGCGTTTCAGTAGTGAGTGAATCGCATGATATTACCAACGCACGACTTGAATTTGAAAATGGCTGTGTTGCAAATTTAACGGCATCAAGAATTTCGTTGAAAAACATGCGTAAATCTCGTTTTTTTCAAAAGGACACTTATATCAGTGTTGATTTTTTGACCAAGGAATTAGAAGTTGTAAGCATCAATGATGTTCAAGGTGAACCAGATCCATTTGATATTATTTTGGAGATTGGA
Organism: Flavobacteriales bacterium; assembly: GCA_018883325.1. Classification (GTDB taxonomy): domain Bacteria; phylum Bacteroidota; class Bacteroidia; order Flavobacteriales_D; family Crocinitomicaceae; genus UBA952. Next base: position 44,405 of record VEQH01000024.1, on the reverse strand, counting down.
AAAGATAATAAGCGCAAAAAAATCATGATTGATAAACCTGAGTTGGCAGAAGTCAACGCGATAAAAGAGGAATTAAAATCTTTTCATCATTCAATCATTCACAAAAAACATCCAATTGTTTCTGTTGAAGATGGATTTTCAGCAATGGAAGTAGCTTACGGTATTCTTTCAAAATTGGAAAAATCACCAATTCATTTTTAAAAGCAATAATTTCTAATCTATTTCGTTAGAATTTCATGCGTTTATTTCTCTATTTTTTTAGTTTATTTTTCCTATTTAGTGCTTGTGTGAAAAATAATCCCGATCCTGCTTGGTTGCAAGTTAACGATTGGACAATCAGCGCGAACCCAAGTCTTTCTTTGCAAGAAGGTGAATTGACTGAAAATATCAGCGATGCTTGGGTATATATCAATGATGAATTAATTGGAGTATTCCAAGTTCCTTTCAAAATTCCAATTCTCAAAGAAGGAAATGCTACGTTTAAAATATTTCCAGCAATCAAGAATAATGGGATTTCTGCAACAAAAAAAATCTATCCGTTCTTAAAAGAATATGTTGTAAATGGAACTTTAGTAAAAAATCAAGTTTTGACAATCAATCCAAGCACACAGTACAAAGACAATTTGAATTTTTGGATTGAAGATTTTGAAGATGCAAGTTTTCAAATAACAGACGACCCAAATACGTCAGCTGCTAAAATGGATACCGATAATTTTGATTTACAATGGTTTAATGGAAATGCTTACGGTAAAGTTGTATTAAATGCTGATGATTCGACTTGGATTGCTTTTACAAGTGAACCGTATATGTTCCTTCCAAAAGGTAAAGAATGTTACTTAGAAATTGATTATAAAGTAACTAACAATCTTACAACGGGATTGATTTATGTGACAGCTAATGAGACAATTAACAACGTAAATATTCGCTTGAATGCACAAAAACCAGATGTCGCCGTTTGGAAAAAAATCTATATTGACTTACGAGAATTAGTAGGAAATGCTCCCTCAGGAAGTGTTTTTTCACAATCGTTTATTGCCTCACTTGACGAAGGAAATACAGAAGGAATAATATTAATTGACAACATCAAAGTTATACATTTTTAAGAAGGATGAGAGGGAGATTTTGGGCTGTTCTTTTTATTATTGTCGATTGGATAACGGCACTTTTCTCTTGGTCACTGTTTTTTTACCTCCGAAAAACGTTAATTGAGAAACAAGATTTTGAGTTAGAGATCAATTTCTACCTCGGAATTTTCTTCATTCCACTTGCTTGGTTGATGTTGTACGCATTGCAAGGAACTTATTACGAAACCAGACGCATGTTCAGAATTAGAATTTTGAATATGACATTTTTATCTTCTTTAGCAGGTTCAATTCTGATTTTTTTCACGCTTTTATTGGATGATGAGGTGAGAAACTATCAAGATTATTATCAATCTTTTTTATTGCTTTTCGGAATTCATTTCTTTAGCGCGGTTACAATTCGTTTAATTCTAACTTCAATTTTAGTATCTACAGTTAGAAAAAAAGGACAAGGATTCAAAACGTTGATTGTTGGAGGAAATGAGAAAGCGTTAGAAATTTATCAGGAATTGTTCAATCTTCCCAAAAATGTAAATGAGTTTGTTGGTTATGTCAATATCAACGGAGTAGATCATTTGTTGAAAGATTATATTCCCAATTTGGGTAAGCTTACCGATTTGGAAATGATTATTGAGAAATACGTTATTGAAGAAGTAATTATTGCAATTGAAAGTTCAGATCACGACCGATTGAAGGATATTATTGTGCGCATCGACGATGGGAAAACAAAAATAAAGGTACTTCCCGACATGTATGTGATTTTGGCAGGTTCTGTAAAAATGACAAACATTTATGGTGCTTTGTTAATTGAAATCACCTCTGATCCAATGCCTTATTGGCAAAGAGCCATCAAACGCGTGATGGACATTGTTTTGTCGTTTGTTGCTGTTATTTTGTTGATTCCATTTTATATTTTTAGTGCAATTGCTGTGAAAATGTCTTCTCCGGGACCAATATTATTTTTGCAAGAACGTGTTGGAATAAATGGCAAACAGTTTAAAATCATTAAGTTTCGGACGATGTTTGTAAATTCCGAAGCGGCAGGACCACAACTTTCTTCTTCAAATGACCCGCGGATAACCAAAATCGGACGTTTTATGCGCAAAACACGATTGGACGAATTTCCTCAATTTATAAATGTTTTATTGGGAGATATGTCCTTGGTTGGGCCGCGACCAGAAAGGCAATTTTACATTGATCAAATTGTAAAAATTGAACCTCAATATTTGCATTTGAATCGTGTTCGTCCGGGAATTACTTCTTGGGGACAAGTGAAATATGGTTATGCTGAAAATGTTGATCAAATGCTTCAGCGTATGAAATTTGACTTGATTTACTTGAAAAACAGAAGCTTGGCTTTGGATATAAAAATTATGTTTTACACAATCATAATAGTAATCAAAGCAAAAGGAAAATGATTCTATCTGATAATTATGAAGTCCTTATAAACATAATTTTTAGAACGAATATTCTCAAATTTTACGCTTGACGTTTCTGCATCTTGAAGACATTTCTTGATTTCTTGTGTGATTTCTGCTCCATAACATTCTTGTTTGAATAATAGTTTCCCACGTTTATTGAAGGCTGAAAAAGTGTAATCGTTGATTCTAAAATTGTTCTTCCCTTCTTTGAAATCACTATCATACACGCAAGTAAGTTCTTTGCATTTCATCAAATCTTGAAACGTTTTCAAACTATCGATTTGAGGTTCAGGAATATTTTTGATGATTAAATTTAAGGTGTTGATTTTGAAAAGTGTATCTGTGTCCTTCAAGCGACGACAAATAGTTACAGGAATTTCACCCGTTTCGTAAGCTTGAATTACGTACTCTTTTTCCCAATGATATTGCAAACTGGTGTCAATGTATTTTTCAGAAAGTACCGTTTTTTCTGGATTGTAGATTTTTAGGTAAGCCGCATCCTCCAAGGTTTGGTCTTCACCTGTTTTAATTCCTTTGTTGACACCTAAAGTTTTAACTGGAACCCAAGATTCAATAACGTTTACTTTATCATTTCCAAACAAAATCAATTGCTCTTGAATAGGAACGTTTTCAATGTAGAAACGAAATTCATTTGCAATTCCAATGTAAACAGTATTACTATCAGTTTGAGAGGTTTCAAATCCAACTTTATTTCCTCCAAATTGAGGATTAGGTAGAATTACCCATTTCGAATTTATTGTTTGAGCAATGAATTGAAAATGAAATAATAAAAGAAAAAATAAAACAATACTTTTTGTCAACTTGGATTGAACCTTAAATTTAAAGTTAAATTAATAAATTTTTCAATTGAATGTTTATTGCTTTTACAACTATTCTATTCAACTTTCTTTATCAAGCACCAAAAATGCACTTTTTAGAAGCAGTGCATTAGGAACAGTTAAAGTTCCGTTATTTTTTGTTTTGATGAAAACAAAGAAATAAGTTATATCAATTAGCTCTCCTTCAATTTCTTTTCCTTCGTAAGAAACTGAAATCTGATCTCCTACTTTAATGGGATGTTGAAAAAACAATATAATGCAGGCTGTAATGTTTGATAATATTGACATTTCAGCAAAAAGTGCAACTCCAAATACTGTAAAAAGTGAGCTAGCAAAAATCAAAATATTTTCTTGTTTAACACTCCAAATTGCTGCAATCATTAATGCTGTAAAAGCAAATAATAGTAAATTGATGAGTTTTAAAATGTCTCCTTTTTCTGCATTTTTGAAGTAAGAGTTTACAAGCGTGAGATTGACAAAATAGCGCATAACAAATTTAATGATCAAGGAAAAACCTAAAACTACAAGCGTTTCGGTAATCTGTATTTTGTATGTTTCCATTTTTTTTAAATTACTAATTAGGTTTTGATTTTTATTGCTCTAATTCTCAATAATTTCAAATTTACTTATTAGTGAGGCATCGTTTTTGAAATAATATTTTTTGAAATGATTAATGAAATTTATGATTTGTTTTAATTAGCAGATATTCAAGTTTTTATGATTTTTTTCGATTGGTGTTACGGTAAGTTTGAAAGGATTCATTCGCTTTAATCAAAAGAACTTTTAAGTATTAAGAGAAATCTTTTGGAAGTCATTTCAATTATGCGATTTTAAAAAAATGACATTTCTAAAAGATTCATGAAATAAACCAAAAGGAAACGAATGGAATTGTAAATTTGACCTTTGAATTCAAATAAAATTAAACTTGAATTGGAATTGATTGTTATTTCTAAAATTTAACAAATGAAAGAAGAAATTACATTCGGTGCTGGCTGTTTTTGGTGCATCGAAGCTTGTTTTAAAGACATTAAAGGTGTTTTAGAAGTTTATCCAGCTTATGCAGGTGGACATAAAGAAAATCCAACCTACGAAGAAGTTTGTAGTGGTACAACAGGTCATGCAGAAGTTGCAAGAATCGTATTTGATTCCACGGAAGTTTCTGTTGAATCACTTTTGGAAATGTATTGGTTTGTGCATGACCCAACTCAATTAAATCGTCAAGGAAATGACATCGGTACGCAATATCGCTCTGTGATTTTTTACCACAATGAGCAGCAGAAAGTAATCGCGGAAACATACAAAAATCGTTTAACTGCTGAAAAAGTCTGGGATACACCAATTGTTACAGAAATATTGCCGGTAAATAATTTCTATCGCGCAGAGAATTATCACCACAATTATTTTGAATTGAATCCTCAAAATATGTATTGCCAATCAGTTGTTCGACCAAAAGTTGAGAAATTTAGAAAAGTCTTCGCTGAAAAAATCGCTTAGTTGTTTTCTTCAAACGGCAAGCCCAAATCATTTATAAAATTTCTAAAACTGAATAATGTACAAATTAATCATATTCTTCCTTTTCATGGTAAACATAGCTTTCGCTCAACGAAATTTAACGTGGGAATTTTATAACCCGGAAAAGAAAACGTGGGAAAACTTCGGAGAATCAGGAAGTATTCAAGAAAAATTAATTGCAAATGGTACTTTGCCTGACCCATTTTATGGAAAAAACGAAGAAAAATTTGGATGGATTGAACAACAAAATTGGGAACTGAAATCCACCTTTGATTTAAGTGCAGAAGAAGTCGCGAGCGAACATTTAGAATTGTTTTTCCCAAATATAGATTTGTACGCAAAAGTTTATGTGAACGATATTTTATTGTATGAAGCTGGAAATTTCTTTCATCCACATAGTATTAAGTTAAGGTATAAAGTTAAACTTGGTTCAAATTCAGTTAAAGTTGTTTTCACGCCGCCGGTTTTATATCACAAAGAGCGTTACCAAAAAGAAGCGTTTCATTATCCAGCGCCAAATGATGTGAATGAAATCAAAATCGCTCCTTTGACGCGTAAGCCACAGTATCAGTTTGGCTGGGATTGGGCTTTGCGGATGAACACTATCGGATTTAGTAAACCTGCTCAAATTCGAATAGGTAAAAAGGCGGAAATACAAAATTTTGTTGTGAATACCTTAAAAATTAAAGGAAATACGGCTTCCATTTTATACAGTTTTCAAATAAAAGATTCTTCCAGAGAATACACTTTAAAATCGAAGTTATTTGGAAGTCAAAAATTAGACGAAACACTTGTTGAAGGTGAAGACAACATTATTCAACTTCCATTTATTCTTCCGAATGCTAAACTTTGGTGGCCGATTGGTTTCGGGAATCAATACTTGTACACGGATAGCTTGACTTTAATTAATAACAAAAATGAAGTAATTGATAAAAAGGTGGTTACATTCGGTGTGCGAACTTCTAAATTGGTACAAAATGCCGATAAATGGGGAACATCCTATGAAATTCATGTAAACGGGATTCCAATTTTCTGTAAAGGAGCAAATTATATTCCTCAAGAAATATTTCCAGCAAAGGTTGAAGACCAAGACATTGTAAAAATGATCGATCAAATGGTTGAAGCAAATTTCAACATGGTACGCGTTTGGGGTGGAGGATATTATCCAGATGATATTTTCTTCAAGACTTGCGACGAAAAAGGAATTATGGTTTGGCAAGATTTGATGTTTGCTTGCGCTATGTATCCTGGAGATGATGCTTTTTTAAAAAGTGTAAAAACAGAATTGAATTATCAGATTCCAAGAATTTCAGCTCATCCAAGTGTTGTTTTGTTTAATGGAAACAATGAAGTTGATGTTGCTTGGAAAAATTGGGGTTTTCAAAAGCAATACAATCTCAAAGCTAAAGACGAAGAAATCATTGAGACAGCTTATTACGATTTATTCAAAAGTTTGGCAGATGTAAGCATTGCAAATTGGTCGAACACTTCTTACATCCACACTTCGCCTTTGAGCAATTGGGGAAATGATGATTTTTACAATCATGGTTCGCAGCATTATTGGGGTGTTTGGCATGGCAAAGATCCAATGTCGAATTTCGCAACAAAGATTGGTCGTTTCAATGCTGAATATGGATTTCAAAGTTTTCCAGAATACAGTACGATAGAAAAATTTGCAGAAAAGAAAGATTGGAATTTATATTCGGATGTGATGAAACACCACCAAAAGAGTTATGTTGGGAATGGAATGATTGAAAAGCAATCGGATTTGTTATATGGAAAAGCAAAAGATTTTGAGCAATTTGTTTATTATTCTCAATTGACGCAGGCGTATGCAGTTTCAACCGCTGTTGCAGGACATCGTTTGGATGCACCGCGTTGTATGGGAACACTTTTTTGGCAGTTAAATGATTGTTGGCCAGCACCAACTTGGTCGAGCATTGATTACTATGGAAACTGGAAAGCGCTTCAATATGCAATTAAAGATGATTACAGGCAATTGGCAGTTTTGAAAAAAGTAAATGAAAAAGGACAAATTAGTTTTTGGTTAAAATCAGACTTTAAAGATTCGACAACAACAAGCGTAAAAATCGAAACATTTAGCTTGGATGGAAAATTGTTGAATACAAAAAACTTAAATGTAAATCTAGGTTATCAAGGGAGTAAAGAGATTTACAATCAGCTAAATACAAAGGCAAATGATGTTCTAGTAAGAGTTACATTGAGTTCGAATTACACGCGAGATTTTTTAATTTCAAAAAAGAAAACTTTTCCAGTAAACCCTTTATTTGTGACCTTGGAAAAAGTAGATTTAATAAATAAAACGGCTGAAATTAAAGTGACAAATAAAGGATTTCTAGCTGATTTTTGGTTGTATTCCAATAAACAAGGAATTAAATTTGATCGCAATTTTTTGAATTTACTTCCTGGAACGCATCTCATTAAAATTCAATTCGAGAAAGAGCCGACAATCAGTGATTTTAGCTATAAATTCCATTGATTTTCAAGTAGCAAAGCCATTAAAATATTGTTATTTTTGCACAAAAAATAGAGTAAATGAAATTCGATATAGCTGTTATTGGAGGAGGAATTGTAGGTGCTGCCACCTTTTACAAACTTCAAAAGAAGAATCCAAATTTGAAAATTGCACTTTTTGAGAAGGAAGATTTATTGGCAGACCACCAAACAGGACATAATTCAGGAGTAATTCATTCAGGATTATATTACAAACCAGGATCATTAAAAGCAAAAAACTGTATTGAAGGCCGTCATGAATTAGTGGCTTTCGCAAAGGAACACGGTATTCCTCACGATGTTTGTGGTAAAGTCGTGGTTGCAACAGACGAAAGTGAATTGGCAAATTTGGAGCGCATCTATCAAATCGGTTTACAAAATAAAATCGAAGGAATTCGTAAAATTACAGGAGCTGAGGTAAAAGAAATTGAACCGTTTGTAGAAGCCATTGGAGGAATTCATGTTCCTTGCACAGGAATTATTGATTTTAGAGCAGCAACAGCAAAAATGGTTGAGTTAGGTTTAGCTATTCAATCGGAAAGTAAATTATTTCTTAAACACGAAGTTTTAGACATTGAAAAAGGGGAGGAGACTTCTCAAATTATTACAAATAAAGGGAAGTTTGAAGCAGAATATTTAGTCTTTTGTGCAGGATTACAAGCAGATCGATTGGCGAAAAAAGACGGTGTGAAATTAAAAGAAAAAGTAGTTGGATTTAGAGGCGATTATTACGAACTAACGGAGCAAGCAAAACAAAAAGTGAAGCATTTAATTTATCCTGTTCCAAATCCAGATTTTCCATTTCTTGGGGTGCATTTTACCAGAATGACAAATGGTGAAACAGAATGTGGACCAAATGCAGTATTTACTTTCAAACGTGAAGGTTATGGTAAAACGGATTTCTCATTTAAAGATACGTTCGACGCCTTAACTTATGGTGGAACTTGGAAGTTATTTTTCAATAATATGTCATTTGGAATCAATGAATACAGAAGAGCTTTTTCAAAAAAGTTATTTCTGAAAACCTTACAGCGAATGATTCCTTCCTTAACAATGGATGACATTAAACCCGGTAGAGCAGGGGTGAGGGCTTTACTTTTGGCTCAGGACGGAGATACGCGCGATGATTTCAGAATTGAATATCATGGCAAATCAATTCATGTTTTGAATGCACCATCACCTGCAGCAACAGCTTCTTTGGCAATTGGAAACTACATCGCTTTAGAGGCAGAAAAACAATTTGGATTGAAGTAAACTAAAAGATTTAAAATAAATAATTTTTATATTAATATTTAAAAAGTTTTAATTTTAGCTTACACTTACTATATTTTGACTCGGATTTTAACACTGTTTTTTTTACTAATAACGTTGCAATCAATAGCCCAAAAGGATTTGGTTGAAGTGAAAAATTACGGTACAAATCCAGGAAAGCTTAAAATGTTTCTTCACGAACCCAAAATTGGAAAGCTAACTTCACTTCGAAAACCTTTGGTTGTTGTCTTACATGGTTGCAGTCAATCCGCAGAAGGAATTGCGAAACAAACTCAATGGAATGTTTTAGCCGATAAATATGGTTTTTATGTCATTTATCCGCAGCAGTCTTTGTACAATAATCCAAGTTTGTGTTTTAATTGGTTTAGCTCAGAAGATGTTCAAAAAAATCAAGGAGAGTCATTATCAATCAAGGAAATGATGACACACATGATTCAAAATTATCCAATTGATGAAGATCGAATTTTTGTTTATGGTGTTTCTGCAGGCGCTGCAATGAGTGTGGTTTTAATGGCAAATTTCCCTGAAATTATTGATGGTGGTGCAGCATTAGCTGGCGGACCGTTTATGCCTGAACTAACAGATTTACAACGCATGGATTTAATGTTCAATCCGAAAGATAACACTGAAGAAAAACTTGGTGCTCCGATTAAAAAACTCAATGTTGGTTTTTCAGGAGCTTATCCAAGATTAGTTATTCTTCAAGGAAAAAATGATTTAGTTGTCAACCCAAAAAATGCTGATTTATTGCTAAAACAATGGTCTTATTTACATTCAGTTGAGAATAATTTAACAGATACAATTGTGAATTTCAATGAAAGCCGAGATGTAACAAGATTTGATTTTAAAAATAGCGAAGAGGAAACCAAGATTGTTTATTACGAAGTAAACAGAATGGGTCATTCAATTCCTGTAGATCCGGGAACTTTGCCCAATCAAGGCGGAGAAAAAACAATGTACACCTTCGATAAAGATTTTTTTAGCACCTATTTTATAGCTCTTGATTTTGGGCTGATTCCTGATGATAAAGTTCAGAAGAAATAGAAAATTATAAGACAAAAAAAAGAGTTCAACTTGAACTCTCTTTTTATTTTAAGGTATTTTTTTTTAGTTTTTTGCTGGCGCTGGGCTAGTTTCAGTTTTCTTGAAATTTGCTTTTTTCAAGTCAGCTTTCGTTGATTTCAATTGCATTCTTTCTGCTTTTAAAGTTTGATACTTTTGAAATTGCTCAGCTGTTAAAACATCTTTAAGCATTGAATCGCGCGCTTCTTCGTTCGATTTATGCGCCGCTTTTTTCTCCTCGCCTGTCATTGTTGAAGCTTTTACACCTTCATTTTTTTGTGCAATTCCTGCATTAATTGTTTTAACTTTTTCAACTTGATCAGCAGTTAACGACAATTCTGTTTTCATTTTTTCAGTTTGAGCCGCTGCTCTTTCTTCTGGCGTTTTTTCAACTTGACCGAAAGCACTTGCACTGATTAATAAAGATGCAAGCATAATTTTAAATGACTTCATGTTTTTTCTTTTTTTTAATTTATTTATCTGACTTTTCAATAATTGTACCAAACGAGAACGAAGTTAAGATTTTTTTTGAAATTTATAAAGTCCCACAATTTCAAAGTTCTTAACTTAGCTTAATCTTAGAAAATATGAGTAAACAAATCGTTTTTATAGTTCTTTTCTTGATTTTTAATTTATCAAGTTCATTTATTGTTAATGATGAAAAATATAAACAAGAAAATTTATGTGGACTTGAAATTGCGGATGCTTATACGCAGCAAGTTTTGGGGAAAAACATCGGTTTTTACGTAAAGTTTTATAACAATTCCAATAAAACAATTGACGCCATTGAATACAAGGTGGTGTTCAAAAATGGATTTAATGAAGTTAAAGGAACTAAAACCTTTACGTGGCAAGCAGGAAATTTAGTTGGTCCAATGAAACCTAAAAGTAGTTTAAGTGATGGCGCAACGAATTGGATTGACGGCGCAAATAAATTGGAAGTGAAAATTATTCGAATCCACTTCACGGACGACACAACTTGTGATCAAAAATCTTCAATAAAAACACTTTAAAGTCGTTTCCATATTATGACTGATTTCCGTTCCGTTGCGAAAGCTATATTTCCTTCTTTTTTATTCAAGTTTTATCGCGCTAAAAAAAAGAAGAAAAGAAATGCTGACTTGCAAGCACAAAAGGAAAAAGGTCAAATTTTCACAAAAGATTCGCTTGTGAAAAACCTTGAATCAATTGGAATTAAAAAAGGTGATTCGCTTTTGGTGCATTCCAGTTTGAGTAAAATGGGCTACCTCGAAAACGGACCAGACACTTTAATCGATGCTTTGTTGGAAGTAATTGGTTCAACAGGAAATTTATTGATGCCAAGTTCTCCTAATGCTTTACTGCAATTAGACTATATTAAAAGTAATACTTTGTTTGATGTTGAAAATTCGCCTTCAAAATTAGGTGCAATAACGGAAACTTTTAGAAAAAGAAATGGGGTGATTCGCAGTTTAAATGCCACAGAACCAGTATGTGCATTTGGGCCAGATGCAGTTTATTTAACCGACGGACATTTTAACGAATTAACACCTTACACGAATAAATCTCCATTTTATCGCTTGACAGAAAAAAATGGAAAAATCTTGTATATCGGCGTAACTTTAGCCAATGCGGGTACAAGTTTACATTTGTTAGAAGATGCGGTTGAATTTAAATATCCAGTTTATTTTTCAGAAGTTTTTGATGTTAGAGTAAAAGATTCTCAAGGTGTTATTCATAATGTGAAGACGAAAGTTCACAATCCTGAATATTCTAAAAAAAGAAAATGTGACGATTTATTGCCATTATTTATTCAAGAACAAGTTTGTTCGAAAGTAAAGATTGGAAATGCCGACACTTATTTGTTTGATTCTAAAAAAATGTTTGATTCGATGCTCAACAATTACAAAGAAAAAGGAATCACGATGTACACTCCAAATGCTGCCAATTGAAAATAGCGATAACGTGGGATTACGAATTGTTTTTTGGTGAACACAGTGGTTCAGCACAAAAATGTATGCTTGAACCAGGAAACAGATTACTAGAAATTGCTAAAAAAAACGAGGCGAAATTCACCTTTTTTGTCGATGCTGGAATGCTTGTTAAAGGACAAAATCAACCTGCTTTCAAAACGGAATTAGTTGACATTCAAAATCAAATTTCAAAGTGGGACCAACAAGGACACGAAACAGGTTTGCACATTCATCCCCATTGGGAAGATGCCATTTGGGATAATGGTTGGAAATTCGATTTAAAACGCTACAAATTAGCTGATTTTGATGATTCAGAAGTTGAACAGATTTTTGATAATTATATTATGGCTTTACAAAAATGGAGCAAAGAAAAAATTGTTTCCTATCGCGCAGGTGGTTGGTGTATTCAGCCTTTTAGTAAACTAAAATCATCGTTTTCAAAACACCAATTAAACATTGAAAGTTCTATTTTTCAAGGTGGGAAGAATGTTACTTCACCGTATTATTATGATTTCAAAAATGCCCCGCAAAAGGAAAAATGGTACTTTGAGAATCACGAATGCGAAGAGCTGGAAAATGGTTCTTTTTTAGAAATCCCAATCGCTTCAAAAACGTATTCACCTTTGTTCTTCTGGAAATTATTTGTGTTAGGAAGACTTTCCCCCAAAAACCATAAGTCAATTGGAAACGGAAGTCCAGCCAAAGGAGGAGGTTCGAAAAAAGATTTTTTAACCAAATTCAATCATTTATGTGTAAGTGCAGACGGCTATTTCGTGACAGAAATTGAACGTGCTGTTCGCGAAGCAGAAAAAAAAGGTTGGAATTCAATTGTAATTATTGGACATCCAAAAGCTTGTACCTTGTTTTCGCTCAATTATTTAGATAAATTAATTGCCAAACTTTCAAAAAAACACCAATTTGTATGCTTAAAGGATTTGGCGAAATAAAATTAGTAAGCAGGGACGAAATTCAAACTGAAAAGTGGGAGGCTGTTTCCGCTGATTCTGACAATTCCATTTTTCAATCTTTTTGGTATTTAGATGCAGTGATGGAAAATTGGAAAGCTTATATTTTAAACGATTACGAGTTGGTTTTTCCAATATTGCCGGCGCAAAAAATGGGCATTAATTACGGTTTACAAGCACTTTTTTTAAGGTCATTTTCTGTAGAAGGAAAAGCGGAAGAAAAGAAGATGGAATTTCTTACACAAATCCTCGAAAAATTTCATTTTTTTGAATTGAATTTTGTGCATCAAACCGCTATTCCTTCAGGGATTCAAAGTAGTCAGTCTGTTTACCAATTTTTGGAATTTGAGCAGGACTATTTATTGACTTTCAAGAAATATTCAGAAAATACGCGACGAAAATTAAAAGATTTTCAAAAATCTAAGGCTGAATTTAAAGAAATCTCTGATGTACAATTATTGATTGATTTGTTTCAAAAAGAAAAAGGAAATCAGTTTGCGCACCTGACAACATCAGCCTATCAACGCTTGACTAAATTGATGAAAAACGCTTTGGAAAATAATGCAGGTATCATCAAAGCGATAGCGTTTGAAGGTGAATTGGTTGCAATTGGATTTTTTATTAAAAAAGGAAAGCAATTGCTTTATTTGAAAGGAATTGTTACATCCTCTGGGAAGAAAATTGGAGCTATGCAAGCGCTTTTTGATCGAGTGATTCAAGAAAATCACGGAACGGCTAAAGGTTTAGATTTTGGAGGTTCTTCTGATGAAGGCTTGGCGAGTTTCAATAAAAAGTTCGGAGCTTGTGACCGAAATTACCTAATTTTGAAACAGAACAAATTACCTTGGCCATTAAATAATGTGGTCAAAAGAAAACTTGGAATATGAGAAAAATTGTGTTGACTGGCGCTTCTGGAGGTTTGGGTTTGGTTATTGCTGAGAATTTATTGAGTGAAGGCTATTTTGTTCATTTAATTGGGAATAAAAACACTTCTAAATTAGAATTGCTTCATTCAAAATTTCCTTCAAATTCTAAAGTTTATTCCATCGATTTTTCTCAGGCAATTGATTTTTCAGAATTAGTGAATGAAATTGGTCAAATAGATGCATTGGTTCATGCATTGGGCGTTTCAAGTGCTGGAATGAGTTGGAAAATTACTCCTGAAGAATGGCAACGCGTCATGCATTTGAATTTAACTGTTCCATTTCTGCTTACACAAGCATTTACGCCACAGCTTCGCGCCACTAAATTTGGTAGAATTATTTTCTTTTCTTCGGTTGTTGCACAGAAAGGATTTATTGGAACAGCGGCTTATGCAGCGAGTAAATCGGCTTTAATTGGTTTAACACGAACACTTTCAGTTGAATTGATTAACAGTGGAATAACTGTTAATTGCATTGCACCGGGTTACATGGACAAAGGAATGATAGAGGAAGTAACCGACGAATACTTAAAAGATATTTTAAAACTTATTCCTTCAAACTCTTTAGGTGATTCCGTAAATATTGCCCACACTGTTTCTTACTTATTAAGCGAAAAAGCAAGCTACATCACAGGTCAAGTGATAAATGTAAATGGCGGTATGAACTAAAAAAATCACTCATTACACTTACAAGTTTCACATTCTTCTTTGCTTGCAAATCCTTTGGGAGAGCAGCCACTGTAGCCAATTTGCTCACACGAATTTGTGTTTTTATTGTAGAACCAAGTTTGAAAATAAGCTTGACATGCTTCATTCGTTGGAGGAGTTTCTAAACATTTGGCTTGTTCACTATTGTTGCAATCTTTGTCGCAAGCAGCTAAACAGAAAGAGAATGCAATTAAAAAGCTAAATTTTCTCATAATTTTTCTTTTTATAAACGAATGATTTGAAGTAGGGTAGGTGCAAACATAAGAGATTTCAATTAATAAAATTTAGAACTTCAAGATTATCGATTTTCAAATCAATCTTTCTTGTTTCTTCGAGTGTTCGTTTTTTGTTGATATTATTTCAATAAAATCAAAAATAATTCCCTTTCATTCTGTGAAAAATAGATACATTTACCGCACAAATTTTCAACTATGAATTTACACGAATATCAAGGAAAATCTATTTTAAAAAGCTACGGCGTTGCAATTCAAGAAGGAATTGTCGTTGATAGAGTAGAGGACGCTGTTGAAGCAGCAAAAAAATTAACAGAGCAAACAGGTACAAGTTGGTATGTTGTGAAAGCTCAAATTCATGCAGGTGGTCGTGGAAAAGGTACAGTTGAAGAAACTGGTTCTCACGGAGTTGTTCTTGCTAAAGGAATCGATCAAGTTGAAGAAAAAGTAAAAGGTATCCTTGGTGGACACTTGACAACACTTCAAACGAATGGAAAAGGAAAATTAGTTAGTAAAGTGTTAATCGCACAAGACGTTTATTATCCTGGTCCATCAGAAGTGAAAGAATTTTACATGTCTGTGTTATTAGATCGTGAAAAAGGTAAAAACGTAATCGTTTACTCTACTGAAGGTGGAATGGACATCGAGCACGTTGCAGAACATACACCAGAGAGAATTTTTAGAGAATTTGTTGACCCAAGAGTTGGTCTGCAAGGTTTTCAAACACGTAAAATTGCTTTCAACTTAGGTTTATCTGGTGAAGCATTTAAACAAATGACAAAATTTGTTGCTAACCTATACAAAGCTTACGAAGGAATTGATGCTTCAATGTTTGAAATCAATCCATTATTCAAAACATCTGACGATAAAATTATTGCTGTTGATGCGAAAGTAACTTTAGATGGTAATGGTTTGTTCCGTCATCCTGATTACGCAGCAATGCGCGATAAAACAGAGGAAGATCCAACAGAAGTTGAAGCAGATGAAGCAGGATTGAACTTTGTTAAATTAGACGGAAACGTTGGTTGTATGGTGAATGGTGCTGGTTTAGCAATGGCAACAATGGACATCATCAAATTATCAGGTGGTAATCCAGCTAATTTCTTGGACGTAGGAGGAACAGCAAATGCAGAACGCGTTGAAAAAGCATTTGGAATCATTTTGAAAGATCCAAATGTAAAAGCAATCTTAATCAATATTTTTGGAGGAATCGTTCGTTGCGACCGTGTTGCTCAAGGTGTTGTGGATGCTTACAAAAATATGGGTTCAATTCCAGTTCCAATTATCGTTCGTTTACAAGGTACAAACGCTGTGGAAGCGAAAAAATTAATTGACGATTCAGGTTTGAATGTTCATTCAGCAGTTCTTCTTCAAGAAGCAGCTGACTTAGTGAAAAAAGTTCTAGCTTAATTTTTAGTTAAAATAAATGAAGCCATCGTTCTTTGAGCGGTGGCTTTTTTAATTTACACGTAACCGAAAAAGGTTTAAAAGTTATTTCAATCTAACTTATTTTCTTATATGAAATCTTTTTGCTTTCTTTTTATTTTCTATTTTCTTTGTTCATGTACAAGTTCAGCTCAAAATGATAGAATAAATGTAAAAGAAGAAACAAGAGAAAATTTATTTCCACAAACGAAGCAAAAGGCAAAAGAAGCATTGGTTTATTGTCAGGATAATAAATTCAATACTGATTTTTGCATTCTAATTGATATGCAAATTCACTCAGGCTTAAAACGGTTTTTTATTTGGGATTTTAGAAAAGATACAATTACTCATAGTTTTCTTGTAAGTCATGGTTGTGGTTCAAATCCTTGGGCAACAGACTATACCAAAGATAATCCCGTTTTTAGCAACGAAGATGGAAGTCACTGTTCTTCGTTAGGTAAATATAAAATCGGACAAAGAGCATATAGTAATTGGGGAGTTCATATCAAATATGTCTTGCACGGACTGGAAAAATCAAATAGCAACGCATTAGCACGTTACATCGTTTTTCATTCTTGGGAAGAAACACCTAGTGAAGAAATCTATCCCGAAGGAACACCCGAAGGTTGGGGCTGTCCGACTTTATCCAATGAAAATTTCGTATTGATTGACGCGCTCTTAAAAAGAGTTGAAAAACCTGTCTTGATGTGGATTTATAATTGAATTAAATATTCAAAAATAAAGTTTAAAACTTAAGTTAAGCGGCGTTGGATTATCATTAACATTAAATACCTTAATTCAAAAGCTAATTAATTTTTCATCAGATTTTTTGTTCATAATGATTTTATTTATACTTTTAACTTGTCAAAATGACACTAAGTATTTATTAATTAATCTTTAATTTAATTTTTATGAAAAAAATCTTTACAATTTTAAGTTTAGCGCTTTCAACAGCTGCGTTTTCACAAGTAACAGTTACTTACCAAGTTGACATTACAGAATACATCGCTGGTGGAGCTGAATTAAATGCAAATGGAATTCGTGTTGGTGGTAATTTTACAAGTTCTGGAGCTACTTTACCTGATTGGACTCCTTCTGATGCAGCTTGCGGAATGACTGACTTAGGAAATGGTTTGTGGTCAATAGCTGTAAACTACCCTGCATCTTCTGTTGGAACAACACAAAAATATAAGTTTGTAAACGGTGATTGGGGAACTAATGAAGGTCTTACTGGGTCATTAATTGTTGATGATGGTTGTGGTATATTAGACGGTACAGACATTAATCGTACTTTAGTTATCCCAGCATCTAATACAACTTATACATTCTGTTGGGATAAATGTGCTGCTTGTGTTTCATCTATTGAAGAAACTAACAAAGTAAACGTTGTTGCATTCCCTAATCCAGCAACAGATGTTTTAAATTTCCAAATCGACGCTACTGATTATGTTATTACTTTAACTGATTTAGCTGGTAAAACTGTTGCAACTTCAACTACATCAACAGTTGAAATGTCTGGTTTATCTTCAGGTGCTTACTTGTACAAAGTTGTTACTAACAACGGAACAGCTACAGGGAAAGTAACTAAAAAATAAAAATTATTATCCTGCTATTGAAAGCCTAAGTTTACAAGACTTAGGCTTTTTTTTCAAACTTAAAAAACAACCACTATGAAAAAGTTATTCGCATTAATCGTAACGGGTTTTTCAACTCTTGTAAATGCTCAAATATTGGAAGTCTCACCAGCATTTCCAACCGTTAATGATCAAATTACATTAATTTACGATGCCACACAAGGTAACGCTGCATTAGTAGGTCAAACACAAATTTATGCACACACTGGAGTAATTACTTCAACGAGCACATCGCCAACCAATTGGCAATATACCCAAGGTTCATGGGGCACAGCAGATGCAGATGTTGCCATGACCTCTTTAGGAAATAATAAGTTTTCAATTACAATAGATATTGATCAATTTTATGGTTTTCCAACAGGGACAACTGTTTTAAAATTGGCTTTTGTTTTTAGAAATGCCGCTGGTTCTATAGTTGGTAGAAGTGCCGACGGAACAGATATTTACTACGACGTTTATGCTAGCACAGCAGGCTTAGTAGCTCAGTTTTTTCATCCTACGGCAGGTTCTGTTGTTGATTTGAATGAACAAATTTCAATCAATGCGCAAAGTAATTTACCTGCGACATTGACAATCAAAGAAAATGGAACTATTTTAAATTCAATTACTAATGCAACAGAATTGAATTATCAACATACCGTAACAACAGAGGGAACAAATTTATTGGAGTTTATTGCAAACGATGGAATAACAGAAATAATTGATTCCGTTTATTATACAGTGAATCCAGTAATTGTCCCAACAGATGCGCCTTATGCTAACTTAAAGCAAGGAATAAATTACATCAACGACACAACTGTTGTTCTTCAACTTTTTGCACCTGAAAAGGAACACATTTATGTAATTGGTGATTTTAACAATTGGACACCAACAATTGATTTCCACATGAATCTTTCTACCGATTTGAAAACGTGGTGGTTAAAAATTACAGATTTAACAGCAGGACAACGTTATGGTTATCAATATTTTATTGATGGTGCTTTGAAATTAGCAGACCCGCTAAGTCCTTTGGTGCTTGATCCGAATAATGATGCTGCAATAGGTGCTGCGACTTATCCCAATCCACATCCTTATCCTATCGGAAAGACAACAGGATTTGTAACAATTATGCATCCGGGAGCGCCTCAATATCAGTGGCAAGTAACGGATTTTGTTGCACCAGCAAATAAAGATTTAATTATTTATGAAATTTTGATGCGTGATTTCGTTGCAAAAAGAAATTACCAAACACTAATAGACACTTTAGATTACATTCATAAATTAGGAGTTAATGCCATTGAATTAATGCCTCCTGGGGAATTTGAAAACAATGAAAGTTGGGGATACAATCCATCTTTTCACATGGCATTAGATAAATATTATGGTACGCCAGAAAAATTTAAAGAATTAATCGATTCTTGCCATGCTCGAGGAATTGCTGTCATTGTTGATATGGTATTGAACCATGCCTTTGGTCAAAGTCCAATGGTGAATATGTATTGGGATGCGGCAAATAACAGACCTGCGGCAAATAGTCCTTGGTTTAATGCGATTTGTCCTCATGAGCCTTATTGTTGGGGATATGATTTTGACCATACCGAACAAGCAACCAAAGATTACATTGACAGAGTTAACCGTTATTGGATTGAAGAATACAATGTAGATGGTTTCCGTTTTGATTACACAAAAGGATTTATCAATAATTCAAATGGTTTCAGTCAAGATAGAATCAACATTATAAAAAGAATGGCTGATTCAATTTGGTCAGTAAAACCAGGAGCTTACATTATTTTAGAACATTGGTGCGATAACGCAGAAGAGAAACAATTAGCTGAGTATGGAATGATGCTTTGGGGAAATTTAACTTACAACTATCATCAGGCAGGAATGGGATTTGTTGGAAATTCAAGTCTTTCCAATGGAATTTATTCTAACAGAAGTTGGAATGTTCCTCACTTAGTAACTTACATTGAAAGTCACGACGAAGAAAGAGCGATGTTTGAAGCTAAAACGTATGGTTCAACAACAAATCCTGACCACAATGTAAGAGATCAATTCATTGGTTTAGGCAGAATGCAAGCACTTGCTGTAATTGGAATGTTGCAACCTGGACCAAAAATGATTTGGCAGTTTGGCGAATTGGGGTATGATATTTCAATTGATGTACCTTGTAGAGTTTGTAATAAACCAATTCTTTGGAATTACCTTTCTGTTTCAAGAAGAAAACAAACGTATGATGTTTACGCATCTGTTTTAAATTTGAGAAAGAACTATGAAACTTTTAAAACATTAGACTTTTCACATTCATTAGCAGGATCAGTGAAGCGATTAATTTTAAATGACCCAAGTATGAATGCTGTTGTTATGGCAAACTTTGCAGTTACAACAACGACGGGAATTCCTGCATTTCAACACACAGGTTGGTGGTACGAATACTTTACAGGCGATAGTATCAATGTTACAAATGTGAACGCTAGTTTATCCTTTCAACCGGGTGAATATCGAATTTACACGGATGTTCGATTAGATAAGCCAACAATCACTGAATCAACAGCATCAATTCAAGAATTAGAAACAGCTGCTTTCCCATTGAATTTATATCCAAACCCAGCAACAGATTTAATGAATTTAGCTTTTGAATCGAAGTCGTCAGAACCTTTTGAATTGTTGATAATCAATGAAGTTGGACAAGTTGTTTTAACGAAAAAAGGAAATACTTCAGTTGGTTCTAATCAAGTAGAATTGTCAGTAGAAAGTATCAAGAACGGAGCTTATCATGCTTTATTAAAAGTTGGTAATAGCTATTCCAATAAAGCATTTATTAAAGGAAACTAGAATGCGATTGCTGCTTTTTTTATTGCTTTTTAAATTATCCTTCGCATTTGGTCAGCTTGTCCATCCTGCAAATAATGATGCTTTTCTTCAAGATGAGGTAGCTGCTGTATATATTCAAATGGCTCCTTCAGATTTGAATTTGATTTTGACAGATAGTTTGTATGCCGACCATGAATTTCCAGCAACTTTTAGGTATTTAAGCACTTCAATAGATGAAACGGTAACAAGTGTAGGTTTTCGATTAAGAGGAAATACTTCCAGAAATTCGGCAAAAAAATCATTCAAAGTTTCATTCAATGAATTTGTTCAAGGGAGAAAATGGAAAGGCGTTGAGAAATTAAACTTAAATGGTGAACACAATGATGTTTCAATTATGCGATCTCGTTTGTGTAATCAGCTGCTTAAATATGCAGAACTTCCTGCGGCTCGAACAAGTTATATTAGACTATATATTAACAATGAATACAGAGGTTTATACTTAAATGTAGAACACATCGATGAAGAATTCATTCAAAGAAGATTTACAAATGATCATACAGGAAATTTATTCAAATGTAATTATGGCGCAAATCTGAAACAAATAGGAGGTTCGCCTGGACCTTATTTGAGTTTGTATGAATTAAAAACCAACAAAGCTCAAAACGATTATTCAGGATTAATCAACTTTATTGATATTTTGAATAATACAAATGAAAATCAATTTACTTGTGCAATTCAATCTGTTTTTGATGTTGATTTATACCTGCGAACATTAGCCCTTGAAATTTTAATGGGACATTGGGATGGTTATGCAGGAAATATGAATAATTATTACCTCTATGAAAGACCTTCGGATGGTAAGTTCGTATTCTTAGAATATGATATGGATAACACACTCGGAGTAGATTGGGGAATTATTCCTTTTGAAAACTGGTCCACCCGAAATATTTACACTTGGGCAAAAGGCGATAAACCACTTTTTGATAAGTTATTGGCTGTTCCTTATTTCAAGGACAGATTTAACCATCACATGAATTACTTGTTGGACAGTGTTTTTGTTCCTCAAAATTTATTAGCAGAATTAAATCAAACGCAAGATTTTATCACTCAAGCTGCACTAGAGGACGATTACAAAGGATATGATTATGGATATACCGATTCTGACTTTTTAGCTGCAATCAATTCCACAATTGGAGGTCACATCAAACAATCTTTGCAACAATATATTCAGCAAAGACACACTTCTGCCACAAATCAATTACAAGTAATTCAAAACCTTGAAAATCCTTGTCAACTATCATTGGAGGAAATGGTGAAAGATGTATTTGTTCCTTTAAGAGCATTTGATTTGATGGGAAATGAAATTGATTTAGATACCTCAAATAGAGTAAAATTATTAGTAGATAAATTTGGAAACACAAAAATAGTTTGGACACATGAATAGAATAATTTTAACCTTGGGAATTGGATTAATTTCACTTAATTCATGCGTTGCTCAAAAAAACGCGGCATCTAATTCTAAAAAAGGCGCGACTTCACTTCTGCAACATGTAGAACCCGCAAATTGGTGGGCAGGAATGAATTATGCTGAAGTTGAAGTGCTTCTGCATGGAAAAGATATTTCAAAATTTTCTGTCCTTGTTAAAGGTTTAGATATTTTAGAAGTTAAGAAAACCGAAAACCCAAATTATCTTTTTGTAAAAGTAAATACCAAAAATAAACCTGTTGGTTCTTATCCTGTACAGTTGAGTGACGGAAAAAAAATAGTAGCAGAGCATATTTTTGAGTTGAAAGCAAGAAGGGAAAATTCAGCTGCAAGAACTGGTTGTACTCCTAAAGATGTTATTTATTTAATCATGCCTGACCGTTTTGCAAACGGAGATCCTTCAAACGATTCTCATCCTGCAACAATTGAAAAAGTAAATCGAAATTTCCCTGGAGGCAGACATGGTGGTGATATTCAAGGAATAATCAATCATTTGGATTATATCAAAGAACTTGGTGCAACTGCAATTTGGACAACGCCCTTGTTGGAAGATAATGACACAACTTATTCTTACCACACTTATGGTCAAAGCGATTTGTACAAAGTTGATCCTCGCTACGGAACAAATGCTGATTTTGTTAGAATGGTTGAAGAAGCACATAAAAGAGGTTTGAAAATTTTAAAGGATGAGGTTCCAAATCATTGGGGCTACACGCATTGGATGATGAAAGATTTACCAACTTACGATTGGATTCATCAATTCCCGGGTTATGCACAATCGAATTATCGCACTTCAACTCAAATGGATCCTAATTCATCAAAAAGAGACCAAAAATATTGTGAAGAAGGTTGGTTTGTTCGCTCTATGCCAGATTTAAATCAAGGCAATCCTTTGGTTTTAAATTATTTAATACAAAACACAATTTGGTGGGTTGAATTTGCAAATCTCGATGCTTTACGAGTAGATACTTATTCTTATAACCAAAAAGAAGGAATTGCAAAATGGACGAAAGCAATCATGGATGAATACCCGAATTTTTCGATGGTGGGAGAAATATGGATGCATGACCAAGCTCAAATTTCTTATTGGCAAAAAGATAGTCCAATTTCAGCAATTCAAAATTACAACACTTATCTACCACAAGTGATGGATTTCACGTTGCACGATGCACTTCAAGAAGCATTTAAAGAAAACAATCAAGGTTGGGACAAAGGAATGGTTCGAATCTATGAGAATTTTGTGAATGATTTTTTATATAAAAATGCGAGTGAGAATTTAATTTTCCTAGAAAATCACGATACGCAACGTTTCAATGAGATTTATCCTAAAATGGCTGACTACAAAATGGCAATGGCACTTTTAGCAACCACAAGAGGAATTCCTCAAATTTATTACGGTAGTGAAATCGGAATGAAAGGAGACAAAAATACAGGAGGAGATGCTTCAATTCGTCAAGATTTCCCCGGAGGTTGGAAGGAAGATTCTAAGAATGCATTTACCAAAGAGGGCAGAAGTGATTTCCAAGAAAACTATTTTCAATTCACTAAAAAAATATTGAATTGGAGAAAGAATAATGCTGTAATTCACGAAGGTAAATTGGTGCAGTTTTTACCTGAAAATAACGTTTACGTTTATTTTAGAGTAAAAGGGAAAGAAAGAGTGATGGTTGTTATCAATAATTCTGATAAAGAAGAAAAAATCAAGAAAGCTAGATTTGCTGAAGAATTGGGCGGATTCACAGAAGCGAATGAAGTGATAACAAATTTGAAGGTGAATTTGATGAAAGAGGAATGGAATATTCCAGCAAAAACGGCTTACATCTTTGAATTGAAATAATTGATTATGAAGTTTCTAGTTGCTGTTATTCTCGTTTTACCTTTTGTTTTATTTAGCCAAAATGAAAATCGTCAATTTGTTTCTTGTACTGAATTGAAAGACGGAATTTTAATAAATGTTTCAGACGGAAATTATTATTTCTATTCCTACAATCAGAAAATTATTGAAACAACGTTTATTCCTTTGGCAGAAATAAACAACGAACAATCTCATGCTATTGACATTGCGCACGAATCAACAAGTTTTAATTTAACGCGTTCAGATTCAGAATTGAGATTTTCAAAACCAAATGGCATTGAAGTATATGTTCAAAAGTCGCCTTTTAAAATCAGCTATTGGTTCAATGGAAAAGAGCTTATTTCCGAAAAAAAGGGCTATCAGAAATCAGCAGAATTAGAAAAAATAGAATTTAACTTAAAGTCAGACGAAATCCTATACGGAGGTGGTGCTCGCGCATTGGGAATGAATCGCCGAGGAAATCGTTTACAACTTTATAATCGAGCACATTACGGCTATGAAGAAAAAGCAGAATTGATGAATTATTGTTTACCAATGGTGCTTTCAAATAAAGTGTATGCCGTTCATTTTGATAACGGTGCGATTGGTTACTTAGATTTAGATTCTAAAAAAAATAATACACTTTCGTATGAGACAATTAGTGGAAGAAAAGCTTACCAAGTAATTGCAGGAGCGGATTGGAAAGATTTGGTCGAACAATATACGTTTTTAACGGGTCGTCAGCCGATGCCACCGCGTTGGGCTTTTGGGAATTTTGCAAGTCGTTTTGGTTATCATTCTGAATCAGAAGCACGAAAAGTGGTCAATCAATTCCGAAAAGACTCGATTCCTTTGGATGCGATTATTTTTGATCTTTACTGGTTCGGAAAAGAAATTCAAGGAACTTTAGGAAATTTAGAATTTCACAAAGATTCGTTTCCTACTCCAGAGAAAATGATTTCAGATTTTAAATCACAGGAAGTTAAAACAGTTTTGATTACTGAACCTTTTATTTTAACAACCTCTAAAAAATGGGATGAAGCTGTTTCTAAAAAATTGCTCGGGACAGATTCATTTGGTGAACCATTTACCTATGATTTTTATTTTGGAAATACAGGTTTATTGGATATCTATCAGCCTCATGTTCGCACTTGGTTTTGGGATATTTACAAAAACCAAGCAAATAAAGGAGTGAAAGGTTTTTGGGGCGATTTAGGAGAACCTGAGGTGCATCCTTCATTGTTATTTCACGGAACTAAAACAGCCGATCAAGTACATAATATTTATGGACACGATTGGGCGCGATTAATAAGTGAAGGTTATAAGAAAGATTTCCCAAATGAAAGACCATTTATTCTAATGCGCGCAGGTTATTCTGGAACGCAAAAATACGGGATTATTCCTTGGTCGGGCGATGTGAATAGAACGTGGGGAGGACTTAAACCACAAGTGGAGATTTCTTTGCAAATGGGACTTCAAGGAATTGCATATATGCATTCTGATTTAGGAGGTTTTGCAGGAAATAACGACGAACCAGAACTTTACACACGTTGGTTACAATATGGTGTTTTTCAACCTATTTTTAGACCGCACGCACAAGAAGAAGTTGCAAGTGAACCTATTTTTAAAGATGCAAAAACAAAGACATTAGCGAAAAAATCAGTTGAATTGAGGTATCAACTTTTACCTTACAATTACACACTTGCATTTGAAAATCATACGAAAGGTACACCTTTGATGCGACCTGTCTTTATGGAAGAAGCTAACACAAGCTATTCTGAAAATAAAACCAATCAATATTTTTGGGGTGATGCTTTTCTCGTTTGCCCAATTACTGATAAAGGCACAGTTGGTGAAAAGTTAGCCGTTGATTTTCCACTTAACTCGAATTGGTATGACTTTTCAAGTGGAAAACTAATTACTGAATTGGTTCAAACAGAAAAGAGCAAGGCAACGTTTGTGACTGTACAAGCGGAAAATATTCCCGTTTTTGTAAAAGCAGGTTCATTTGTTCCGATGTCCAAAATTATTCAATCGACAGAGGCGTATAAACCTGAAAATGTGATTATTAATTTTTACGATCATCCAGCTGTTTCAAAAAGTGAAGGTATGTGGTATGAAGATGATGGATTGACGGCTGATGCATTTGAAAAAGGAAAATATAATCTCCTAAAGTTTGAAAATAAACGTTGCCATAAATCTTCTGAAATCACTTTCAATTTGGACAAAGGGAAGGAACAAATTCAATTAATTAAGTCGTTTCAATTCGAAGTTCACTTCGCAGAAAACCCACCTAAAAAAGTAAAGATTAACGGTAAAAAAACGAAAGTGGAATTGAATGTTAATAAAAATTATTTTTCAGTTCCTTTGTCAATGCAAGGAAATACAACAAATGTTAAAATTAAGTGGTGAAATTTTCTTTGTGTCATATTGACATTAAGAAAAATTAAGATATATTTGACAGAATAAAAAACTTTATTAATCAATCAAAACGTAGAATATGGATGTAATTAGATTTAAATCCTTTGCGCTTTCCTTTCTCTTTTTAGCTGTAAGTTTTGTAGCATTCAACCAAAACGCAACTATTAAAGGAAAAGTGACAGACGTGGATGGAGCACCTTTGTTTAATGCTACTATTATTTTGGAAGGGCAAGGTAAGGGAGCTACAACAGATGACAAAGGTATGTACGAGATTAAAAATGTTAATCCAGGAACATACACACTTATCTTTAGGTTTACAGGTTTAGTTTCAAAGTCTGAAAGTATAACTTTAGCAGCAAGTCAAATTTTAATCAAAGATGCAACTTTACTTAAAGACATCAAAGACTTAGAAGAAGTTGTTGTTATTGGTTACGGAACTACGCGAACAAAAGATTTAACAGGTTCAGCTACAGTTATTAATGAGAAAAATTTCTCTCAAGGTTCATTGTCTACACCAGAGCAACTTATTATGGGTAAGGTTTCAGGTTTGAAAATTACAACAAATGATGGAGCTCCAGGTTCAGGAAGTACGTTGAGATTGCGTGGAGGAACTTCACTAAATGCAAGTAATGATCCGTTGATAGTTGTGGATGGAGTTCCATTAGATAATGGAGGAATTGCAGGTGTTGCCAATCCATTATCATTGATAAACCCGAACGATATCGCTTCTTTTGTTGTATTAAAAGATGCTTCTGCAACTGCAATTTATGGTTCTCGTGCTGCAAATGGTGTAATTTTAATTACTACAAAAAAAGGAGATGGTTTAAATTTAGATAAATTAAAAGTTGTTTTCGATACAAAGCATTCAATGTCAACGATTGCTAAATATGCTGATGTATTAAACGGAGATGAGTTAAGAAGATTAGTTTCAGAAAATGGAACTCCTGCACAATCAGCTTTATTAGGTACAGCAAATACAGATTGGCAAAAAGAGGTTTTCAGAACTGCTTATGTAACAGACAACAACGTTTCTTTAACAGGTGGAATTAAAAACCTTCCTTACCGTTTATCAATTGGTAACAGATTTGAAAATGGATTATTAAAAGATGACCGTTTCATTAGAACGTCAGCTTCATTGAATATGAATCCTACTTTCTTCAAAAAATCATTACAAGTAGAATTCAACCAAAAATTAATTCAAACAAATTCTGTTTTTGCAAATCGTGGTGCTCTAGGTGCTGCTTATTTTGATCCAACACAACCTGTTATGTCTGGTTCAGAGGCTTTGGGTGGATATTATGAGTGGATTGAAAATTCTGGTGCTCCAAACACATTGGCACCAAAAAATCCACTTGGATTAATCAAACAAAGAGACGATAGAAGTAAAGTTGCGCGTTATATTGGAAACTTGAAATTAACTTATAAATTGCCATTTTTCCCAATGGTGAAAGCAGTTGTTAACGTTGGAACAGACCAATCAGAAGGTACAGGTGAGGTTTCAACACAAGCAAGTTCAGCTTCTGGTTATTTTACAGGAGGTTCTTTCAATACTTACCGATCAACAAAAGGTAATAAATTAATTGAAGCGTATGCAAATTTTAATACTGCTGAGAAAAAAAGCAAACACCTTATCGATTTAACAGCTGGTTATTCTTATCAAGATTGGTTCTCTTCAAGTCCGAATTTACCAGTTTATAATCAAGCAGGTGACTCAATCATCAGTCCTGCAGCAGCAAATCCTTTCTATACAAAAAATGCATTGCTTTCTTTCTATGCGAGAGGTATTTACACATTTAATGATCGATATGTAATCAATGCTTCATTAAGAAGAGATGGTTCTTCTCGTTTTAGTCCAGAAGCGCGTTGGGGATTATTCCCAGCGGTTTCAGCAGCTTGGATTGTTACAGGTGAGAAATTTATGCAAAAAGCAGCTTGGGTTAGTTTGTTGAAAGTGAGAGCAGGTTTTGGTATCACAGGTCAGCAAGATGGAATTGGTGATTACGCCTACATTTCTAATTACTATGAAGGAGCTACAACAGCTCAGTACGCTTTTGGTGGACAATATTACACACAACTTCGTCCGGGTGGATTTGATGCTAATTTGAAATGGGAAACTACGAAAAGTTATAACATCGGTTTAGACTTCGGAATTTTGAAAGATCGTTTTTCTGGTAGCATTGATTTATACCGTAAAGAAACATCTGATTTGTTAGCAACAACAACTGTTCCCGCAGGTTCAAACTTTACAAATGAAATTCTTACAAACGTAGGAAGTATGTTAAATCAAGGTATCGAAATGAGCTTAAATGCGGGTCTATTTGCAACAAAAACAATGCGATTGGACTTAACAGCAAACGCATCTCATAACGTTAACCGTGTAACGAAATTGACACAAGTAGAAGATCCTAACTCAGTTGGTATTTTGGTTGGTGGAATTTCTGGTGGAATTGGAAATACAATCCAAGTTCAACGTGTTGGTTATGCAACGTATTCTTTCTTAGTTTATGAGCAACAATATGATACAGATGGTTCTTTAATTGAAGTTGGTCAACAAGCATCAATCGACGTAAACAATGACGGAAGTATTACTTCAGCAGATAAATGGCAAGATAAACACGCTTTTGTTGACCGTAATGGAGATGGAACAATCAATATTGAAGACCGTTACATTTACGACAAAGTAGCACCAAATTGGTTTACAGGTTTGGCGCTAAACTTCTCTTATAAAAAATGGTTTGCAGGTGTTTCAATGCGTACAGAATTAGGTGGGCACATTTATAATAATATTCATTCTAATTCAGCGACTTTCCAATCAATCAATGGAACACAAGGATTTATTAGCAACATTAGTTCACTTTACTACGAAGACGAAGTAAGAAATATTACTACAAATCAATTGTTGAGTGATCATTATATGGAAAAAGCTAATTTCTTAAGAATGGATTATTTTAACTTAGGTTATAACTTCGGTAAATTGAAAGCGCTTGGCAACAAAGTTGGATTAAACGCAACTTTAGTAGTTAACAACGTATTTGTCCTTTCAAAATACAAAGGTCTTGATCCTGAAGTTGGTGGAGGTATTGATAACAACATTTACCCACGTCCACGTGTTTACTCATTGAATTTAACATTTGATTTCTAAAAAATAAAACTATGAAAAAAGTAACCATAAGTTTATTAGGAATTGGGATGGCATTATTAATCTTGGTTCCATCTTGTTCAAAACAACTTAATCAAACTCCAAAATACGGTTTGAACTCAGAAGTTGTTTACAGCGACCCAAATAATTACATCAACGTTCTTGCAAAATTGTATGCTGGTCTATCAATGACGGGCTTACAAGGTCCTGCAGGAGCAGGTGACATAGCAGGAATTGACGAAGGATTCTCTTCGTATGTTCGCGTTATGTGGAATCTTCAAGAATTACCGACGGACGAAGCTGTTTGTGGTTGGAATGACCCAGGAATTCCTGCTGCAAATAAGTTGCAATGGAACGCAGATGATGGTTGGGTAAAAGGAATGTACTACAGAATTTACTACCAAATAACTTTGTGTAACGAGTTTATCTGGCAATCTAGAGACGAGAAATTAGACGAAAGAGGATTTTCTGATGCCGACAAGGAAAGAATTAGAACTTACAGACAAGAAGCAAGATTCTTAAGAGCTTTAAGCTATTACCACGCGATGGATTTATTTGGAAATGTTCCATTTGTTACAGAAGAAGATAGAGTAGGAGCATTCCTTCCTGAGCGCATAACAAGAGGAGAAGTTTTCAATTACATCGAATCTGAATTGTTAGCTATTGAAGATTTAATGTTACCTGCTTCAGGAGCACCTTACGGACGAGCTACAAAAGCAGCTGCACAAACATTGTTAGCTAAATTGTATTTGAATGCTTCAGTTTACACAGGAGCACAAAGAAATGCAGATTGTGTTACATACTGTCAAAAAGTTATTAACTCAGGAGCTTTTCAGTTAGATGATACGTATCAAGATATGTTCTTAGCGGACAATCATACTTCACCAG
This sequence comes from Flavobacteriales bacterium, assembly GCA_018883325.1. Lineage (GTDB taxonomy): Bacteria > Bacteroidota > Bacteroidia > Flavobacteriales_D > Crocinitomicaceae > UBA952. The sequence continues at coordinate 14,303 of VEQH01000024.1, read as the reverse complement.
AAATTATTTTCCCTGTGGTTTATGATGGTTTGAACGCACAAACTTATGGAGGAACAACTTATTTAGTTTGTGGTGCTTTAGGTGGCTCGATAGTAGCAGCTGATTATGGAGTGAACGGTAAATGGGGAGGTTTAAGAGCGACGCCACAATTCGTAGATAAATTCCCTGATACAACTTTAGATTCTCGTTTCTTATTTTACAGAACAGGTCAAACAAAAGAAATTACATCTTTAAGTACTTTCACTCAAGGATATGCTTTCCCTAAATTCAAAAACAAAACGAAAGCTGGTGCAAATGGTTCAAACAATGCAACTTCACCTCACGTAGATATTGATTTCCCAATGTTTCGTTTGGCTGATGTTTATTTGATGTTAGCAGAAGCGTCATTTAGAAATGGAGATCAAGGAACAGCTTTACAATATATGAACCTAATTCGTGAGAGAGCTTATGGAAATAGCAGCCACAATTTTAATTCATTAACCTTGAATGACTTCTTAGATGAAAGAGCAAGAGAATTAAGTTGGGAAGGACATAGAAGAACTGATTTAATTCGTTTCGGATTGTTTACAAGTTCAGATTACGTGTGGTCTTTCAAAGGAGGCGACGTGAATGGAATAGGAGTTTCAAGCCACTTAAACTTATATCCAATTCCAACAGCGGATTTAGTACTTAACCCGAATTTGCAACAAAATACAGGATATTAAACAATTTCAAGTAAACATTGTTTTACTTAAAAGGATTTGATTGTTGATTGATGAATGATGAAGAAGGGGAGTTTCGTAAGGAGCTCCTCTTTTTTTGTGGTAGAATTTAACTTAAAAAACTAAGTTGCTTTTTTTGTGGGAATAATCTAAATTATCTTGGACAGTTAATGTCAACTAAAACGGAAATAATTCTATTTCGACTTGCCTTTGTCACTTCAAAAGGATTCTTTATCGGACTACATAATTGCCAAATTTTGAATCAGTCTAGTGTAAACTTACAATACTTAATTACGTGTCCACGTGAAGTAAACAACTTTTCGTAATAGGTTTTTATGTGAAAAATAGATTTCGTTTCTTCATCCAAATCTTCGGGAAGACTGCCGTATAAATCCCACGTTAATTCGAGGCAATTGAAGTTATTTTCCTTGATTTGTTCTTCTGTATATTCAAAAAGCACATCGCTATCTGTTTTCACATGAATGATTCCACCGGGTTTTAAAATTTTGCGGTAGCGCTCAATAAATAAAGGAGAAGTAAGTCTTTTTCTAGGTTTATTTGGTTGTGGATCTGAAAAAGTTAACCAAATTTCATCCACTTCATTTTCAGCAAAGGAGTTGGTGATGTAATCGATGCGTGAACGTAAGAAAACTACATTTTTCATTCCAGTTTCAAGTGCTTCCTTCGCTCCAATGTAGATGCGGTTCCCTTTTAAGTCAACGCCAATAAAGTTTTTGTCCTTGTAATGCTTTCCAAGCCCAACAGCGTATTCTCCTTTTCCACAGCCTAATTCAAGCACTATTGGATTTTCGTTTTGAAAAACACTTTCGCACCATTTCCCTTTCAATTCGAAATCACTTTCTCTTTCAGGTTCAAAAACGTTTTCAAAATCTTTAATTGCCGCAAATCGGCGTAGTTTATCTTTTCCCACTCTTTTATTAAATATTACTTGTGTTGATTTCCATATTTTTCATCACTTGATCAACCAGCGATTTTAAAATATTTTGTTCTGCATTTTTGGATTTTAGAATGAAATATGCACCGTCCATATCCATTTCAAAATATGCATAGTCGAGCATTTCGGCAAAGGCTTTTCCTTCTTCTAAATCGAATCCAGACATATCCAAACCATTGAAATTTACAAATCCAGAATATGGTTTTTTACCAAAATTTTCACATCCTTTTGGCAAAATTAGTTTCCCTTTATTTGCATACAAAGGAGAACTTGCACCAACCAAATTTGTTCCTTTTAATTCAAGTTTCGCCATGTTTCCTTTCATTGATGTCATGAGTCCTTTAACGAATGAAAGTGCTCCCTTTCCTAATCCAACATTAAAGTTAAAATCTGGTTTGAATGAACCGCCTTCTTCCACTTCTCCCATCATTACAAATCCCATTTTCCCTGTCCAAAGTCCAGCCAAACCTTCTTCACCTGCAAAAGCCAATGCCATTTGAGCTTGTCCTCCACCAACTTTGCTTAATTCACCTAAGGCATTTGGAGCAAATTTGTTGATGAATTCTTGAACTTTTTTCATATTTAAATCCATTATTATTCCAGCTCTTGGTTTTCCAGAACCTAAATCAGCAAGAATTTTTGAGGAATTATTTCCAAAAAACATCCATTTTTTTAATCCTTCAGAAAGGTAGTTTTCTGTTTTCATTTCCACTTTCCCTTTTTCGAAAGAAACAATTGATTGCGAGTAGCTATCCGTAAGTAGTTCTTTCAACTCGGTTTCCTTGTCTGCTTCCATTTTTAGTTGCTTCATACTTCCAAGAAAAGAAGCTTCTAAATCAACTCCAAAAATGATATCGCCTTTTTTCCCTAATATTTCAGTAACCTTATTTTCAGGAGCATCTTCTTTTAAATCTTTCAATGCTTGTTCGATTAATTTTTTTCCATCTTTTAATCCTCTTTTTGTCACGAAAACTGCTCTTTTATCAGTTACAGCAAATGCAACATCTCCGCTTTCATGGAAGTTGAACGTTTTACCTTTCTCCATTGAAAGACCACGTTGCTGAAGGTTTTTCGTTAAGTTTTCTTTGTCTTTCACTTCGGCAAAAGCATAAATTAACCCAGGGTTTCCGTTTGCATCGACTGTACCTTCCATTGCGAAATATACAGGAGTGTCAAAATTCAAAATTGCTTGGATTGTTTTTAATTCTTTATCAATTAACTTTCCTGCCTTATCGATGTTTTTGTAATCAGCTTTGTTTAAAATTTCTTTTGCATTGATTGAACCAAAAAGAGCGATTTTCTCATTGGTTTCCACGAATGCAGCAACATCTTCATTGATTGCTCGGTTTTCGTTTGAACTACATGCAGCCAATAAAAATAAAGCTGACAAAGTAAAAAGAATGTGTTTCATAAGGTTATGTTAATTTGCTGCGAAATTATAACATATTTTACAGCAATTTGCACCACTCATCAAATTCCTTTATTTTAAATTTGTCGAATGCACTACGTCGAACCTCATTATAACTGGAGAGGATATTACATTGCTTCAGAAGATCCATCATCGCCTTTTTACGGACGAGAGTACAGTGAATTTGAGTTCAATAACTCAGTTTACAATTTTTATATCCATCCGCAATGGGACTCAATTGGTTCGCCTACTTTGTTCATTAAAATACTTTTTACAGACTACGAAAGCGGTTTTGTAATCATTGAATTATTGGGTGAATGGAACGATGCAATAGAAAATGACATTATGATTTTGAAACGTGATATCATTGAACCAATTATGGAACAAGGAATTACGAAGTTTATTTTAATCGGAGAAAACGTTTTGAATTTCCATTATTCGGATGATTGCTATTACGAAGAATGGTTTGATGAAGTGGAAGACGGATGGATCGCAATGGTGAATTTTCACGAACATGTTATTAGTGAATTTGAGCGTGCGAACATCGATCACTATTTTTTAATGGGTGGAGAATTAGAAGAAATCGAATGGCGAACTTACTTACCACAACAATTTTTCGATAAAGTTAATAGCCTTGTAAATAAACGAATTGGGTAGTTTTTATGAGTTTTTAATGCTTAATTTCTTGCACTGAGTCTACCGAAGTGTTAATGTTGAATTAAGCTCTTGGTTTAGAGATAATTAAAGTGAATCATTACCCTGATAGAATTCTTTACTTTTAGCTTTTCACTTTCAACTTTCAATTCTTCACTTTTTATACTAAGCATGGCGAAGTGTGTCGAATTGTTAGTTCTTCAATTTCAAAATTAAATTCTACATATAATTTAAGTAATTTCGCCACCTCAATAAAAAATGGAGCTTACTCAATTTCTTAAGACCTTTCAGAACTTAAAGCAAGTCGATCAAACGGCAAGTGCTTTAAGTAAGGCAAACGCACGTGTACACTGGAAAGGAAACGTTGGTTCTTCTCGAAGTATTGCAGCAGTTTCTGTAGCGCAACAGCTTCCAAGTCATCAATTATTTATTCTCAACGACAAAGAAGAAGCGGCCTATTTCCTTAACGACTTGGAAGGACTTTTCCCAGAAGATAAACGCATTTTATTTTATCCCGCTTCGTATCGTGTGCCTTACCAATTAGAGGAAACGGATAACGCAAATGTGGTGACACGCGCTGAGGTTTTGGAACGCATCGCAAACGGCTCAAATACGTGGATTGTGACTTATCCTGAGGCGCTTTTTGAGAAAATTCCAACCAAAAAAAAACTTGTAGAAAACACTTTGCGAGTTGAAGTAGCCAAAACATATTCCATTGATTTTATAAATGAATTATTACTAGAATATCATTTTGAACGCGTTGATTTTGTGTACGAACCGGGGCAATTTTCCATTCGTGGTGGAATTGTTGATGTCTATTCGTATGCCAATGATTTTCCATTCAGAATTGAGTTTTTTGGCGACGAAGTTGAATCCATTCGAACGTTCGATGCAGCGACTCAAATTTCAATTACAACGCATCAATTTTTCAACGTTATTCCTAATATTCAAGGACAAATGACTTTGGAAGGTGTCGCTTCATTGTTTGAATTTATTGGCAAATCAACAACGGTTTGGATCAGTTCTTACGAACGATTGACTGCGATTTTGGAGCGTGAATACGATAAGTCGGTGGAGATTTACACGAAACTTTCAGATACTGTCAAACGCACTTTGCCTTCGGATTTATACGTGCATCCCAGTGAATTGAAAAAGACCTTTGACAATTACCCAAGCGTGGAATGGGGACCGGATTATCACTTCAAAGCAACTGAAACTATCACCTTTGATTTTCAAGCGCAACCTACTTTTAATAAGAATTTTGATTTACTAAAAACAGATTTATTAGCCCGACAAAAATCAGGTTCTCAAAATTTAATTTTCTCCAATCAGCCGCGTCAAATCGAACGTTTGTATCAAATCTTTGAAGACATTGGTGGCGAAGTTGAATTTTCTCCAATGAACCTCGCTTTGCACGAAGGTTTTGTTGCGCCAGAATTGAAATTGGTTTGTTATACCGACCATCAGATTTTTGAGCGCTATCATCGTTTTCGTTTGAAAGAAGGATTCAAACAAGCGAAACAAGCTCTGACTTTAAAGGAAATTTACAACCTTCAAAAAGGCGATTATGTAACGCACATCGATCACGGAGTTGGACAATTTTCTGGATTGGAAACGATTGATGTCAACGGAAAGCCGCAAGAAGCCATTCGCTTGGTGTACAAAGATGGCGATGTGTTGTATGTTGGCATTCACTCTTTGCACCGCATTTCTAAATTCACAGGAAAAGACGGCTCTGTTCCGAAAATGAACAAATTAGGAACGCAGGCTTGGAGCACTTTAAAAAATAAAACGAAGAAAAAAATCAAGGAATTAGCCTTCGATTTGATTCAATTATATGCCAAACGTAGAAGTCAGCCAGGTTTTGCTTTTATGCCAGATACATACCTGCAAAACGAGTTGGAAGCTTCGTTTATGTACGAAGATACGCCCGACCAGTACAAGGCAACGCAAGACGTGAAAAAAGACATGGAAGCGTCACGCCCTATGGACAGATTAGTGTGTGGTGACGTTGGTTTTGGTAAAACGGAAGTCGCTGTACGTGCGGCATTTAAAGCTGTGACAGATAGTAAACAAGTTGCTGTTTTGGTGCCAACAACGATTTTATCGATGCAGCATTACCGCAGTTTCAAGGAGCGATTGAAAGATTTTCCTTGCACTGTTGACTACATCAATCGTTTCAAAAGCGCGAAAGACATCACCGAAACATTGAAAAAACTAGAACGAGGCGAAATTGACATTTTGGTGGGAACGCACGCAATTGTAGCTGAACGTGTCAAATTCAAAGACCTTGGTTTGATGATTATCGACGAAGAACAAAAATTTGGCGTAGCTGTAAAAGATAAATTAAAAACCATTCGAACTTCAGTTGACACCTTGACTTTGACCGCAACACCTATCCCGAGAACCTTGCAATTTTCGTTGATGGGCGCAAGAGATTTAAGTATTATCAACACGCCTCCACCAAATCGTCAACCCGTTTTGACTGAAATTATTTCCTTTGACGAAGAAATTATTCGCGATGCAATTGCGTATGAAGTTACGCGAGGAGGACAAGTGTTTTTTGTGAACAATCGCCTTTCAAATATTCGCGAAATTTCAGGAATGATTTCAAGATTGTGTCCTGGAGTTCGCGTTGGAATTGGTCACGGTCAAATGGACGGACCGCAGTTAGAAAAAGTAATGTTGGATTTCATCGAAGGACGTTACGATGTTTTGTTGGCAACCACAATCATTGAATCCGGAATCGATATTTCAAACGCCAACACAATCATAATAAACGATGCTAATAAGTTTGGATTGAGTGATTTGCACCAGTTGCGAGGTCGCGTTGGTCGAAGCAATAAAAAAGGATTTTGTTATTTGATTGCACCAAAATTCAGTGTGATGACTTCCGAGGCACGCAAACGTTTGGAGGCTTTGGTACAATTCTCCGATTTAGGTTCAGGATTCAATATCGCAATGAAAGATTTGGATATTCGTGGGGCAGGAAATATGTTGGGCGGAGAACAAAGCGGTTTCATTTCAGAGATTGGATTTGAGATGTACCAAAAAATCTTAAACGAAGCGATGCAAGAACTGCGTGAAAGTGAGTTTAAAGAATTGTTCGACGATAGACAAACCGATTCTTTCCATTCATTTGTGCAAGATTGCATATTTGAAACTGATATGGAAGTTCGAATTCCTGACAATTATGTAAACAATGTAGCGGAGCGATTGAGTTTGTATCAAGAACTTGATAATTTAAAAAATCAAGAAGAATTAGAAGCATTTGCAGCGCGTTTAAAAGACCGTTTTGGTCCAGTTCCGAAAGAAGTGAAAGAATTACTATTCTCGTTTCAATTGCGTTGGTTGGCACAAGAAATGGGCCTGGAACGTTTGGTGATAAAATCAAGCAAAATGGTCGGTTATTTCATTGCCAATCCACAATCGCCATTCTTTGAAACAGAAACGTTTACAACCCTTCTCAATCGCATTATGACTATTGGTCAAGGTTACCGTTTGGTGCAACAAAATGACAAATTGCGTTTGGTCATCGAACCTGTGAAACACATCAAAGATGCATTCGAGAAATTGGGCGTTTTGGTGGGGTAAGGCGAAAAATTGGAAATTGATTAAAATTCTTATTTCAAAAGTGCTTTTTCGTTTTAAATCGAATATACATTAATACAAGAATCTCAGGTTATTACTGACGAGGTCTTCAAAGCCTATGTTTTCTCTGTTACATCTTACTTTTCTTACTAAAATCATCTGTTTTTTGGTGTTTATTTTTGTAATAATGAGAGCCAAAACTGGTATTTTTTGTATAACTTTGGCTTTCATTAATACAAATTTAAAATCTGTCTTATGCCACTTATTGGTCGAGAAAAGGAAATTCAAGTTTTGGAAAATGCTTTACAAAGCACACATTCAGAGCTAATTGTAGTTTACGGAAGACGACGTGTGGGGAAAACTTACTTGATTCGAGAAACCTATAAAAAACAACTGCGATTTGAGTTTACAGGAATGTATAAAGCTACAACAAGAGAACAACTTAAACTTTTTCAAAAATCGCTGTTTGATGTATCTTCCAAAAAGCTTAAAGCTCCAACGAATTGGCTAGATGCATTTCAACAATTGAAAGATTATTGTGAGACCTTAACTGGTAAAGGTAAAAAAGTACTTTTTATTGATGAGTTTCCTTGGTTAGACAATAATAAATCAAGTTTTTTAAAGGCTTTTGATAATTTTTGGAACACTTATGTAACGAAGCGAGAGGATATTGTGGTTGTTATTTGTGGTTCAGCGGCTGCTTACATGATTAATAAAATCATCAGAAGTAAGGGAGGTTTACACAATCGTTTGACCGATAAAATTCGAGTAGAACCGTTTAGTTTACAAGAAACAGAATTACTGCTCAAAAAAAATCGCGTAAAATTAGCACGTTACGATATTTTGTTGTTGTACATGGTTATGGGTGGGATTCCTCATTATTTGGAGCGCGTGAAAGCTGGCGAAAGTGTTGTGCAAGCAATAGATCGCTTGTGCTTTGAGAAAGATGGATTTCTTCGTAACGAGTTTAAGAATGTCTTTGCTTCTTTATTTGATCAAGTGGATAATCACGAGACAATTATTCGGCTTTTGGCTGATGTTCGAAAAGGATTGTCGAGAAATGCCATCATGAAGAAAGGAAATTTTCCTTCAGGTGGTAATCTAACACGTACTTTACATGAGTTGGAAGAATCTGGATTCATCGAACAATACGCGCCTTACAAAGGAAATAACAACGCTTTGTATCGTTTGAAAGATGAATATTGTAACTTTTACATCAAGTACATTGAAAAAAACAAACCCTCAAAAAATGGAGTTTGGAACAAGCTTCAAAAGCAACAAAGCTTTAATGCTTGGGCTGGATTTACCTTTGAAACAATTTGTTTGAAACACATTGAGCAAATTAAAGAAGGCTTAAAAATCGCAGGGATTTATACAACAGCAGGAAATTGGTTGGAAAGAAATAGTGAAAATGGTGTTCAAATCGACTTGCTCATTGATCGAGACGACAACGTGATTAATCTATGTGAAATCAAGTTTTATGACAGTCTATTTACCTTAAACAAAAAGTACGCTTCTGAATTGATGCATAAAGAGGCAGTTTTTAGAGATGCCTCACAAACAAAAAAGAGCATTTTCCTTACGCTCATTACGGTTCATGGTATCGTCGAAAATGAATATAGCCGACAACTTATTCAAAACAACCTCACTTTAGAACATCTATTTTTGTAATAATGAGAGCCAAAACTAGTGTTTTTTAGTCTATTTTGGCTTTCATTAATACAAATTAAAAATCAATTTTTAGATTGTAAATTCAATTAAATCGCAGTGTTTTCAAGGTATGCATCCACATTTTTTTGAATGCGAGCTTGAATGTCTGACGTGTCTGATTTTACAAATTCTTTTCCTGTGATTCGTTCATACAATTCGATGTATCGGTCGGTTATTGTTTGCACAAATTCATCCGGCATAAACGGCATTGATTGACCTTCTAAACCTTGAAAACCATTTTCAATCAACCACTGACGAACGAATTCTTTCGATAATTGCTTTTGAGGTTCGTTGTTCGCTTGGCGTTCTTCATAACCTTCTGCATAGAAATAACGCGATGAATCAGGTGTGTGAATCTCATCAATTAAAATCACTTCACCATTGCGCAAACCAAATTCATATTTTGTATCCACTAAAATCAAACCGCGAGCTGCAGCCATTTCAGTTCCACGTTGAAACAAAGCACGTGTATATTTTTCCATTTGAACGTAAATTTCTTCAGGAACAATTCCATTTGCAATAATTTCTTCTCTTGAAATATCTTCGTCGTGCCCTTCTTCTGCCTTACTTGCAGGCGTAATAATTGGTTCAGGAAACTTGTCATTTTCTTTCATTCCTTCAGGAAGAGTAACTCCACAAAGCGTACGTTTACCCAATTTATACTCACGAGCAGCATGTCCAGCCAAGTAACCACGAATTACCATTTCAACTCGAATTGGTTCACATGCCAAACCAACTGCAACACTTGGATCGGGCGTTGCAATTAACCAATTCGGAACGATGTCTTTTGTCGCTTCCAAGAACATTGTTGCCACTTGATTCAATACTTGTCCTTTGTACGGAATTCCTTTTGGTAGAATGTGGTCGAAAGCTGAAATTCTATCGGAAGCCACCATCACCAATACATCATTTTCAAGCGTGTACACATCACGAACTTTTCCGTGGTAAACCGCTTTTTGTCTTTTAAAATTAAATTCCGAAGAAGTTATTGCATTCATTTTTCGTCGCGTTTATCTTTATAATATTTTCTTTTTTCTTCAGCTACTGCTGCTTCTTTTTTCTTTTCTTCAGCCTCTACTTCGTCGAATGCTTGAACGATTTTCTTTACCAAACTGTGGCGAATCACATCACTTTGTCCGAGGCGAACAATTCCAATTTCGTCGATGTCTTTCAGTACGTCTAGTACATAAGCCAAACCTGATTTTTGTTTGTGAGGTAAGTCCACTTGCGACATATCGCCCGTAATCACAAACTTTGCAGTCATTCCCATACGCGTCAGGAACATTTTCATTTGCATCGGAGTGGTATTCTGCGCTTCATCCAAGATCACAAAAGCTTTATCCAAGGTTCGTCCACGCATGAAGGCAAGCGGTGCAATTTCGATCACACCAAATTCAATCATGTCTGCCAATTTTTCTGCAGGAATCATGTCGCGCAAAGCATCGTACAAGGGCATCAAATAAGGATCGAGTTTTTCTTTCAAATCTCCTGGAAGGAAACCTAAATTTTCACCTGCTTCAACGGCTGGTCGTGTCAACACTATTCGTTTTACTTCTTTTGCTTTCAAGGCACGAACAGCAAGCGCAACCGCAGTGTATGTTTTTCCAGTTCCCGCAGGACCAACGGCAAAAACCATATCGTGTTTATCAACCGCTTGCACCAATTTCTTTTGGTTGACCGTGCGCGCTTTGATTTTTGTGCCGCCATTTCCATGTACCAAGGTTTCTGAACCATCGTCGTTGGAAAGCATTTTGGAGCCGTCAGACAACATTAAATTATCAATGTTGTTTTCCGTTAAGTGATTGAATTTGTGGTAATGTTGAATAAATAAATCAAATTTACGCTCAAATTCATCCATCACTTCTTCGTCTCCAATTAGGGTAATAATATTACCACGCGCGGTGATTTTTAACTTTGGAAAAAACGTTTTTATATGTCTGAAGTTGGCATCGTTTATTCCAAATAATTCAGCGGGATTGAGGCCCGTAATTTCTAAATTTCTCGTTCCAGTATTCAACTATTTTCTAGGTATTTGTTTTGGGTTTCTCGAATTACATTACTTTTGGTAAAATTATAAATTATTAGAATACTGAATTCTGATTTTTCATGCAAATCATAACTTTAACAACAGATTCTGGCTTACAAGATTTTTACGTTGCAGCGATGAAAGGTGCAATACTGAAAAAATTACCCAGTGCAAACATCATTGATATTTCTCATTCGATAAAACCATTTGATGTTGCTGAGGCTGCTTTTCAGTTACAATGCTGTTATGAGGAGTTTCCTGAAGGAAGTATTCACATCATTGGAGTTGATAGCGAACCAAATTTGAAAGGAAATTCGATGAGTTTTCCAACGATAATGAAATATAAAGGTCAATTTATTATTTCAAATGATAATGGATTTTTTGGTTCATTTTTAGATGAAAACGTTCCCGATGAATTGTATCGTTTTTCTTCAATAAGCTCTTTTCCTGAAATGTTAAAGTTTACTGCGAAAAGTTGTTTTGTTGAATTGGCAGCGAAAATTGTTCAGAAAGTTCCTTTATTGAGTTTTACAGAACAAGTATTTACTTACAAAAAAGCCTTCCTTCAAAAACCAATAATTGAACAATATTTAATTCAAGGAACGGTTATCCACACAGATACTTTTGGAAACATTATCACCAATGTTAAAAAATCAGATTTTGACCGATTTGGGGAAAACACTCCGTTTATTATTTATTATGTTGATAAAAGTTACCACATTGACGTAATTTCTGAGCATTACAACGATGTAGCTATGGGCGAACGAGTGGCTATTTTCAATAGTAATAATTTACTTGAAATCGCTATCAATCGTGGTGCGAATGGGAGTACAGGTGGCGCAACTAAACTTTTTGGTGTTCGAGTAGGAGATGTTATTCGAATTGAGTTTATTCCAGCAGGTTCGCGCAATGATATTCATTCATTTTTTTAAGAATTATGTTAACACGTATTGTCAAAATCACTTTTCAAGAGGATAAATTAGCTGCTTTTTTTGAACATTTTGAAACAGTTAAATGGAAAGTAGCCACGTTTCCGGGTTGTCGAGGAATGAAATTACTGAAAGATATAAATAACCCAAGTATAGTTATGACTTATAGTATTTGGGACTCAGAAGAAGCTTTGAATGTTTATCGCGACTCAGAATTATTTGGTGAGCTATGGCCAAAAATAAAACCTTGGTTTGCTGCAAAAGCAGAAGCGTGGAGTGTAGAAACTCATTTTGATGGATTTCAATAATTTCAACAACATTTAAATAGTAAATCAGAAACTTACTTTATCTAATTATTTTTTTAATTCTGCCTATGAAAAATATAGTTTTAATTACTTTAGTATCGTTAATTACACTAAATCTAAGTAGTCAGAAAATCGATGGAGGAAATGGTCATGCCATAATTCTTGACAAGAAAGGCTATGTTTGGACTATTGGTAGAAATAATTTTGGTCAATTAGGAGATGGTACCCTTGAGAATTCTTCAACGCCAAAAAAAGTTCAAAACATTCGAAATATTAAATCAATTTCAAGGGGTTATGATCATTGTATTGCTCTAGATAAAAAGGGAAATATCTTTTTGTGGGGAAGAAATAATTATGGTCAATTGGGAACATCATTACCCAACGATGAATCTATTCCCAAGAAATTAGCCAATCACACTAATTTTAAGGCAATTGAAGGCGGACATTGGCATACTGTAGCTTTAAAGAAAAACGGTACCGTTTGGTGTTGGGGGCACAACTTTTATGGTGAATTAGGAAATAATTCAAGAGAACACAGTTCTTGGCCCGTTCAAGTTGTAGAAAATTCAAATAATCAGATATCGGCATTAAAAAATGTAATTCAAATTGCCTCTGTTGGTTATCATACTTTAGCGTTAAAAAAAGATGGCTCAGTTTGGGGTTGGGGAACAAATAATTTTAATGAATTAGGGCAAAAAGGAAAAGATATTCAAACGTATGCTGTTAAAATAGAGGGAATTCCGTTAATTAAAGAAATCGCCGTTGGTTGGCATCATTCTGTTGCTCTAGATTATAATGGAAGGGTATGGATTTGGGGTTCTGATCCCGCCTATCAATTTCAAGAGAGTACTTTGAAGAAATATGACCAACCAATAATGTTAACCAATTTACCTAGAATAACTAAAATTGCTTGCGGAAGTTGGCATTCTTTGGCTATAGATGAAAATAAGAATGTTTGGGGTTGGGGAAAGAACCATTTTGGTATGTTAGGTATAGGTGATACAATCTCACGTTCAGAACCTATTTTAATTAAATCACTTAAAAATATAATAGATATTGGAGGAGGTTGCTTTCAGTCAATTGCTGTTAACGAAAAGGGTAAGATTTTTACTTTTGGAGATAATCCATCAGGTCAGCTGGGAATCGGAAGTAATACGAGGTGTTATTCACCTAAAGAGATGTTACTTGACATGAGTGGAAATAATAAGTCAAAAGACTATTTTGATTTTGAAAATATTTTACAAATACTAAAATATTTTATTTTTAGCTTGAGTGTTTTTTTAAATTTAGTTTTGTTAATAAGACTTAAGAAAACTTCAACTATTTCAATACGAAATTGAATTAGAATTGTAAAGCTCCTAATAGTTTTAGTTTATTTACAGAAAAATATCAAAGGATTTTTGAAAAGTCTTGCTTTTCAATTAAATAAGCATACCTTTACGGAAATTAATTATATTACAATGAATAAAGGAACAGTAAAGTTCTTCAATGAGACCAAAGGTTTTGGTTTTGTTGTTGATGAAGACACGAACAAAGAGTATTTTGTACACGTGACAGGATTAATCGACAAAGTTAAAGAGAACGACACTGTCGAATTCGATCTACAAGAAGGTCGTAGAGGTTTGAACGCAGTTAATGTTAAGAAAGCATAATTAGTATCAATTCCGTATTAAAGTCTCGTTGTGAAACGAGACTTTTTTTTTGCACTAATTTTTCATTTAAGTTAATTTCCGATCCCTCAAGTCAACTGTTTTCAGCTTTTTTAACCAACTCAATTCTATTGAAAATCAGATTGATAAGACTTTTTGTCGTCTTGATTTTCACAGTAAGCAATTATTTTTTGTTTTTTCAAGAGACTAAGTAGGGTCTGCTGAAAAAGTCAGAATTGAGCCAGATTCTAGACGCAGTCAATGAAGATGTATATTAATACTTCGATTTACCTTCGGTGCTACTCCGTGGTGACTGCAACGAAGAAGATGGTTTATTTGCTTTCAGCGCTACTTCGTGGTCTGGCTAACAAAATA
>VEQH01000023.1 GCA_018883325.1 Flavobacteriales bacterium | reverse complement strand
TCTTTCGAAGGCGCAATGAACTTTGCAGTTTTGCGTTCTATTACAGATACAGCAATAAAAAACGGACAAAACGTGCTTAATGCATTGTTCGTGGTTGCTGAGTTAGAAGTTACTGATTAGTTACAAACTTTCTAAAAACTGGAAATCCCAAACAATTCTTTCTCGAAGTCAATCTAAAAACAATGGATATTATCACTATTTCTGGGATTTTTCGGATGGAAATACTTTTGGTAGATACATTTCAAAACGAAATGGTGAAACACAAACTACTGACATTCAACAAAATTTCATAGGCGATTTTCAACTTGGAAAAATTAGAAATCGCTTGTTGATTGGTTTGGATTTTTTCAATTCAACGATTATAAATGCTTCGAGTAATTGGGTTTATAATGGAAGTTTAACTGTTTTAGATGGACAAGATTCTGGATTTCTGACACAAAATGGTGTAGATAGTTTGCTTTCAACAAGCTTTGAAGGTGTAAGTCAGGCAAAAAATCAAGTTATAAGTACCTATATTTCTGATGTAATTAATATTACACCTACATTGTCAGCGATGGCTAGTGTTCGAATAGATCGTTTTTCAGGTTTGACAAATTATTGGTCAACAGATGAGGTGGAAAGTCAAGTCACAGTTTCACCAAAATTTGGATTAGTCTATCAACCAATGAAAGATAAAATTGCACTTTTTGGAAATTACATGAATGGTTTCATCAATCAAGCACCAGTGCAAGTGGCAGATGTAAATGGTCAAAATGTGCGCATGAAATCACTTGAACCTGAGCAGGCAAATCAATATGAATTTGGCGTGAAAACAGCTATTTGGAAGGAGAAAATCGCATTAACAGCAAGCTACTATTCCATTTTGGTAAACAACAAAGTAATGGCTGATCCAACCAACATAAATGATGTGATTCAAGGAGGACAAGTTAATTCTAAAGGTATAGAAGTCAGTTTGATTGCTAATCCAATTCGAGGTTTAAACGTAGTGGCTGGCTATAGTTTTAATCAAGCAGAAGTAACCGCTGATGATCCCGCAAACGGATATTTGGGACTTCGACCAGAAGAAGCAGGTCCAAGTCAATTAGGTAATTTTTGGCTACAATACACGCTTCCATCTACTAAGTTAAAAGGAATAGGAATTGGCTTTGGAGGAAATCACGCAAGCGAACAGTTGACTTTGAATCGTTTAGTTACAGGAAAATTCACACTTCCTGCCTATACCATTTTCAATGCTGCTTTAAGTTACAACACGAAAAGTTATGATTTGATTTTAAAGTGTAATAACTTACTCAATAAACGCTATTACTCGGGTTGGTCAACAATTACTCCTCAACAGTTAAGAGCAATTTCATTGAGTTTTAATTACAAATTCTAACCGTGAAATTTATTCCATTATTAAAATTTATTCACCGTTGGCTTGGTTTAATTACTGGGCCTTTGGTGTTTGTGATTGCGATCACGGGTTGCCTTTACGCTTTTCAAGAAGAAATTCAAAATGCTACTCAAGCTTTTCGCTTTTATGAACAAAAAGGAATCAAACAACTCAATCCGATTACTTTAAAAGAGCTTGCCGAAAAAGAAAATCCTGGAAAAAAAGTACATGCAGTTCAATCATTTAAAGATAATCATGCTACAAAAGTTATTTTTTACGAGTACGAAAAGTATTATGAGATTGCTTATTTAAATCCCGAAACAGGAAAAATTCTTCAGTTGAAAAACCAAGAGGAAGGTTTTTTTCCATTTGTTTTAAAAGGTCATTTTTACCTTTGGTTACCTCCAGAAATCGGACAGCCTATTGTTGCTTCTGCTACCTTGATTTTTCTTTTCATAGTACTTTCTGGTTTTGTAATTTGGTGGCCAAGAAAAGGGGACAAAAGTCAACGATTTAAAATAAAATGGAAAGCTTCTTGGAAGAGACGAAATTTTGATTTACACAGTGTGCTTGGCTTTTATAGCTTAGTTTTCGCTTTTATTTTCGCTATAACAGGATTAGTTTGGGGTTTTCAATGGTTCAGAAATTCTTATTTCAAAATCGCCTCTTTTGGTGAAAATTATACTGAATACTATGAACCAATCTCCAATAAAAAAAGTGATTCATTAACTATTCAATTAAATAGAGTACATTCTTTGTTAGTTAGTAATCACCCAAATTATCATTCAATTGAAGTTCATTTCCCTGAATCCGAAAAAGGCTCAATTGCAGCAAATGTTAATTATGAGGAAGGAACGTATTGGAAAACGGATTATTTTTATTTTGATCAATCCAGTTTGAGAGAATTGCCTGTTAAACACTATTGGGGAAGATTGGCAGAGGCTACTTTTACTGATAAATTATTTAGAATGAATTATGACATCCATACAGGTGGAATTTTTGGAATTGCTGGAAAAACACTGGCATTTCTAGTAAGCTTAGTCATTGCATCACTTCCGATTACAGGAATGATTTTCTATTTGGGAAGGAAATAATCTGGGTTTATCTGACTAAAGGACTAGTTACAAAAAAGGGTGTCTCGACTTAACGGACACCCTTTTAACTATAATCATAAAACTTTTAACCTGAGTTCGATTATTAAAATTGGATTCAGACCGCTCAGAAACAATGAGTTACGAACAATGCTTTTGAAGGTTTACCTTCGGTGCTACTCCGTGGTATCGGGATAAATTGATAAAGTGTTGTGAAGTAAATCGTTGTTTATCAGCGGAATACTTTATCACTTTACATAAAAACCAGTTATACCTCGTTGTTTCCTCTCAATTTAGCCCGCTAAACCTTCGAGAAAACGCCTTGTCTAACAGATTTTTATGTTAATCTGAATTTCAATTTTACAATCGAACTCAGGTTTTTATAAAACCAACAACTTGTGTTTAACCTAAATTATTGAACTTACATCGGTCTTATCTTATCTTTTTTTAATTCTCAGATTTTAAGAATTCATCAAAAGACATAAGCTTTGGCGTTGGTTTTGATTTTTTAATCAATTCCTTTTCAAACGATTTTATGGAAGAAGTTTTCATTTTTTCAAATTGCATTTTTGCTTCTTCAAATGAACTTCTAAGCATTTTTATATTTTCAAGTTGTGTGCTTGAAGGCGCTCCGAAATACGAGCCAATTGTACTGTAAATATCACCTAACTTTTCTCTTAATCTTGGTTGTCCAGCACCAACGTAATTGTCACCTTTTGTAATGACCATTTTGTCTTTAAGTTCGTCAAGTTCTTTACTCAATGCTTGAGCAGCTTTGTTTGGTGCTGAATTTTGATTTAAAAATCCTTTAACGCTTTCATCCCAACTATCCAATTGATAAACGAAATAAGCCAATTCTTGATTGAATTGATATAATTCCATTGTTGTTTTTTGTTGAGCAGTTCTTTCTTCCAACGAAAATGGTGATTTTGGGTCGTATTGCACTTCAATTTCTTTTTCAAAAACTTCAGAACCTTTCGTGATTTTCACCTTGTATTTTCCTGCTTTTACGCGTGGTGCAAACATTGCTCCGCCAGTAAAAGTTTTACCTTTTGCAATTTTTGGAGCTTGCATATTGAAGGACCATTCAACCGTGTTTATACCTTTTTGTTTTCCAGGTTGTAAAGTGGTAACTAAGTTTCCTTGTGTGTCAAAAATCTCCATTGTCATTTTTCCAAAAGTGTGTCTTTTAGAAAGAAAATAGCGAATTTGAGCATTTGTTGTAGGATTTTCACCCACAAATTGAACCTCAGAGCTTGTTCCTCCAAAAGATGATTTTTCACTCATTGTAAATGGTTTACTCTCGAAGAAGTGAAGGTTTTTACTCATTATTTCGTTACTCAAGTTTCTGATTGGCGAAATATCATCTAGAATTATGATTCCACGACCGTGAGTTCCCATTACCAAATCATTTGTTTTTGGATTTAATTCCAAATAATGAATTGCAACGCTCGGAACGTTATTTTTGAATTTAGACCAAGATAAACCTCCGTCAAGTGTAACATAAAGTCCAAGTTCAGAACCTGCGAACAATAGATTTGGATTTACATAATCTTCTTGAATATTGCGCACAAAAACGGGAATTTCTTTGGTAACAATTGATTTCCACGTTTTTCCAAAGTCAGTTGTTTTGTAAATGTAGGCGTTGTAATCATTTTTAGTGTGACCATCGAATACTGCATACGCAATACCTTCACCAAAAACACTTGCTTCAATGTGGTAACACCACGTATTCAAAGGCAAACCTTTCACATTTGCAGTCACATTTGACCAAGTTTTTCCAGCGTCAGTCGTTACTTGAATATTTCCATCATCTGTTCCTACCCAAATAATTTTTTCATTTAATGGAGATTCTGCAATTGTGAAAATGGTACAATGATTTTCAGCACCCGAATTATCCACCGAAAGTCCACCTGATTCAGAAGCACCAGTTTTAGTTTTATCATTTGTCGTTAAATCAGGTGAGATTTTAGTCCACGTATTTCCCATATCATTTGAAAGGTGCAGAAATTGACTTCCAACTAATAATCGATCGGGATTGTGTGAACTAGTTGTCATTGCTGCATTCCAGTTAAATCTCAATTTTGGATCTCCAGAAACTGGAAAAGGTTTAACCACTTTTAGTTGTTGTTCTTTTGTGTCATAGCGCCAAATAGCATCTGCACCTTGCATTTCAGAATAAACAATCTGTGGTTTTGTAGGGTGTGGATAAACACGAAATCCATCGCCTTGACCCACTAAATTCCAATCTCTCGCTTCAATTCCACCTGGACTTGCAGAAGGTCCAAACCATGAATTATTGTCTTGCAATCCTCCGTAAACATTATAAGGTTCTTGATTGTCAACGCTTACGTGATAGAATTGACTAACAGGAAGATTTTCAATAATTTCCATAGTTGTTCCACCGTTTAAACTTCTGTACAAACCGCCATCAGTTGCAACGAAAATTTTGTCAGAATTAATTGGGTCAAAAGAAATATCGTGGATATCAGGATGCATTGCACCTAAGTTTTTGAAAGTTTTTCCTCCATCACGACTGATGGAACCAAAAAGTCCAGCTTTTACAACAATATCAGAATTTTTAGGGTCCACTACTATTTTAGAAAAATAGAACGGACGAACGGTTAAGCCAAAATCGCCATTTAGAAATTTCCAACTTTTTCCACCGTCTTCAGAGCGATAGATTCCTTTGTCTGTTGCTTTTTCTGTTTCCAAAACGGCATATACAATCGATGGGTTAGAAGGTGCAATTGTTACTGCTATTCTTCCTAATTGACCTAAAGGAAATCCGTTGTGTATTTTATTCCAAGTTGCGCCACCATCCGTACTTTTATACAAAGCACTATTCATTCCACCTGAGTTGAACGAAAAAGCTGTTCTTCTGAATTCCCAAAATGAAGCATACAAAACGGAAGGATTACTAGGATCCATAACTAATTCAGAGCAGCCCGTTTTTTCGTTAACATACAGTACCTTGTTCCACGTTTTACCGCCATCTGTTGTTTTGTAAACGCCACGTTCTTGGCTGTCTCCCCATAGTGCACCAAGTACACCCACATAAACGGTATTCGGATTTTTCGGGTCAATTTGAATTGAAGCTATTCGATCTGATTTTTCCAAGCCCATTTTGTTCCATGACTTACCTCCATCAGTTGTTTTGTAGATTCCGTCGCCCATCGAAACACTGTTGCGCGTCCAAACTTCTCCTGTTCCAACCCAAACTGTGTTGTCAGGGTCAGTTGGGTCGATTGAAACCACACCAATGGATTGGCAATAATCATCAAAAATTGAATTGAATTTTACACCTCCATCGTTTGATTTCCAGACTCCTCCACCAGCAGCACCAATGTAAACGATATTGGAATTTTTTGGATGATTTTCAATGTCGGAAATACGACCACTCATTAAAGCTGGACCGATATGTCTTGCTTTTAAATCACCAAAATATTCAGAGGCATTTATTAAAGTACCTCCTGTTTGTGCGTTGACATTTTGAAACAAAAGCAAAGCCAAACAAGCAAAAAGTTGTCTTTTCATTGTTTGTAAAATTTAGTTTAACTTTTTGTTAATTAGTTGTTTGGGAATTTGAAAGCGTTCTCGTCAATTGTGCTGTTTATTAACACTTTATCAAATGAAATCGTTTGTGATTGACCGTCTTTAATTCCGCTAGTTTGAGAAAATGCAATAAAAACGCCATTCACTTCTTGATAGTCGCTGTATTTTGTTTGAGCGATTTTACCTTTCATATCTCCAGAAGAAATTTCTGATTCCGTCATAATTGGAACAAACGTTTCTTTATCAATGTAATAGTATTCAATGTTCGGAACTTCTTTTCCTTCAGAAAGCATTGTTTTTTTCTCAATTTTAATTTTAAAGCACTCAACGCCATCAACTTTTTCAATTCCTTCTAAATTGGTTTTATAACCTAATTTTTCTGCCGTTATCAACGCATTTGGAAATTCTTTCGCGCTTCTTTTGATGTTTTCAGTATCATCAGCTTCGGATTTTTCAGCCTTTTGAGTCATAAAATTTGTACTCCAACTTGTTTGACCATCGAATGCACCTTGTGTAAATTTCATCCCTTGAACTTCAAAGCGAGTGTACATTTTTCCATCAGCTGTCATTACAACTTCAATAGGAATCTTCATTCCGCCATTATCCACAACTGCAAACATTTGCATGCTATTGACTTTCTCCCATTTAGGTCCACCAATAACCTCATAGTATTTGGCTGTGATTTCTTTTACTGATTGTGCATTTGTTACGTTTGCTAAGAAAGCAATTGCTACTAATAGAATGATTTTTTTCATAGTTATAAATTTTATTAAACGAATTTAGTTGATTCATTTATAAATTACCGAAATATTGGTTAAAGTATTTTAATTCGAGGATAAAGTAAAATTTTGACGGATAGTCGGTTTGTAATACCAAATACCTGAAAAAATGATTATAATTTTAAATCTTAGGTTAATATTTAAAACGTTTTTAAACTGAGAGATAAGTATGTGTCATCAAATTATTTTCAGCTTCATTTTTTATTCTTAATTGATTTTCATAATTTTAGAGAATTGACCTTACTAAAATGAAAACAATCTACTTACTTTTCTTTTGCTTTTTAACGAATTTGAGTTTTGGGCAGTATATTATTTTAACAAATGCTACATCAAATACCTCATGTGATGGCTCGGTCATTTTCAATTATGAAGGAGCTTGGCAATTTCAGTCTGGTTATACAGCTTGGAAAAAAATTGAAGGAAACGATACAATTTTAATTCAAGAAGGAGGAACTTATCTATCAAATCTATGTATTGGAAACTATCTTTTAGAGGCGAAGGACGCTACATTTGATTATCCGTCAGTTTCAAAATTTAAAATTACCGCAACTTCAATTATTGATTGTGGTGATTATGCAATATCAAGCTTAGTTAATGAGCCGTATGATTTTACCTATATTTATGATAAAGTTGTAACTGAAGTTTATAATGGTACTCCGCCATATGACTATTATTTTGATGGAATACTTCTTGCGGCTGACTACCAAATTCAGTCGTATCATTATAACTCTTTAGTGCTAGGACAACATTCCGTAAAAGTTGTTGATTCAATTGGTTGTGTTGATAGCATTGTTGTTAATCTTGTTGATTATGACACTTGTAGATATTATTTATCAATGGGGTACAACAATTATTCAAATGAAACCGTAACAAATGCTTGTGATGGTACTTTTCAATTAATACCTATAAATATTAGTGACAGTACATATATTGCAAATTACATACAAATAGATTGGGATTCAGGACAAACAGGATTTACGCTGACCAATTTATGCCCAGGATTTACTTTTGGTACTGTTACAATTGAAACCATAAATCCTAATCAAGCCCCTTGTGTCTCTAGGAGATATGTTAAAATTGAAGATGCTCTCGACTCTGTTTTCGTTTATGGAGACTATGTAAATTCACAGAATATTCTTTATTCCGATTGGACTGATGAATGTTCCATTGACCTAACAGCTATTCAATCAGCAGAAATAATTGATTTTTCTTTTATTAATCCAGATTCGATTCTTGTAACTTGGGAAGTTCGCGATACAAATCAAGTTGTAGCAACTATTTACGCTGGTTATTCTATTCCAAACACTTCAGAAAACTATAATTTTGTTTTGCGATTATATTGTTTACAAAAAAGTTTTCCAATTTATGCTCACACAATAGATCAACAATATATTGGTGAATTAAGTGTTTCCAATTCAACTTTAGTAGAGGTTTCTATCGCTCCAAATCCAGCCGAAAATTTTTTACAAGTTAAAAGTAAAGTTGATTATGACACATATCTTATTTCAGATATGAGTGGAAAAATAGTTAGAGATCAAACTTTTACACCAGAAATAAATATTGAAGGTTTACAAAGTGGAATGTACTTATTACACTTGCGTCATAACGAAAATTTGTTGTTAGTTAAGTTTGTAAAAAACTAACACTAAAAAAACCGCCCCAATTTCTTGAGACGGTTCGCTATATAGTCGCTTCGCACTATCCGAATAAATCGGGAAGATTGATGCGTTGAAGAGCCCGAAGGCTCTTTTTATACTACATCATTCCAGGCATTCCACCACCCATTCCTGCCATTGCAGCAGCTGGATTGCTTTCTTCTGGTTGGTCAGCAATTACACATTCAGTAGTTAACAACATTGAAGCGATAGACGCTGCATTTTCAATTGCAGTTCTAGTAACTTTAGTTGGGTCAATTACACCTGCTTTGTATAATTTCTCATAAACTTCTGTACGTGCATTGTATCCGAAGTCATCTTTTCCTTCTTTTACTTTTTGAACGATAACTGCACCTTCACCACCAGCGTTTGCAATAATTTGACGTAATGGCTCTTCAGCTGCACGTTTCACGATTGCAATTCCTGTTTGTTCGTCTTCGTTATCACCTTTCAAATTGTCTAAAGTTGAAATTGCACGAATCAATGCAACACCACCTCCAGGTACGATTCCTTCTTCAACCGCTGCTCTTGTTGCTGCTAAAGCATCGTCAACGCGGTCTTTTTTCTCTTTCATTTCCATTTCAGTTGCTGCTCCAACATAAAGAACCGCAACTCCACCAGCTAATTTCGCTAAACGCTCTTGTAATTTTTCACGGTCGTAATCAGACGTTGTAGCTTCAATTTGTGCTTTGATTTGCCCAACTCGAGCTGTAATATCTGCTTTTTTACCTTTACCATTGATAATTGTTGTGTTTTCTTTATCAATTTCAATTTTAGCAGCTGTTCCTAACATGTCGATAGTTACACCTTCCAAAGTCATTCCTCTTTCTTCAGAAATTACTTGTCCGCCAGTCAAAATTGCGATGTCTTCTAACATAGCTTTTCTTCTGTCACCAAAACCTGGAGCTTTAACAGCAGCAACTTT
This sequence comes from Flavobacteriales bacterium, assembly GCA_018883325.1. Lineage (GTDB taxonomy): Bacteria > Bacteroidota > Bacteroidia > Flavobacteriales_D > Crocinitomicaceae > UBA952. The sequence continues at coordinate 40,834 of VEQH01000023.1, read as the reverse complement.
CAAAGAACCGCGAATTCTGTTTACAACCAATGTTCCAAGAGCTTCACCGTCAACATCTTCAGCGATGATTAACAATCCTTTTCCTGCTTGAACAACTGGCTCCAAAATCGGCAACAATTCTTTCATACTTGAGATTTTTTTCTCACAGATTAAAATCAATGGATTTTCCATTTCTGTGATCATTTTCTCAGCGTTTGTAACGAAATACGGAGACAAATATCCTCTGTCAAATTGCATTCCTTCAACTGTTTTTACTTCAGTTTCAGTTCCTTTTGCTTCTTCAACTGTAATTACACCGTCGTTTCCAACAACTTTCATTGCTTGAGCGATTAATGCACCAATTGTTTCATCGTTGTTAGCAGAAATAGTAGCAATTTGTTTAATTTTTGAATTATCTGAACCAACTTCTGCTGATAATTTTTTCAAGTTTTTAACTACTTCAGTTACAGCTTTGTCAATTCCTCTTTTTAAGTCCATTGGGTTTGCACCAGCAGCAACATTTTTCAATCCTGCTCCAACGATTGCTTGTGCTAAAACAGTTGCTGTTGTTGTTCCATCTCCTGCGATATCAGCAGTTTTAGAAGCAACTTCTTTTACCATTTGAGCACCCATATTTTCAACTGGGTCTGAAAGTTCGATTTCTTTCGCCACTGTTACACCATCTTTTGTAATGTGTGGAGCTCCAAATTTCTTAGCGATCACAACATTTCTACCTTTTGGACCTAAGGTTACTTTCACTGCGTTTGCTAAAGCATCTACACCTTTTTTAAGCTTTTCTCTTGCTTCTACATCGAAGAAAATATCTTTTGCCATACTGTTAATTTTAAATGTTTAATGATTTGTAAAATAGTTTTTTAAATAAGTTTTCTCACTTGCGTTCGAAATGACTTTTTTTGAATGGATGTTGCGACTATGTCGCCTTAATTCCTTACAAAAAGTCATTTCGACTAAAAGGAGAAATCTTTTCTTTGTTTTTGTTTACTCGTAAGGATTAATTAAAATATCCCGTAAATATCAGATTCGCGCATAATTAAATACGTTTTTCCGTCCAATTTAATCTCTGTTCCAGAATATTGTCCGTACAAAACAGAATCGCCAACTTTAACGGTCATCGGTTCGTCTTTTTTGCCTTCGCCTGCTGCGATTACAGTTCCTTTCAATGGTTTTTCTTTAGCTGTATCTGGAATGATAATTCCACTAGCTGTTTTAACTTCTGCTGGAGCTGGTTCAATCAGAACTCGGTCTGCCAAAGGTTTAAAATTTACTGACATATTTTTATGAATTAATTTAAAGATTTGTTCTCGCTTCGTCCAATTTTATGCCAAGCAAAGAACTGCGACAATTTTGCCAAAAATAGGATAGGTGTAAAATAAAAATGTCAGTATGGGTGACATACTGACATTTTATAAAGTGAAAATAGATTTACTATTTGTTGTTTTGTGTGTTTCCTTGACCTGCTGGATTTTGACCTTGTTGTCCAGGTTGTTCTGTTTGTTGTTTTTGTTCAACTGGTTTTGGTGCTCTTGGTTGACGAACCGTCATAATTACACTTGCTAAAACGATAACAATTGCAAGTCCCCAAGTAGCTTTATCAATAAATTCAGTTGTTTTTTGAACTCCACCTAATTGACTAGGAGAACCAAAATCAGAGCTTAAGCCTCCACCTTTTGGATTTTGAATGTAAACAACTAGTATCAAAAGGACACTTGCTAAAATGATTAAGGTAGAAAGTATTATATCCATGTCTAAGAATTAAGTTTTTTCTTTAAATTTTTAATTTGGGTTGCAAAGAAACTCTTTTTTTCGGGAAAAATCAAGATTAATTGCTCATAAACGTAAATTGATTTTGGATAATTGCCTTGAAGTGCGAAGATTTTTGCCAAAGTTTCGCTAACAGGCATGTTGTCTTCACTTAAACTTTCTTTCGCTTTTTTTACTGGCGAATAAAATTCTTTTTTCGGTTTTTCAAAGTTGTAATATTCCGTTTTCTTTGGTTCTACCTTGATTTCAGGCTCTTTTACCTCTTCTTCAATTGGCTTTGTTTCAATCGGTTTGTCAACAGTAGTCTTTGCTCCTAAACTCAACCAAGAACTAAAACTTCGTGTATTATTCGTCTCAATTTCAGTTTTTTCAATTGTTGTAATTTTTTCAATCTTTTTTTCTTCGTCGAGTTCTGAATCAATTGTTTTTTCAATTTCTAGTTCAAGCTCTTCTTCATTTTCCTCTTCGTGAAAATTCGTTTCTAAGAAGCTCGATGAAATCGCCGCAGCCTGAATTAATTGTTCCAATTGATCTTCTTCTTTCCTAATTTCTTCGCTTTTTTCTTCTTGAATTTCAGCGTTTATTTCTTCTTCAACTTCAATTGTTTCCGAAATTGGATTTTCAACTGATTCAACGATTTCTACTTGAATTTCAGGAATTGTTTCTTCTTCAACTTCAATTGTTTCCGAAATTGGATTTTCAACTGCTTCAATGATTTCTTCTTGAGTTTCAGTAATTGTTTCATCTTCAACTTCAATTGTTTCCGAAATTGGATTTTCAACTGCTTCAATGATTTCTTCTTGAGTTTCAGGAATCGTTTCTTCTTTAACTTCAATCGTTTCTAAAATAGTATTTTCAACTGCTTCAATGATTTCTTCTTGAATTTCAGGAATTATTTCTTCTTTAACTTCAATCGTTTCCGAAATCGGATTTTCAATTACTTCAACGATTTCTTCTTTAACTTCTGGTTGTGATTCTGTTTGAGTTTCAGTTTGCTTTTCAGTTAAGATTTCAGCTTCAAATCGTGGATTCAGTAAATCAAACAAAACTGCTCTCGAAGAAATTCGGTAAGCATATTTTTCAATTTCACTTTCCAAACGTACATCTTTGCTGTTGGCGAGTGCTTTCAAATATAAAATAGGAAAAGAAGAAACGTAAGGATACAACTCCATTAATTCTGCCAATTTTCGAACATCTTCGCTCGAGCAGGAAGTGGTATCCAAAAACTTTTCGTGTATATATTCTGAACTTAACATCACCAGTTACTCATTAATTTATTGATTACGTCTTGAACGATTTGAGTATTTATTTCCTCTAACAATCTTGTTTCAACGCTTGCAAGATTTTCGTTTGAATTAAAATCGGAAAATCGGGTTGAAGTTACAGAAATTAATTCTTCTTTTGGTTTTGTTATTTCTATCGAAAATTGAGCAGAAATGGTCAATCGATTTTGAGAAGCGTTGTCATTTCCTTGAATTGCTATCGGCGTCACGTTGTAATTCAAAATTTTCCCATCGATATTAACTTCTCCTTTTCCAAAATTGGTGTTTAATAAAAGGCGAGTGTTGTTTTGAATTCCATCTTTTAATTGTTCAGTCAAATTTGCGCCATAACTTAAAGGTGCATTAGGAGCCAAAACTTCTAATGTTTTTACGGAAAATGTTTTCCATTCTTCGGGCATTGAACCTTTGTCTTTAAAGGAAACACTGGAAGGCCAACAAGCCGAAAGCACAACTAAAAGTAATATTAGATTTAGGAATTTCATAAGTCCATAAGCTTGTATTCCTTGATTTTTCGGTATAAAGTGCGCTCAGAAATCCCCAATTCGCTAGCTGCGTGTTTTCGTTTCCCGCGGTGTTTTTCCAAAGCTTTACTTATTAATTCTTTTTCGCGATCTTCTAGAGACAAGGATTCTTCTACTTCAACGTGTGCTTCATACGGTTCGGAAGCAGTAGGGTAGCGGTAGTTTGATTCCACGATTGGTGAAGCAGCTGAAGGAAGTAATAAACCTGTGTTTTTTACATTTTCATTCACTTCTTGATAAATGCGATTGACAACGGCACTTTGGTCGGAAGTCAAAGAAACAGCATTTCCTTGTTGTAAAATTTCAACGACTAATTTTTTTAACTCGTTCAAATCCTTTTTCATATCGAAAAGAACTTTGTACATCAATTCGCGTTCGGAGAAATTTTCTTGTGGATTTTCACCAATAAATTGCGGAAGTTTTTCAGTATTTTGGGGTAAATAACTAGAAAGGATAAAACTATCAATTTCTCTAGCGGTTTCAATTACAGACAATTGCTCTACCAAATTTTTCAACTGACGGATATTTCCTGGCCACGGATAATTTACGAGTAATTGCACAGCATCATCCGTTAATTTTATTGCGGGCATTCTGTATTTTTCGGCGAAATCGTGAGCAAATTTTCTAAAAATCAAATGAATATCTTCTTGGCGATTTCGTAAAGCAGGCAATTGAATCGGAACGGTGCTTAAGCGATAAAATAAATCTTCTCGGAATTTACCCGAAGCGATTGCTCTTTGCATATTTTCGTTCGTTGCAGCGACAACGCGAACGTTAGTTTTTATTGGTTTTGAGGAACCTACACGAATGAATTCTCCTGTTTCCAAAACGCGTAACAAGCGCACTTGTGTTTGCATCGGCAATTCTGCAACTTCATCTAAGAAAATAGTACCGCCATTTGCGACTTCAAAATAACCTTGACGGCTTCCTGCGGCTCCCGTAAAAGAACCTTTTTCGTGTCCAAATAATTCTGAATCGATTGTTCCTTCAGGAATTGCACCACAGTTTACAGCAATGTATTCTCCATGTTTTCTTGAACTCAAATTGTGAATCACTTGCGGAATAATTTCTTTTCCTGTCCCACTTTCACCTGTTACTAAAACAGAAATGTCCGTCGGAGCTACTTGAATGGCAACTTCCAAAGCACGATTGAGCAAAGGAGAATTTCCAATGATTCCGAAACGCTGTTTAACTTGTTGAACGTTCATAACTAGCGAATTAGCATTTAGAAACGATTTCTCCCATTAAGGTAGCTGAAGTACATTCGTCAATGCGCACCATCACATATTGACCTTTTTCACAATCTAATTTCGGGAAAATAACCATTGAATTTCTTCCCGTTCTTCCGCATAAATGCTCGTCTGAACGTTTCGATTTTCCTTCAATTAATACTTTTTGAATGGTTCCAATTTGTCTTTTATTTGAAGATAGAGAAGATGCTAATTGTTTCTCTATAATTTCATTCAATCTTCTTCCTTTTACATCATCTGGAACGTCGTCAGCAAAACGTCTTTCTGCTAATGTTTTTGGTCGTTCAGAGTATTTAAACATATATGCAAAATCGTATTGTACGGCATCCATTAAACTCAATGTATCTTGGTGTTCTTCTTCTGTTTCACCACAAAATCCTGTGATAATATCTGTAGAAATCGCACAATCAGGAATGATTCTTTTGATGGCATCAATGCGTTCTAAATACCATTCTCTAGAGTATCCTCGGTTCATGCGATACAAGCAATCTGTATTTCCAGATTGAACTGGCAAATGAATGTAAGGACAAATATTTTCGTATTTCGCCATAATTTCCAATACATCATCAGTCATATCTTTCGGATGCGAAGTACTGAATCGCACACGTAATTCGGGCGAAACCAACGCCACCATTTCCATTAATTGCGCAAAATTTGTTGTTGGTTGTGAAGGGTCTTTAATTTCTCCTTTTGAAGAAATATTCCAGCGATAACTGTCCACATTTTGACCTAAAAGTGTTACTTCACGGTAACCTTTTTCAAATAAATCGCGGCATTCTTGTACAATTGTGTGCGGATCTCTTGAACGCTCTCTTCCACGTGTGAAAGGAACAACGCAAAACGAACACATATTGTCGCAACCACGCATAATCGTTACAAATGCAGAAATTCCACCTTGATCTAAGCGAACAGGAGAAATATCAGCATACGTTTCGTCGCGAGAAAGGAGAACGTTTACAGCTTTTTGACCTGTTCCAACTTCTTCTATCAAGTTTGGTAAATCACGGTAGGCATCAGGTCCAGCGACTAAATCCACTAATTTTTCTTCTTCAAGTAGATTTTTTTTCAATCGCTCCGCCATACAACCTAAAATTCCAACCACCAATTCAGGATTGTCTTCTTTTTTCTTTTTGAATTCTGTCAAGCGATTGCGAACGCGCGTTTCGGCATTTTCACGAATCGAACACGTATTTATAAGTACTACGTCTGCTTCATCAACATTGCGAGTGGTTGCGTAGCCATCATTTTTCATAATGGATGCAACAACTTCACTGTCTGAGAAATTCATCTGACAACCGTAGCTTTCGATGAATAATTTCTTTTTGCTTGTTGTATCTTCTGAATCGTTTAGCATTGTTGCTTCACCTTGCATTGCTTCATCGATTACTTTATTTTCGTGTGACATAGTCGTTTTTCTTTTGGTCGGCAAAAATAACAATTAATCGAGGACTGACAAAATGACCGTTTGAATCGAGAATTTAGATTGAAGAATGTAAAAATGAAGTAATCCTCTTCAGTCCTTCAGTCAATTACGGAGAGGAAACCTTAATCTCACTTCGAAAATTTAATCTCGAGTGTAAATGTAATCTATTGTTTTTCAATAAATAATGAGATTCACGAGAGCTTTTTCCTTCCGTCAGTTGACGGAGAGATTAAGGAGGGTGACCACGCTGTAATTCACTTTTCACTCTTCACTCTTCACTTTTCTCTTTTCACTAAAATTTAGTAATCTTCCTCCGCACTTTTAAATTTGAATTCTCAATCTGTAGAAAATACTCCCCTGCAGCCAAAGCACTTATATCCAAAGGCAAACTCTCTGTGTTTTTGGGAACAGCAATTTTTCTTACCAAGCGACCACGAGCATCAATAACAAGCAATTGACTATCAAACGACAAGCCAGAAAACTGAACCGTTAAATTGCCACTCGTAGGTGAAGGATAGACCAACCATGAAAAACTCGATGGCGGTGGCGTGATGGTATCTTCGGGGATGGTAACAAAAACCGTAACGCTATTCACCAAATCTACAATGCAAGGAACGGTTTCAGAAGTATCAATGAGCCCAAAATAATAGGTGGTGGTTACCTCAGGCGTGGCAATTGGATTTAGCACCGTTGTATCACTCAAGCCTTCACTAGGCCACCAACGATACACCAAATCATTCCAACAACCTTCACAATTGGCTTGTAGTAAAACACTTTCTCCCAAGGTGTCAATTTCTCCACCCATACCTGCTGAAATTTCGGGGAGTTCGTAAACCCCGAAATCGTCGAAGTAGTAGTATGAAAAACCACAACCTTGAGTCTCTGAGCATAAGTAATCATCCCAAGTAATATCTTCAAAACAGCCTATTGTCATAAATTTTTCTTCGCCTTTTGCATCATAAATACCTTTAACTAAAACCCAATTTATCGTATCTCTTATTATTTGGGTAGCTCCTATACCATCGGTTAAGTAAATTCTATCAAATGAATTACTAATCACTGAATCTTTAGTAAATCTTGCTTGAATACAATTAGTAGAAGACCAATCTACATTTGGGGTATTTACAAAAAATGAAGTACAGTACATTTTTTGTTTTAGGGTTTGTAATAAAGGAACCTCAATAAACTCTCCTCCTTCTGAATTTGGATTACCTGTTGGTCCTGCCCCAGCATAACCTAAACCAGTTCTTGCATATTGATAACCACTTAAATTTTGAGGTACTTTATTAGAGCATTGATGATAATAATCTGTACTTCCACTGCAAAAGTGATATGGACTATTTGGTTGAAACCATGGAATGGCTCTACAAATTGCACTTATACCTGAATATGGTGGATTGAAAAAATCTTCAGGACATGTATCAAAAATCTCAAAACTAGGATTAGGAACCAAATTAATTTGAGATTTAACAAAAAATGAAATCAAAACAAAGGTTGACAATACTCCTATCAACCTTGTTCTAAATAATATTTCAAAAAATTTATTCATTATTCTACAAGCAATTTTCTTGTTTCATTAACATCAATTGTAATTTCATTATTCAAGAAATCTGTTGTAGGGTTTGGATAAAAACCATGAATAACTGTAAGAAATGTAAAGCAAACAAATAGTGTTATCATACAGTGGGTAGATTGGGTCAGAAATTAACTTTGTTGAGGTTTAAAATTAGTGTAATTTATGAACTTTTCACTTTCAGCGTGTAAGGTAATTTTACCTGATTTGGTTTTTCACTTTTTAAACGCTGCTCTAATTTTTCAATTTAGTTGTGTTATGATATAAAATTGAAGCGTTTACAACTACTTTCTAGTTATTTGAACCAGTCTAAGATTTGCTTTTTATAAGGCATTTTCACTTTTTTTCCCTCAGTCCACTTTTTTCCTTTTACATTTGTGCCCAAAATTAAAATCTATGTCAAAGAACTTAGTCATCGTTGAGTCCCCTGCAAAAGCAAAAACAATTGAAGGTTATTTAGGAAAAGACTTCACCGTAAAATCTAGTTTTGGACACGTAAGAGACCTTGCGAAAAAAGGATTAGCAATCGAAATTGAAAAAAAATTCAATCCGCTCTATGAAGTTACGCCTGATAAGAAAGCGGTCGTAGCCGAATTGAAAAAATTAGCAAAGGAAGCGGAAGTTGTTTGGCTAGCAACCGATGAGGACCGCGAGGGAGAAGCAATTTCTTGGCATTTATACGAGACTTTAGATTTAAAGAAAAAAGACACAAAACGCATTACTTTCAACGAGATTACGAAAACTGCAATCTTAAAAGCAATTGACAATCCACGTATTATAAATAAACAATTAGTGGATGCACAACAAGCGCGTCGCGTTTTAGATAGAATTGTTGGTTTTGAACTTTCACCTGTGCTTTGGAAAAAAGTACGTCCAAGTTTGTCAGCAGGTCGTGTGCAATCCGTTGCCGTGAAATTAATCGTTGAGCGTGAAAAAGAAATTGAAGCATTTTCTGTTACTAACTTTTTCCGAATTACAGGAAATTTTGAGTCAGCAAAAGGAAATTTCAAAGCAGAGTTTAGCAAGCAATTAAGTGATGCAGAAAGTGCAAAAACGATACTTGAAAAATGTGCAACAACGAATTTTTTCGTAGAAGATATTCAACAAAAACCTGCAACTAAATCACCTGCAGCACCTTTTACAACTTCAACTTTGCAACAAGAGGCGAGTTTGAAATTAGGTTTTTCTGTAACACGTACAATGAGCGTTGCACAACGTTTGTATGAATCTGGAAAAATCACGTATATGAGAACGGACTCTGTGAATTTATCAGATACAGCAATCAATGCGTCGAAAGCGGCAATTATCGAATTATACGGAAGCGATTTTTCTAAAACAAGAAAATATACATCTAAATCGGCAGGTGCACAAGAGGCACACGAAGCAATTCGTCCTACCGATTTTATGGTCTCAAAAATCAGCGGTGAGCCAGAAGAACAAAAATTATACGAGTTAATTTGGAAACGAGCAATCGCAAGTCAAATGTCGGATGCGCAGTTAGAAAGAACGACTATTAAGATTGGTGGATTACCAAATGGAGATGCTTTCAATGCAAAAGGTGAAGTGATTCGTTTTGAAGGATTTTTGAAAGTTTATTTAGAATCGTCTTTGGAGGATAGCGAAGAAGATAGCGACTCTGGTTTGTTGCCAGCGGTTGTGAAAAATGAGCAATTAGAACTTGGAAGCGCAATTGCATTGGAACGTTTTACGCGTCCGCCTTCAAGATATGTGGAAGCTTCTTTGGTTAAAAAATTAGAAGAATTAGGAATTGGTCGTCCGTCAACTTATGCACCAACGATTTCAACGATTCAAAAAAGAGGTTACGTAGAGAAAAAAGAACGCGAAGGAGAAGTGAGAAATTACTTGTCAATTGAATTGAAAAAAGGAAAAATCACGGAACAAACGAAGTCAGAAACTACCGGAAAAGATAAAAATAAATTATCTCCAACAGATATTGGAATTGTTGTGACTGATTTCTTGCAAGATAATTTCAAGCAAATTATGGATTATCATTTCACGGCATCCGTAGAAGCTCAATTTGACGAAATCGCACAAGGAAAACAAGAGTGGACAACAATGATGGATGGTTTTTATAATCCATTTCACAAAGAAGTAGAGGATACGCTTGAAAATTCAGACCGTGCAACAGGCGAAAGAGATTTAGGAATTGATCCAATTTCTGGAAAAAAAGTAATTGCGCGAATCGGGAAATTTGGTCCAATGATTCAAATCGGAGACGAAAAAGTGGACGGTGAAAAAGCCCGTTTTGCATCGCTTCAAGCAAATCAATCTATCGGTTCAATTACCTTAGAAGATGCAATGGAATTGTTTAAACTTCCGAGAACTTTAGGTGAATACGAAGGACAAGCAATCAAAGCAAACAATGGACGTTTCGGACCTTATGTTCAAGTTGGAAAGTTATTTGTTTCCATTCCAAAAGACGAAGATGCAATTTCAATCAGCTACGATAGAGCTTTAGAATTGTACTTGAAAAAATTAGAAGACGAAGCAAATAAATTAATCAAAACCTTTGATGAGCGCCCAGATGTTCAGTTATTAAACGGACGTTACGGAGCTTATTTGAAAATAGGAAAAGATAATTTTAAACTTCCAAAAGATGCGCAAGCAGAACTTTTAACACTAGAAGAATGTTTGCAAATTGCCGAAAGTCAAGATTCAAAACCTAAAAAGAAAAAACCATTCAAGAAAAAATAAGAATTGCTAGATCTCAAGACTATTTCAACTGTCCTTAATCGCAGTTTTTTAATAATTTTAAACTAGAAACTGCCCGTATTATCAGTCGCAGGGAAAGGATTTTAAATTATTAGCGTAGCGATGAGTAATTGGTTTTGCAACAGTCTTATTTTAATTTTTATATATTTGTAAATATGAATGGAAGCGTAAATAAGGTTATATTAATCGGAAATTTGGGGAAAGACCCAGAAATTCGACGCCTTGAAAACGGAGCAGTTATAGCAACTTTTTCGCTGGCAACTTCAGAAGTTTTTACCGATAAAACAACAGGTGAGAAGAAAGAAATCACTGATTGGCACGATATTGTACTTTGGCGCGGATTAGCTGAAATAGCAGAAAAATACATTCGTAAAGGAGCAAAAATCTATGTCGAAGGAAAGTTGAAAAAACGCTCTTGGCAAGATAAAGAAGGAAATACACGTTATAGTACCGAAGTTGTTGGTGACGATTTAACGATTCTTTCTCGTCCTGATGTTGACAGAAACCAAACACCCTATTCAAGCGAAGGAAAACCAAATCCACCTTCTGCAATTCAAGATTTATCCCCAAGTGCGGACGATGACAATCCATTTTAAGAAATGAACAAAACAGAACCTCCCAGTCAACCTTTAGATAATGTTATTGAAGCTGGTTTTAGCGAATCAACTTTTATTTATTTAGCAATCATTGCATTTTTATTGTTGATTTCGGCGCTAATGTCAGGTTCAGAATCGGCTTTTTTTTCCTTGAAACCAGCTGATAATGACGATTTAAAGAAAACGAACGACAAACAATCGAAGTTAATTCAAAATCTACTTTCTCGCCCGAAAGAACTGTTAGCAACGATTTTAATTACAAATAACTTCGTGAATGTTGGCGTTGTTATTTTATCAACTTTTGTTTTAGATGATATTTTCCCTGCCGTTCCAGGAATGGAATTACAGCGATTTTTAATTGAAGTTGTTGGAATCACTTTTTTGATTTTACTAACAGGAGAAGTATTACCGAAAGTTTACGCTACAAAAAATGCCTTATCTGTAGTAAGATTCATGGCAAATCCCTTGACTGTTTTGGGGAAAATGCCACCGATTTCATGGATTAAATTTGGATTAGTTCACGGTTCATTTTTCATTCAACGACTTTCAAATGGCGGCGCAAAAATCAATACAGATGAATTGGAGCAAGCATTGGCATTAACAAAAGAAGATTCAACATCGGAGGAAGATCATAAAATTTTGGAAGGAATCGTGAAATTTGGAAAAACAGAAGCTTGTCAAATTATGACGCCACGAATTGAGGTCGATGCAATTGATAATACTTCAAATTTCAAGGAAGTTTTAGATTTTATTTTAGAATCAGGCTATTCCCGAATTCCGATTTTTGAAGGTTCACAAGATAACGTTATTGGGATTTTATACATTAAAGATTTACTGCAAAGTTTAAATCAGGATGAGAATTTTGATTGGAGAAAAGAAATTAGAAAGCCTTATTTTATTCCAGAAAACAAAAGAATCAACGACTTATTGCAGGATTTTAGAAGTATGAAAATGCACATGGCAATTGTTGTTGACGAATATGGAGGTGCAAGTGGAATTGTTACTTTGGAAGATATTTTGGAGGAAATCGTTGGAGACATTACAGATGAATTTGACGAAAACGAAGTTGTTTATTCAAAAATTGATGAAAGTACTTATTTATTTGAAGGTCGAACTTCACTCAATGATTTCTATAAAATAGTAGAATGTAACGAAGAATTGTTCGAATCATTAAAAGGTGAAGCCGAAACAATCGGAGGATTAATCATTGAACAAGCAGGGCGTATTTTGAGAAACAATGAATTCATTACTGTTGAGAATTACAAGTTGATTGTAGAATCATCCGACAAGAAAAGAATTAAAACAGTAAAAATTAAGATTTTAAATCATGAATAAACTAATCTATTCGTTCCTTTTTCTTTTGCTGTTGGTTGCTTGCGATGAAGCGACACCAGTGCCGAAACCACCAACTTATCTAAAACTTGATTTTCCCGATCACGCATACAGACAAGTTCAATCCGATTGTCCTTATTCCTTAAAATTGGCGAATATTTTCAATTACAGAACTGCTCAAAAACAAGGTTCAACTTATTGCACACAAGAAATAGATTTAGGACCAGTGAACGGTTCATTGTTTATGTATTACTTGAATTTTCCAAACAATGATTCGTTGGCAGAGATTATCAATTTTGCAAATGATAAAGTGGACGAGCACAAAATTAAAGCTGATAAAATTGATTTTGAACAAATTATCGATAAGGAAAACAAGGTTTATGGAACTTTCTTTGAGTTAAAAGGAAACGTTGCAACAAATTTTCAATTTTACTTGACTGATTCAACAAATAATTTTGTTCGGGGAGAGGTTTTGTTGAATTGTAAACCCAATTACGACTCATTGCGTCCAGTTTTAGAATATTTAAAAGTAGATTTATTAGAACTTGTTCATCATTTTAAATGGAGCAAAAAGTAAAACTTCATCAAGTTGTAATTGCACTTGGAACGAATTTGGGAGATAAAGAATCGAATCTAAGTAATGCAATAAATCAAATCAAAACGAAAGTAGGGGAGGTTCAAAAAGTTTCTTCAATCTATAAAAATTCAGCACTTGGTTTTGAGTCAGAAAATGAATTTTTCAATGCTTGTTTAATTTGTGAAACGAAATTGAACCCATTTGAACTTCTGGCTCAGCTAAAATTGATTGAGCGTGAAATGGGAAGAACAAAAACGCGTGATGGATACGAGGATAGAATAATTGACTTAGACATCATTTTTTTCGACGATTTAATAATTGCCACAGAAAACCTAGTCATTCCACATCCAGCGTATAAAAATAGAGCATTTGTTCTCGTTCCATTGAATGAAATTTTGTAATAATCAATTTATCTATTTTACTAATCTATTTAATTGATTAAGATAATTTATAGCAAATTCATTATTTATTAATTTTTTATTAGTCTATTAAGATTATTTCTTTATAAATTTGCGCCGATAAAAAAACAACCAATGAAAATGAACAAATTTTTGATAATGTCACTTGCTGCAGGAACGACTGCGCTTATGTCCTCTTGTGATTTAGTGAAAGATTTTACTTACAATGTGAATCCTAATCCACTAGAGATGCATGGTGATAATGTGAAATTCTCTGTTGTTGTTAACGTTCCTGAAAAAGGACTTAATAAAAAAGTGAAAGCTGAAATCACTCCTAAATTAGGAAACACAGCGATTGGTACTTGGGTTCTTCAAGGAGAAAAAATTACTGGTAACGGTCAAACAATTACTTTCAAACCAGGTGGTTCAGCAACTTTCGAGTTAGAAGTTCCTTACCGTCCAGATATGGAAGCAGCTGATTTAAAAGTTACAGGTAAAGTAATTAAAGGTACAAAAGAAAAAGGTGATATTCCAGAAACAAAAATTGCAGACGGAACAATTATTACACCTTTAATGGTAAGAAAAGATTTCAAAGTATTATTTGAAAAAGATGCTATCGTTAGAGAAACTGCTAAAAGTACAGCAGCGGTAATCAACTTTGACAAAGCAAAATCTGTTGTTAAGCCAACAGAAATGAAAGATAAAGATATCGCAGATCTTTTAGTTTGGTTAAAAGCAGCAGAAGCAAATCCAAAAATTCAAATTACTTCAATTGACATTAAAGGTTATGCTTCTCCTGATGGTGTTGAGGATAAAAACACAAATTTATCTAACGAAAGAACAAGAGCTGCTCGTTTAGCAATTGTTGATTTGATGAAAAAATCTAAAATGTTAAATTGGGCTGATACTACTAAATACGCTATCCAAGGACAAGGAGAAGATTTCGAAGGTTTCAAAGATCAATTGAAAGTAACAACAACAATCAATGAAGCTGACAAAAATCTTTTTATTCGTATTTTGGAAATGACTAAAGATCCAGTTCAACGTGAGAAAGACATGGTTAATTTAGGTAAATCATATACAGAATTAGAAAAAGATGTATTCCCGAAAATTCGTAGAGCAGTTATCACAATTAACTACAAAGAGTTAGGTTTAACAGATGACGAAATTATGGCTGCTGCGAAAAATAATCCAGCTTCTTTAGGAATCGAAGAATTATTATTTGCTGGTGCAAAAGTTACAGATTTGAATGAAAAAGCTGCTATTTACCAAGCTGCTACTAAAAATCATTCATCTGATTTCAGAGGTCACAACAACTTAGGTGCTGTATTATTTTTACAAAATAAAGTTGGAGATGCTAAGAAAAGCTTCGAGAAAGCTAATGGATTGAAAGATAATTCAATTTCTAAAAATAACTTAGCTGGAGTAGCTATTTCTGAAGGAGATAGAGCAAACGCAAGAAAATTATTAAACCAATCAAAAGGTAACAGTGTTGATGCAGGAAATGTTGTTTATGGTTATAACAGCGCAGCATTGGATATCTTAGATGGTAATTATGCAAGTGCAGTGAGCAATTTAAAAGAGAATGGTTTCAATAAAGCATTAGCTTATGTTCTTCAAAATAAATTAGATGAGGCAAAATCAGCATTAGCAAACGAAAGCGCAAGTGCAGATGTTGATTATTTAAAAGCAATCATTGCAGCAAGAGGAGGAGAAGGATCTGATGCAGTTGTAAACAATCTTAAAAATGCATTTGCAAAAGACAGTTCTTTAAAAGCAAAAGCAGCAAAAGATAGAGAATTTGTTAAGTTATTTTCTGACTCAAACTTTAGTTCAGCAGTCAGATAATCTTAAACGAATCGAAATATTAAATCCCGAATTAGTTTGGGATTTTTTTTTGTCTTATTTTTTCGAGGTATTCTTGTTCCAATTGACCTGGACTTGCAATCAAATGTGAATCACAACCTAGGATTTCAATATCCATTAGTGTGGTGTAACCAATGTATCCATAAATTTTTTTGGTCTTCAAAAGCACATCATCTGTTTCAATCCAATTATCACTTGCGTGGAACTTTTGTTTTAATTTTTTATCTCGAATGAATTGTAAAACTTCACTTGAACCAATAATTGTTTCAATTTCATTTGATTCTAGTTCTTTTAAAAAGGCAAGGAATAAATTCGACCAATATTCTTTTGGTCCACTAATGATTAGCACTTTTCCATTTTTTATCTCCTTTTTGGGATAAAGTGCAAATCGCGAAAGCCAACCAATAAATATTGAATTAGGGAAAAGTTTATTTTCAGATAGCTTTCCAGCTAGAGAATTAAACTTATTGTCGACTATCCAAATTGAATCGAATTTTTTTATTTGCTTGTTGTGATAAAACTTAAATGGATATTGAAACCAACTGACTGGTAAATTTAATTGATGTGTTACAAAAATTGAATGACATTTCTCACTTCGGAAAGAGTAGCGATGATCGGAAATTATAAAATCTATTTTCAATTGTTGAACATAATTTTCAACTTCATCTAATTCTTTCTTAGAACGATTAATGAGCTTTTTAAGGGAGAAAAATAAATCTATAGTGTAGTTTCCTTTACCTGAAAATTGAAAGGGATATCCTCTATGAGCTATAAATTCTACATTTTGACTGAAATATTGGAAAAAAATACTTTTTTGTGCGGTATCGCAAGCAATAAAAACTTGATTGTCATTTTCTAGTAAATTGTGAATTAAAGGAATACATCGCGAAACATGCCCAAAACCCCAATTTAATGGAGAGATGAGAACGTTTTTACCTTGTATTTCAGTTGGAAGCATATCTGTGAATAAATATTAAAAATAAGTAAAATCAAGTTTTCTTTTCAAAGTTTATTAATTTTAGACCCAAATAAAAAAATCGAACAATGATAGACGGAAACGAATTTAGAAAATACGCCACTAAACATCTTGGTATCAATAGTATGATGATGGATCATTATATCGAATCATCAATGACTCCATATATAATTGAGGAACGCCCAATGAATATTTCACAGTTGGACGTTTTTTCGCGTTTGATGATGGACAGAATTATCTTTTTAGGAACAGGAATCAATGACCAAGTTGCGAATATTATCAATGCGCAGTTGTTGTTTTTGGAATCCGTTGATGCTAAAAAAGACATTCAAATTTATCTAAATTCACCAGGTGGATCAGTTTATGCTGGCTTAGGTATTTATGATACTATGCAATATATTCGTCCTGATGTTGCTACAATTTGTACAGGAATGGCAGCTTCAATGGGAGCAGTTTTAATGTGTGCAGGAGCAAAAGGAAAAAGAAGTGCATTGAAACATGCGCGTGTGATGATTCATCAACCACTTGGAGGAGCGCAAGGTCAAGCATCAGATATTGAAATCACAGCAAGAGAAATTCAAAAATTGAAAAAAGAATTGTACGATATTATCGCAACGCATTCAAATCAACCATTTGACAAGGTTTGGGCTGATTCTGATAGAGATTATTGGATGACTTCTGAAGAGGCAAAAGAATACGGAATGGTGGATGAGGTTCTTTTAAGAAACCCTAAATAATTTTAAATGGCAAAAAAAGAAGCAACCTGTTCATTTTGCGGGTCAAATCGTAGTGCTGTTAAAATGTTAATTGCTGGTATCTCGGCTCATATTTGTGATAATTGTGCTTACCAAGCAAATCGAATTGTTCAAGAAGAATTATCGCACCAGACAAAAAATCAGGGCGAGAACACAAAGAATAGTAAAAAACTTCATTTATTAAAACCAAGTGAAATTAAAGCTCATTTGGATGAATATGTGATTGGTCAAACCGACGCAAAGAAAGTTTTATCTGTAGCCGTTTACAATCATTTCAAAAGACTTAATAATCCGAGTGCAGCATCTGAAATCGAAATAGATAAATCAAATGTTGTAATGGTTGGTCGAACAGGAACAGGTAAAACACTTTTGGCTAAAACAATTGCAAAATTATTGAATGTTCCTTTTTGTATAGCTGATGCAACAGTTCTTACAGAAGCAGGTTATGTTGGAGAGGACGTTGAAAGTATTTTGTCGCGCTTATTACAAGCTGCGGACTACGACGTTGATGCAGCTCAAATGGGAATTGTTTTCATAGATGAAATTGATAAAATTGCTAGAAAAAGCGATAATCCTTCCATCACAAGAGATGTTTCTGGAGAAGGAGTTCAACAAGCACTTTTGAAATTACTAGAAGGTGCAACAGTGAATGTCCCACCTCAAGGAGGACGCAAGCATCCAGAACAAAAAATGATTCAAATTGACACGAAAAACATTTTGTTTATTTGTGGAGGTGCATTTGACGGAATTGAAAACATAATTGCAAATCGCGTCAATCGTCAAACAATTGGATTTAGTGGTGTTGAACAAGAAAGAATTGAACAAGATTCGTTATTGAAATATATTAATCCTTTGGATATTAAAACTTTCGGTTTAATCCCTGAACTAATTGGTCGTTTCCCTGTTTTAACTTACTTGGAACCACTTAAAGAAGAAGATTTGAAACGAATTTTGATGGAACCTAAAAATGCTTTAATTAAACAATACGTTCGTCTTTTTGAATTAGATAATGTTAAATTGACAATTGAAAAAGAGGTTTATGATTTTATTGTTACGAAAGCAGTTGAGTTTAAATTAGGAGCAAGAGGATTGCGTTCAATTTGTGAAGCAATTTTAACGGATGCAATGTTTGAAATTCCTTCTAAGAAAACAGATACCTTCAATATTGATTTAACTTATGCGAAATCAAAATTTGAAAAATCAAGTTTAGCTTCACTTAAAGTTGCTTAAAAATAATAGTCATACTACAAAAATATTAAAATGAAAACTATTCAATTTAGAGAAGCGTTGCGTGAAGCAATGTCTGAGGAAATGAGAAGAGACGAACGCGTTTTTCTTTTAGGAGAAGAAGTTGCTGAATATAATGGTGCTTACAAAGTATCTCAAGGAATGTTGGATGAATTTGGACCAAAAAGGATTATTGATACTCCTATTGCGGAATTAGGATTTGCCGGAATTGCAGTTGGTGCATCGATGAATGGTTTACGTCCGATAGTTGAATTCATGACTTGGAATTTTGCAATCCTTGCTGCCGATCAAATTATAAATTCAGCAGCAAAAATGTTACAAATGTCTGGTGGTCAATATCACTGTCCGATTGTATTCAGAGGAGGAAATGGAACTGCTGGACAATTAGCAGCAACCCACTCACAGTCATTTGAAGCTTTTTATGCGCACGTTCCAGGGTTGAAAGTTATCACCCCATCAAATCCCGCAGATGCAAAAGGATTATTAAAAGCAGCAATTCGCGATGAAGATCCAGTAGTATTTTTGGAATCCGAAAAAATGTATGGAGACAAAGGAGAAGTTCCTGAAGGAGAATACATTATTCCGATTGGAGTAGCAGCGGTTAAAAGAAAAGGTTCAGATGTTACAATCGTATCTTTTGGTAAGATAATTAAAGTTGCTTATGAGGTAGCTGAAATTTTAGAGAAAGAGAACATAAGTGTTGAGGTAATTGATTTAAGAACAATTCGCCCAATTGATTATGGAACTATTGTTGAATCAATTAAGAAAACAAATCGTTGTGTTGTTTTAGAAGAATCATGGCCGCTGGCATCTATTTCAAGTGAAATCGCTTATCATTTGCAACGATATGCTTTCGATTATTTGGATGCACCAGTTGAACGCGTAACACAAACAGATACACCATTTGCATTTTCACCAACATTAATTGATGAAGCCTTGCCAAATAAAGAGCGATTAATAGCAGCTGTTAAGCGTACTTTATATAGAAAATAAGACTTAAAAAATGAATTAGAAAAAAGCCCAGTTAATGGGCTTTTTTTGTTTGTAAAAAGTTGAAAATAAATATACTAACATTATTTTGTCGAAAAAATCAAATATTTTTAACTTAACTATTGCATACTAAGATAAATATAGTATCTTTGCACCCCTCAAAGTGCGTTTGAGGTAGTTATTTATTTATTTAATTAAGAGTATTTTATGCCAACTATTCAACAGTTAGTTCGCAAAGGAAGAACTGCGGTGGTAAAGAAAAGTAAATCCGCTGCACTTGATTCGTGTCCGCAACGTAAAGGGGTATGTGTACGTGTTTACACAACTACGCCAAAAAAACCTAATTCAGCGATGAGAAAGGTAGCCCGTGTTCGTTTAACAAACGGCAAAGAGGTGAATGCTTACATCGGTGGTGAAGGTCACAATCTTCAAGAACACTCATTGGTTTTAGTACGTGGTGGAAGGGTAAAAGACCTTCCAGGTGTTCGTTATCACATTGTACGTGGTGCTGAAGATACAGCAGGTGTACAAGGTAGAAGCCAAAGAAGATCTAAGTACGGAACAAAACGTCCTAAGCAGAAATAATTTAAAAAAGCTTTAGAAAAATGAGAAGAAGAAAAGCCAAAAAGATTGCTATTCTGCCAGATCCAAAGTTCAACGATGTGGTAGTTACAAAATTTGTAAACAATTTAATGTTTTCAGGTAAAAAAAGTTTAGCATTTAAAATCTTTTACGATGCAATTGAAATCGTAAACAAGAAAAACGAAGAACAAGAAGGATTAGACGTTTGGAGAAAAGCATTAGAAAATGTAACTCCAGCTGTTGAAGTTAGAAGCCGCCGTGTAGGTGGAGCTACATTCCAAATCCCAACACCAGTTAGAGAAGAAAGAAAATCTTCATTAGCAATGAAATGGTTGATTGGATACGCTCGCAAGAGAAATGAAAAAACAATGTCTCAAAAATTAGCTTCAGAAATTATTGCTGCTGCTAAAGAAGAAGGTGCTGCTTTCAAAAAGAAAGAAGACACAATGAGAATGGCAGAAGCAAATAAAGCATTTTCACATTTTAGATTCTAATTACAATGGCAAGAGATCTTAGATTTACAAGAAACATAGGTATCGCTGCTCACATTGACGCAGGAAAAACCACAACTACTGAAAGAATTCTTTTCTACGGTGGTGTAAGTCACAAAATTGGTGAAGTACATGATGGTGCTGCAACTATGGACTGGATGGAGCAAGAGCAAGAGAGAGGTATCACTATTACTTCTGCTGCAACTACATTGAATTGGAATTATAGAGGACAAGTTTACCACGTTAACATTATTGATACTCCAGGACACGTTGACTTTACAGTTGAAGTTAACCGTTCATTAAGAGTATTAGATGGTTTGGTTTTCTTGTTTTCTGCTGTTGATGGTGTTGAACCTCAATCAGAAACTAACTGGAGATTAGCAAACAACTATAACGTACCAAGAATCGGTTTCGTTAATAAAATGGACCGTCAAGGTGCAGATTTCTTAAAAGTTTGTTCTCAAGTTAAATCTATGTTAGGTAGTCATGCATTACCCTTACAAATTAACATCGGTGACGAAGACAATTTTAAAGGTGTTGTAGACTTAATTAACTTTAAAGGTATTGTTTGGAACGAAGATGATATGGGAATGACTTTCAAAGAAGTTGAAATTCCAGCAGATATCATTGATGATGCAAGACGTTTAAGAAGTGAATTATTAGAAGCAGTTGCTGAATTTGATGAATCTTTGATGGAGAAATTCTTTGAAGATGAAAATTCTTTAACTGAAAGAGAAATTTTGAACGCATTACGTGCAGCAACTATCTCAGGAAAAGTTGTTCCAATGATGTGTGGTTCATCATTTAAAAATAAAGGTGTACAAGCAATGTTAGACATGGTAATGGAAATTCTTCCTTCACCGATGGATATTGAAGGTATCGCTGGTACAAATCCAAAAACAGACGAAGAAGTTGTTAGACAACCATCTTATGATGAGCCTTTCGCAGGTTTAGCGTTTAAAATTGCGACTGACCCGTTTGTAGGACGTTTGTGTTTCGTAAGAGCTTATTCTGGTAAATTAGAAGCTGGTTCTTATGTATTGAATACACGTTCAGGTAACAAAGAGCGTATTTCTCGTATCTTCCAAATGCACGCTAATAAACAAAATCAAATTCCTGAATTAGGAGCTGGTGATATTGGTGCTGTTGTAGGATTTAAAGACATTAAAACAGGAGATACTCTTTGTGCTGAAAATGCACCAATCGTATTGGAATCTATGGTATTCCCTGAACCAGTTATTGGTTTGGCAATTGAGCCTAAAACACAAGCAGATACGGATCGTTTATCAATAGGTCTTTCTAAATTATCAGAAGAAGATCCAACTTTCCGAGTTAATACAGACGAAGAAACAGGACAAACAATTATTTCAGGAATGGGTGAGCTTCACTTAGAAATTATTGTTGACCGCTTAAAAAGAGAATTTAAAGTAGAAGTAAATCAAGGTGCACCACAAGTTGCTTACCGTGAGGCTATCGCAGGTTCAACAGAACACAGAGAGCAATACAAAAAACAAACTGGTGGTCGTGGTAAATTTGCTGATATTTTAGTTAAAATTTCTGCTCAAGATAATCCAGAAAAAACAGGTTTAGAATTCATCAACAGTATTAAAGGTGGTAACATTCCTCGTGAGTTTATTCCTTCAGTTGAAAAAGGATTCAAAGAATCAATGAAAAATGGTGTGCTTGCAGGTTTCCCACTTGAGGCAATGAAAGTAGAGTTAATTGATGGTTCTTACCACAACGTCGATTCAGATTCATTATCATTTGAATTGTGTGCTAAGATGGCCTATAGAGCAGCAGTTAAACATTGTGCTCCAATCTTACTTGAGCCTATCATGAAACTAGAGGTTGTAACTCCAGAAGAGAACATGGGTGATGTTGTAGGTGACTTAAACAGACGTAGAGGAATGATGAAAGGAATGGATGATCGTAACGGTGCGAAAGTATTGAAAGCAGATGTTCCACTTTCTGAGATGTTTGGTTATGTTACTCAATTGAGAACAATCACTTCGGGAAGAGCAAGTTCTTCTATGGAATTTTCACATTACGCAGAGGCGCCTAAAAATGTAGCTGATGACGTAATTGCAAAAGCAAATGGTAAAATCACAGCATAATAATCACGCAGATGAGTCAAAAAATTAGAATAAAATTAAAATCTTACGATCACAACCTTTTGGATAAATCGGCTGAAAAAATCGTAAAAACCGTTAAATCTACTGGAGCTGTAGTAAGTGGTCCTATTCCGCTTCCAACTCACAAAAGAATATATACTGTATTGCGTTCTCCACACGTAATGAAAAAAGCGAGAGAGCAATTTGAATTATGTTCTTACAAACGTCTTATGGACATCTACAGTAGTTCATCAAAAACAGTTGACGCCTTAATGAAGTTAGAACTTCCTAGTGGTGTTGATGTTGAAATTAAAGTGTAAATTTTTTAATAACTAGAATATGCCAGGAATAATTGGTCGAAAAGTCGGAATGACTAGCATCTATAGTGCTGAGGGTAAATCTTTACCATGCACGGTAATTGAAGCTGGTCCTTGTGTTGTGACTCAAATCAAAACACAAGACAGAGATGGTTACGAAGCTGTTCAACTAGGATTTGGAGAGAAAAAAGAAAAAAATACTCCAAATGCATTGAAAGGACATTTCAAAAAAGCTAATACTACACCAAAAGCAAAATTGGTTGAGTTTAAAGGTTTTGAAAATGTTTCAGTAGGTGATTTAGTTGATGTAGCAATTTTCCAAGAAGGAGAATTTATTGACGTAATCGGTACAAGTAAAGGTAAAGGATTTCAAGGGGTTGTAAGACGTCATGGTTTCGGTGGAGTTGGTCAAGCAACACACGGTCAACATAACAGACTTCGTGCTCCTGGATCTATCGGTGCTTGTTCATACCCTGCACGCGTATTTAAAGGAATGCGTATGGCTGGTCAAATGGGAAATAAGAGAAGATTAGCTTCTAACTTAGAAATCCTAAAAGTTTTGGCTGACAGAAACATTCTTATTGTTAAAGGTTCTGTTCCTGGAGCTAATGGTTCAACTCTAACAATTAAAAAGTAATGAAAGTAAATATATACGACACAAAAGGTTCAGTAACTTCTAAATCTGTAGAATTATCTGAAACAGTATTTGGTATTGAGCCAAACAATCATGCTATTTATTTAGATGTTAAACAACATTTAGCTAACAGAAGACAAGGAACTCATAAATCGAAAGAAAGAAATGAGGTTGCTGGTTCAACTAAGAAACTTAAGAAACAAAAAGGAACTGGTGGTGCAAGAGCAGGTAGTGCTAAATCTGGAACAAGAGTAGGTGGAGGTAGAATTTTTGGACCACGTCCAAGAAACTATCACTTCAAATTGAATATCAAATTGAAAAGATTAGCAAGAAAATCAGCATTGGCTTTCCAAGCTAAGAATGATGGTTTAATGATTATTGAAGATTTTAACTTCACAGCTGCAAAAACTAAAGATTTCAAATCTTTGATCAGTGCATTGAAATTAGATAATCAAAAAGTTTTAATGATTTTAGGAGAAAGCACTGATAACGTGTACTTAGCATCAAGAAACTTAAACAAAATCAAAGTTGTTACTGCTGATTCTTTCAACACTTACGATATTTTGAATGCGAAAAAAGTAGTGTTATTAGAGAGTTCTGTTAACAAAATTGAAAACATCCTTAACTAAAAAGTTATGCAAACGATTATTAAGAAGCCTATTATAACAGAAAAAGCTACCTTTGCAAGCGAAAAAATGAATCGATTCACTTTTGAGGTAGATAGAAAGGCAAATAAAATAGAAATTAAAAATGCCGTCGAGAAAATGTATGGAGTACATGTCACAGATGTTCGTACATTAAATTATGGCGGTGGGGTATCCTCTGTGAAGTACACCAATAAAGGCGTTGTTGAACAAAAAAGTAAACAATGGAAAAAGGCTGTAGTTACTGTTGCGGATGGTGAAACCATTGATTTGTTTAACAATTATTAATGACTGAATAATGAGTCTAAAAAAGTTTAAACCAACAACTCCAGGTCAGCGTCACAAAGTTGCGACTGATTTTGCAGAGATTACCGCATCTGCACCTGAGAAAAGCCTATTGGCTAGTATGAAAAAGTCTGGTGGTAGAAATAATGATGGTAGAATGACTATGCGCTACTTAGGTGGTGGTCACAAACAAAGATACCGTATTATTGATTTCAAACGTGATAAGTTTGACGTTCCAGCAATTGTTAAAACAGTAGAATACGATCCAAATCGTACAGCACATATTGCTCTCTTGTTTTATGCTGATGGTGAGAAAAGATATATTATCGCTCCAACTGGTATTAAAGTAGGAGATACAGTTGTATCTGGTAAATCTGCAACACCGAACATTGGTAATGCAATGTATTTATCTGAAGTTCCTCTAGGGACTGTGATTCACAATATTGAGTTGAAACCAGGTAAAGGTGGATCAATTGCAAGAGGAGCAGGAACTTATGCTCAATTGAACGCAAGAGATGGTAGATACGCTACAATTAAAATGCCTTCAGGTGAAACAAGAATGATTCTAACTACATGTCTTGCAACAATAGGTTCAGTTTCAAATGCTGAACATAACTTAGTTGTTTCTGGTAAGGCAGGTAGATCAAGATGGTTAGGAAGACGTCCTCGTGTAAGAGGTGTTGTTATGAACCCTGTTGATCACCCAATGGGTGGTGGTGAAGGTAGAAATGCCGGAGGTCACCCAAGATCAAGAAACGGTATGCCAGCTAAAGGATTTAAAACTAGATCTAAAAGCAAATACTCAGATAAGTTTATTGTTGAAAGAAGAAAAAAATAGATATTAGGATATGAGTCGTTCATTAAAAAAACCGCCTTTTGTTCATTATAAATTAATGAAAAGAGTTGATGATGCGAAAGCTTCTAGCAGTAAAGCTGTTATAAAAACTTGGTCAAGAGCATCAACCATCACACCAGAATTCGTAGGATTCACATTTGCAGTTCATAATGGAAATAAATTTATTCCTGTTTTTGTAACTGAAAATATGGTAGGTCACAAGTTAGGTGAATTTTCACCGACAAGAAACTTCCGTGGACATGGTGGAAATAAAAAAGATAAGAAACGTTAAGAATTTATACAGTCATGGGAGCTAGAAAACGTTTAAGAGCTGAAGAGCTTAAAAAGTCAAAAAAAGCAATTGCGATTGCACAACTTAAGAATTCTCCGATTTCACCACGAAAAATGAGATTAGTTGCTGATTTAATCAGAGGTGTTGAAGTTAACAAAGCTTTAAATATCCTTAACTTTAATAGTAAAGAGGCTTCTACAAGTCTTGGTAAGTTACTTCGTTCTGCTATCGCTAACTGGGAGCAGAAAAATGAAGGAGCTGACATTAGTCAAGAAGTTTTGGTTGTTAAATCAATCGAAGTTGGTTGTGGTACAATGTTGAAAAGAATTCAACCTGCACCTCAAGGTAGAGCACATAGAATTAGAAAAAGGTCAAATCACGTTACCATCGTTGTTGATGGTACTAAATAATTGGTGAAATGGGACAAAAAACGAATCCAATAGGAAATAGATTAGGTTACATCCACGGTTGGGAATCTAATTGGTACGGAGGTAATGATTACAAAGATAAAATTGTAGAAGACGATCAAATACGTAAATATTTGACTGCTCGTTTAGCAAAAGCAAGCATTGCAAAAATTATCATTGAAAGAACTTTAAAATTAGTTACTGTAACAATAAATACAGCTCGTCCAGGTGTTATTATTGGTAAAGGAGGACAAGAAGTTGATAAATTAAAAGAAGAGTTAAAAAAATTAACTAAGAAAGAAATTCAAATCAACATTTTTGAAGTTAAAAGACCAGAACTTGATGCGCGTTTAGTAGCTGATGGTGTTGCAAGACAATTAGAAGCTCGTATCTCTTTCAGAAGAGCCATCAAAATGGCAATCGCTGGAACAATGAGAATGGGAGCTGAAGGAATCAAAATTAAAATTTCAGGTCGTTTGAATGGTGCTGAAATGGCTCGTACTGAGATGTATAAAGACGGAAGAACTCCGTTACATACTTTCAGAGCTGATATTGATTATGCTTTGTCTGAAGCACATACTACTTATGGTAGATTGGGAATTAAAGTTTGGATTTGTAGAGGTGAAGTTTACGGTAAAAGAGATTTAGCACCAAATATCGGGGTATCTACTTCTGGTGGTGGTAACAACAGCGGAAGCGATCGTAAACCAGCAAATGCAAAAAGAAAGAAAAAGTAATTGAAAAAATATAAAGGAAATGTTACAGCCTAAAAGAACAAAATTTAGAAGAGTACAGAAAGGTAGAAATCGTGGTATAGCTCATAGAGGCTCTACTATTTCTTTCGGATCTTTCGGTCTTAAGTCTTTGGAACCAGGATGGATCACATCGCGTCAAATAGAAGCTTCTCGTATCGCCGTTACACGATACATGAAACGTGAGGGTAAAGTATGGATTCGTATTTTCCCTGACAAACCGGTAACCTCTAAACCGGCAGAGGTACGTATGGGTAAAGGTAAAGGTGCTCCAAGTCATTGGGTGGCAGTTATCAAACCAGGTCGTATCATGTTTGAAGCAGATGGTGTTTCATACGAAATTGCAAAAGAAGCTATGCGATTGGCTGCGCAGAAGCTACCAGTTAAATGTAAATTCGTTGTTCGCAACGATTATGTTTTACCTGTTTAATTTATTATTATGAAAAAACAAGAAATCGCAAAATTGTCAATCGAAGATTTAAATAGTCGCCTTATTGATTTTAAAAATCAGTATGTGAGTTTAAAATTGACTCACAAAATGGCTCCTATTGAAAATCCATTGAGAATTAAAGAGATGCGAAAATTAATCGCACGTTTGAGTACTGAATTAACAAAACGTTCAACTCAAGCTTAGTGCTTGTTATTTAAAAAGCATTTATGGAAAAGAGGAATTTAAGAAAAGAAAGAGTAGGGATTGTAACGAGTAACAAAATGGATAAGTCTATAGTTGTTGCTGTTGAACGTAAAGTGAAACACCCGAAGTATGGTAAGTTTGTGAAAAAAACTACCAAATTTGTTGCTCATGATGAAAAAAATGATTGTCAAACAGGTGATGTTGTGAAAATCATGGAAACTCGTCCTTTGAGTAAAACAAAGAATTGGAGATTAGTAGAAATTGTCGAACGAGCTAAATAACCTGAGAAATGATACAAACAGAATCTAGACTATCAGTTGCTGATAACTCAGGCGCAAAAGAAGTATTGTGTATCCGAGTTTTAGGAGGAACAAAAAGACGTTACGCATCAGTTGGGGACAAAATTGTTGTCGCAATTAAAAGTGCTATGCCTAACGGAGCAGTAAAAAAAGGATCA
The DNA here is from genome assembly GCA_018883325.1 of Flavobacteriales bacterium. Classification (GTDB taxonomy): domain Bacteria; phylum Bacteroidota; class Bacteroidia; order Flavobacteriales_D; family Crocinitomicaceae; genus UBA952. The sequence continues at coordinate 13,111 of VEQH01000023.1, read as the reverse complement.
GTTGCAAAAGCAGTTGTAGTAAGAACTAAAAAAGAAGTTCGTAGACCAGATGGTTCATACATCAGATTTGATGATAACGCTTGTGTTATCCTTAATCAAGCTGGTGAGATGAGAGGAACCCGTATTTTCGGCCCAGTTGCACGTGAACTAAGAGAGAATAACTACATGAAAATTGTATCACTAGCACCTGAGGTGTTATAAATCTTTAAACATGCAAAAGAAATTACATATCAAAGTTGGCGACACTGTTACAGTTATTAGTGGTGAGTCAAAAGGTCAAGAAGGAAAAATCTTAACTATAGATCGCAATAAAATGCGTGCAACAGTTGAAGGAGTTAATTTAATTAAGCGTCATAATAAACCTAGCGCTTCTAACCCACAAGGTGGAATTGAAGAAAAAGAAGGTACCATTCACATTTCCAATTTAATGGTTGTTGTAAATGGAACAGCTAGTCGTATTGGTAGAAAACTAAACGACAAAGGAAATTTAGTACGTTATTCAAAGAAATCAGGGGAGGTGATTAAATAATGAGCTATACACCAAGATTAAAAGCAAAATATAACGAAGAAATTATCGCTTCGTTAACAGAAAAATTCGGATACAAATCTGTAATGAGAGTACCTAAACTACAAAAAATTATTTTGAGTCAAGGTATGGGTGATGCTGTTGCTGACAAGAAGTTAATTGAAAGCGCTGCTGCTGATTTATCAAGAATCGCTGGACAAAAAGCAATCACTACACTTTCTAAAAAGGATATTTCTAACTTTAAGTTGAGAAAAGGAATGCCAATTGGAACTAAAGTTACTTTAAGAGGTGATAGAATGTATGACTTCTTAGATAGACTTTTATCTGTTGCTTTACCAAGAACAAGAGATTTTAGAGGAATTAATCCTAAAGGTTTTGATGGAAGAGGTAATTTCAATTTAGGAATTAAAGAACACATCATTTTCCCAGAAATCGACATTGATAAAGTTAACAAAATCCTTGGAATGGATATTACGTTTGTAACAACTGCTCCAAGCGACGAAGAGGCAAAAGTTTTATTAGACGCATTTGGGTTTCCATTTACAAAAAAATAATTAGAAATGGCTAAAGAATCAATGAAAGCGCGTGAGCGCAAAAGAGAAAAGTTAGTTACTCGTTACGCAAAGAAAAGAGAAGAATTAACAAAAATATTGAAATCAACAGATGCTTCTGAAGATGTTCAGTCTGCAAAATGGGATGCTATGATGGCTATTCAAAAGCTTCCTGCAAATAGCTCTAAAATTAGAAAGCACAATCGTTGTGGATTGACTGGAAGACCAAGAGGTTATATGCGTCAATTTGGTATTTCTCGTGTAACTTTCAGAGAAATGGCATTGGCTGGGAAAATCCCAGGAGTTAAAAAAGGAAGTTGGTAATTAAGAAACAGCAAAAAAATGAATACAGATCCAATAGCAGATTATTTAACTAGAATCAGAAACGCAAGTTCTGCTGGTTTAAAAATGGTGGAAATCCCAGGTTCTAATATTAAGAAAGCAATTACTCAAATTTTATTTGATCAAGGCTATATCTTAAATTATAAATTTGAGGACGATGACAAACAAGGTGTTATTAAAATAGCACTTAAATACAATCCTTCAACACGTGTTCCTGTTATCACAAAATTGCAAAGAGCATCAAGACCAGGATTAAGAAAATATAGCGGTGCTGAAGATATGCCTCGTATTTTAAATGGTTTAGGGATTGCAATCGTATCTACATCTAAAGGTGTAATTACAGATAAAGAAGCAAGAAAATTAAACGTTGGTGGTGAAGTTATTTGCTACGTATACTAAAAACTATTAAGAAATGTCAAGAATAGGTAAAGCACCAGTTACAATTCCAAGTGGAGTAGAAGTTACTTACACAGGAAACGTTGTAAAAGTGAAAGGAAAAAAAGGTGAATTACACCAAGATATCGACCCAGCTATTTCTCTTAGCATAGAAGATAATATTATCACTTTTACTAGAAGTACAGACTCTCCTGATCATAGATCAAAACACGGATTATACCGTTCAATCGTTCAAAATATGATTGTAGGTGTTTCTGAAGGTTTCAAAAAAGAACTAGAAATTGTCGGAGTAGGTTATAGAGCAACTGCTAATGGTCAACAATTAGAGTTAGCATTGGGTTACTCTCACGCAATCATTTTTGAAATGCCAACACAAATAACAGTTACTGCTGTTACTGAAAAAGGTAAAGCTCCAGTCGTAACTTTAGAATCTTTTGATAAACAAATGTTAGGGCAAGTAGCTGCTAAAATTCGTTCTTTCAGAAAACCTGAGCCTTACAAAGGAAAAGGAATTAAATTTGTTGGTGAAGAAATCCGAAGAAAAGCAGGTAAATCTGCTGGTAAAAAATAATATTTAGATAATATGGCACTGAATAAAGTATTAAGAAGAGCGAAAATCAAAAGAAGAATTCGCAAGAAAATTACAGGAACAGCTTTAACACCAAGATTAACTGTTTTTAGAAGTAACAAACAAATCTATGCTCAATTAATAGATGACGCTTCTGGTAAAACATTAGCATCAGCAGGTTCATTGAAAATGACAGAAGCTCAAAAAGTTGCAAAACTTACGCAAGCAGCTGTTGTTGGAAAAGCAATCGCAGAAAAAGCTTTAAAAGCAGGAATTGAATCAGTAGTTTTTGATCGTAATGGTTACTTGTATCATGGTAGAATTAAGTCTTTGGCTGATTCTGCAAGAGAAGGTGGACTTAAATTTTAATAAGAAATGGCAGCTCAAACAATAAACAGAGTTAAATCAGCAGACATAGAGTTAAAAGACAAACTTGTTGCTGTTAACAGAGTTACGAAAGTAACAAAAGGAGGTAGAACTTTCAGTTTCTCAGCAATCGTAGTTGTTGGTGATGAAAATGGGGTAGTAGGTCATGGTTTAGGTAAAGCTAAAGAGGTTACTGAAGCAATTACTAAAGGTATCGACGATGCTAAAAAGAATTTGATCAAAGTTCCTATTCTTCGTGGTACAGTTCCTCATACACAAAAAGGAAAATTTGGTGGTGCAGAGGTATTATTAAAACCAGCTACAGAAGGTACAGGTGTAATCGCAGGTGGTGCGATGCGTGCTGTATTGGAAAGTGTTGGTGTACATAATGTACTTGCAAAATCACAAGGTTCATCAAACCCTCACAATGTTGTTAAAGCAACAATGGATGCACTTTCTAAAATGAGAGATGCAATTGCAGTAGCAAGACAAAGAGGAATTACGTTGGATAAAGTTTACAATGGTTAATAATATTAGATATGAGCATTATTAAAATAAAACAAGTACGAAGCGCAATCAAAAGACCAGCTGATCAAAAAGCAACGATCAAAGCTTTAGGTTTTAGTCGCTTAAACCAAGTTTTAGAAAAAGAGGCTACTCCTCAGATTCTTGGTATGATTAACAAGGTAAAACACCTGTTATTAGTTGTTGAATAAGAATAATAAAAAATTAGAAATGAATTTACATAATCTTACTCCTGCAAAAGGATCTGTTAAAAGAGAGAAGAGAATTGCACGCGGACAAGGTTCTGGTCATGGAGGTACATCAACTCGTGGTCATAAAGGAGCTAAGTCAAGATCTGGTTATAAAACAAAGATTGGATTCGAAGGTGGTCAAATGCCTTTGCAAAGACGTGTGCCTAAATTTGGCTTTAAAAACATAAATCGTGTTGAATATAAAGCAATTAATTTAGATATTTTAGAGTATTTAGCATCTGTAAAAGGTATAACTGAAATCACTCCAGAAGTATTTAAAGAAAACGGTTTATTATCTAACAATGAACTAGTTAAAGTTCTAGGTAGAGGTGAATTAAAAGCTAAAATTACAGTGTCTGCTAATGGTTTTTCAAGTACTGCTGTTGCAGCAATTGAAGCTTTAGGTGGTACATGTTCAAAAATCTAACTATCTTTGCAAACTTTTAGATGAAACGATTTATACAAAACATACAAAATATTTGGAAAGTTGAAGAACTTCGCAACCGAATAGTTTTGACTTTAGGACTGATATTAGTTTATCGTGTTGGTTCGTTTATCATCATTCCTGGTGTAAACTATGATGCCTTATCTACTAAGCAATCTACTCAAAACACACTAGAAACATTATTATCATTGTTTTCTGGTGGTGGTTTTACGAATGCTTCAGTTATGGCTTTGGGAATTATGCCTTATATTAGTGCATCTATCATTATGCAATTGCTAGGTATGGCTGTTCCAGCTGTACAAAAAATGCAAAGTGAAGGTGAATCTGGTCGCAAGCAAATTAATAATTACACAAGAATTCTTACAATTGTTATTTGTGCTTTACAAGCTCCAAGTTATTTGTCATTGTATGTTCAACAAAAAGGTGCAATGCCTTTAGATGCTTCAACTTTTTGGTGGACTCAAACTATTTTGGTTCTTATAGCAGGTTCTATGTTTGCTGTTTGGTTAGGTGAAAGAATTACAGAAAAAGGTATTGGAAACGGTATTTCCTTGTTAATTACTGTAGGAATCTTATCTAGACTTCCAGGTGCTTTCTTTGCTGAATTTGGACAATCTGTTCAAGGTGGTAACTTAATTAAACTTGTTTTAGAGATCGTTGCCTTCATGCTTGTCGTTCTTGTAACAATATTAATAGTACAAGGCGTTAGACAAATTCCTTTGAATACTGCGAAACGTGTTGTTGGTGCTAGAAATGTGGATGAAAGAGGAGCAAGAAGTTATTTACCAATAAAAGTAAATGCTAGTGGTGTAATGCCAATCATCTTTGCACAAGCAATTATGACAATCCCTGTAATGATTTATTCTAGCGCAACTGACCCTGCTGATCAAGGCGGAGCTATTCAAAGAACATTAGGTGATGTTTATGGACTTAGTTACAATGTACTTTTGTGTGTTTTAATTATTGTCTTTACTTACTTCTACACTGCGATCATGATAAATCCAAGTAAAATTGCTGACGATTTAAAAAGAAGCGGTGGTTTCATCCCAGGTGTTAGACCAGGTGAAGAAACGGCAGAACATATTGATAATGTTGTAACACGAATTACTTTCCCTGGTTCATTATTTTTAGCTTTAATTGCTGTTTTACCAGCTATCGCAAAATTGGCAGGTGTAAATGATGGTTTTGCAATGTTTTTCGGAGGAACTTCAATATTAATTATGGTTGGTGTTGTTTTGGATACTTTACAGCAAATCGAAACCTATCAATTAAACCGTCATATGGATGGATTAATGGAAGGAACACGTGTAAGAGGAAGAAGAGAAGCTAATGAATTATCAGGTTTTTAAGAAATGGCAAAACAATCATCAATAGAACAAGATGGGGTAATTCTCGAAGCATTGCCTAATGCAATGTTTAGAGTTGAGCTTGAAAATGGTCATGTTTTAACTGCACATATTTCTGGTAAAATGAGAATGTTTTACATTAAAATTTTACCGGGTGATAGAGTAAAAGTTGAAATGTCACCATACGATTTATCAAAAGGTAGAATATCGTTTAGATATAAATAATAAAACAAGAAAAAATGAAAGTAAGAGCATCCGTAAAAAAGAGAACAGCTGACTGTAAAATTGTTAAACGTAAAGGTAGAGTTTACGTTATCAACAAGAAAAATCCAAAGTTAAAACAACGTCAAGGTTAATTTATTAAGTATATGGCACGTATTGCAGGTATTGACTTACCAAAAAACAAAAGAGGTGTAATTGGTTTAACTTACATCTACGGTATCGGAAGAAGTACTTCAAAAAAGATTTTGAATGACAACGGTATTGATGAAAACATTAAAGTTCAAGATTGGAATGATGATCAATTAGGTTTGATTCGTAATTCAATCAACGAAATAAAAACAGAAGGGCAATTGCGTTCTGAAGTTCAATTAAACATCAAACGTTTAATGGATATCGGTTGTACTAGAGGTATTCGTCACAGAGCTGGATTACCTTTAAGAGGACAAAGAACTAAAAACAATTCTAGAACTAGAAAAGGTAAGAGAAAAACTGTTGCAAACAAGAAAAAAGCAACTAAATAATAGATAGTATTATGGCAAAAACGAATCAAAAAAAGAAAAAAAATGTAAAAGTTGAAGCTGCTGGTGAAGCTCACATCCAAGCAAGTTTCAATAATATTATCATTTCTTTAACAAACAATGCTGGTCAAGTTATCTCTTGGTCTTCAGCAGGAAAAATGGGATTTAAAGGTTCTAAGAAAAACACTCCTTATGCTGCTCAAGTTGCTGCTGAAGATTGTTCTAAAGAAGCACATGATTTTGGTTTAAGACGTGTTAAAGTTTACGTTAAAGGTCCAGGTGCTGGTAGAGAATCTGCTATTCGTGCAATTCACAACACTGGAATTGAAGTAACAGAAATCGTTGACGTTACTCCACTTCCGCACAATGGTTGTCGTCCTCCTAAACGAAGAAGAGTATAATCAATTAATTAAGTAACAATCAAGGGAAACATATCATCGAAGGAATGCCTTAATTCATGATTCCCAATTAAATTTATAATATGGCAAGATACACAGGTCCTAAATCAAAAATTGCTCGTCGTTTCCGCGACCCAATTTTTGGCGCTGACAAAGCGTTGGATAGAAGAGCTTACGGTCCAGGGCAACATGGTCCATCTAAAAGAAGAGGCGGAAAACAATCAGAGTACGCTATCCAGCTTGGAGAAAAACAAAAAGCTAAATATACCTATGGTATTTTAGAGCGTCAATTCGCCAACCTTTTTGAAAAAGCTTCAAGAATGAAAGGTATCACAGGTGAAGTTCTACTTCAATTGTGTGAAGCAAGATTAGATAACGTTGTTTACCGAATGGGTATTTCACCAACAAGAAGAGGTGCAAGACAATTAGTTTCTCATAAACATATTACTGTGAATGGAGAAGTGGTAAACATTCCATCATATACATTAAAAACTGGCGACGTTGTAGGAGTTAGAGAAAAATCTAAATCTTTAGAAGCAATTACAAATTCATTAGCAGCTAGTTCAAAAAAATACGACTGGTTAGATTGGGATAGATCAACTATGACAGGTAAAGTTCTTAACACACCTTCAAGAGAAATGATTCCTGAAAATATCAGAGAACAGTTAATCGTCGAGTTATATTCTAAATAATATATAAGCAAGAAAATGGCAATATTGGATTTTCAAAAACCGGACAAAGTAATTATGATTCACTCCGATGAGTTCAACGGAGAATTCGAATTTCGTCCACTCGAGCCTGGATATGGTATCACAGTCGGAAACTCACTTCGTAGAATTTTACTTTCTTCATTAGAAGGTTTTGCTATATCTTCAATTAAAATTCATGGTGTAGATCACGAATTTTCAACAATGAAAGGTGTTGTTGAAGATGTTACTGAAATTATCTTGAATTTGAAACAAGTACGTTTCAAAAGACAAATTGAAGGGACAGATACTGAAACTGTTATCATTTCTGTTAGCAATCAAAACACATTGACTGCTGGCGATATTGGAAAATTTACAAGTGCTTTTCAGGTTTTGAATCCTGATTTAGTTATTTGTAACATGGAATCTTCTGTTAAAATTGAAATGGAATTAACTATCATTAAAGGTAGAGGTTATGTTCCCGCAGAAGAAAACAAGTCTACAAATGCACCATTTGGTACTATCTTTATTGACTCTATTTTTACTCCAATTGTTAATGTTCAATACGCAATCGAAAACTTTCGTGTAGAGCAAAAAACAGATTACGAAAAATTAGTTTTCAATATTAAAACTGATGGTTCAATTCACCCAAAAGAAGCATTGAAAGAAGCTGCTAAAATTTTAATTCACCATTTCATGTTGTTTTCTGACGAAAGAATCACATTGGATAGTGAAATTAAAGCAGAAACAGAAGAATTTGATGAAACTTCTTTACACATGCGTCAATTGTTGAAAACAAAATTAGTGGACATGGATCTTTCTGTAAGAGCATTAAACTGTTTGAAAGCAGCAGACGTAGAAACGTTAGGAGATCTAGTTTCTTATGCTAAATCTGATTTGTTGAAATTTAGAAACTTCGGTAAAAAATCTTTAACAGAATTGGAAGATTTAGTAGATAACAAAGGATTAACTTTCGGTATGAATGTAGCGAAATATAAATTAGACAAAGATTAAGATTTGAATCATGAGACACGGAAATAAAGTAAATCACTTAGGGAGAAAAACTGGTCATAGAAAAGCAATGCTTTCTAATATGGCTTGCTCGCTAATCGAACATAAAAGAATCACTACAACTCTTGCTAAAGCTAAAGTTTTACGTGGATTTGTTGAGCCAATTTTAACAAAATCAAAAACTGATTCTACGCATTCTAGAAGAACTGTTTTCTCTTATTTACAAAACAAAGATGTTGTAACTGAATTGTTTAGAGAAATAGCTCCAAAAATTGCAGAAAGAAACGGTGGTTACACACGAATTATCAGAACAGGTTTTAGACTTGGTGATAATGCAGAAATGTGTATGATTGAATTAGTTGACTTCAACGATATTTACACTAATGAAAAAGCTAAGAAAACAACTCGTCGTTCTAGAAGAGGTGGTTCTGCAGCAGCTAAAGAAGTTGTAAATACAACTGAGGAAGTAGTATCTGACGCAGTTATTGAAACTTCAGAAGAAACTTCAACAGAAGATTCAACAGACTCAACAGAAAATTCTGAAGAGAAAGAAAAATAGAAATTCACACTATGTTAATAAAAAGGCGGTCATTAGATCGCCTTTTTTGTTTTATTCTAACGACTTATAGAATGAAGTTTCTATTTTTGTGCAAAATTCTAAATGGATACAAATCAAGTTGCAGTTCTACTTTTAGAAGACGGAACTGTTTTTCAAGGTAAAGCAATTGGGAAAATTGGAACAACAGGTGGAGAAATTGCTTTCAATACTGGTATGACAGGTTATCAAGAAGTATTTACAGATCCTTCTTATCTCGGTCAGATTTTAATAATGAATACTTCTCACATTGGAAATTATGGTGTTCATACAGAAGAAATCGAATCTGAATCAATTAAAATCGCTGGTTTAGTAACAAAGAAGTTTTCCAATGGGTATTCCAGAGTTTCAGCTTCAGGTTCTTTACAGGATTTAATGGAGAAAAATGAAACAGTTGGAATTTCTGATATAGATACACGAGCATTGGTTAGACACATTAGAAATAAAGGTGCAATGAACGCAATTATTTCTTCTGAAATTTTAGATATTTCAATCTTAAAAGAAAAGCTGGCGGCAATTCCATCGATGGAAGGTTTAGAGTTGTCTTCTCGTGTTTCTACAAAAACTGCTTATGAAGTTGAACCAAAGGATTCAAGCTTAAAAGTTGCGTTGATTGATTTTGGTGTAAAAAAGAATATCGTAAGGTGTTTAACAGAACGTAATTGTCATGTTAAAGTATTCCCGATGAGTAGTTCTATTTCAGAATTAAGTGCGTTTAATCCTGATGGTTTCATGCTTTCAAATGGTCCGGGTGATCCTTCTGTAATGCCAGAATCAGTAGAACTTGTAAAGCAAATTATTGCTACGAATAAACCAGTTTTTGGGATTTGTCTTGGTCACCAAATTTTAGGATTAAGTCAAGGACTTTCGACTGAAAAAATGTTCAATGGACATCGAGGGATCAATCATCCAATTAAAAATTTAAAAACAGGAAAAGGAGAAATCACTTCACAGAATCATGGATTTGTGATTTCAAAAGAAAGTATTGCCAATCAATCTAAAGTTGAAGTAACTCATGTTCATTTAAATGATGGAACTATTGCAGGAATTGAAATTAAAGACAAACCTGTTTTTTCTGTTCAGTATCACCCTGAAGCTTCAGCTGGACCTCACGACTCTCGTTATTTATTCGATCAGTTTGTGAATAATATGCATCAATCAAAAAATCAATAAAACTATGAGTTACATTTCAGGAATTTATGCCCGTCAAATTTTGGATTCAAGAGGAAATCCAACAATTGAAGTTGATGTGCTTACAACAAACGGTATTTTAGGTCGTGCGGCTGTACCATCAGGAGCCTCTACAGGAATCCATGAAGCAGTAGAATTAAGAGATGGCGACAAATCCATATACTTAGGTAAAGGCGTTTTAAAAGCTGTTAGTAATGTAAATACTTTAATCAATGACGCTTTAAATGGTATGGATATTTTCGATCAAAAAACAATTGATACAGCATTAATTAAATTAGATGGAACTGCAAATAAATCAAATTTAGGTGCAAACGCAATATTAGGAACTTCATTAGCTGTAGCAAAAGCAGCCGCACAAGAAGCAAATTTGAGCCTTTTCAAATATGTTGGTGGTGTTGGTGCTGTTACAATGCCTGTTCCAATGATGAATATTTTAAATGGAGGTTCTCATGCTGATAATTTAATTGACATCCAAGAGTTTATGGTTATGCCTTTTGGAGCAAGTTCATTTTCAGAAGGCTTACGTTGGGGAACAGAAGTTTTCCATAACTTGAAAAGTGTTTTGAAATCGAAAGGAATGTCAACAAATGTTGGCGACGAAGGAGGTTTTGCTCCAAGTTTAGGTTCAAACGAAGAAGCAATTCAAGTGGTTATTGAGGCGGTTGAAAAAGCTGGATTCAAACCTGGACACGATATGTACATTGCTTTAGACGCAGCTTCTTCTGAATTTTATAAAGCCGACAAAGGTGTTTATCATTTTGAATCGACTGGCGAAGAAAGATCATCAGCTGAAATGGTAGCTTACTGGGAAGAATGGACTAAAAAATACCCAATTATATCAATTGAAGATGGTTTAGCTGAAGATGATTGGGCTGGTTGGAAATTGGCGACAGAGAAAATGGGCGATAAAGTGCAATTGGTTGGAGACGACTTATTTGTAACAAACACGAAACGTCTATCAAGAGGAATTGAAGAAGGAATTGCAAATTCAATCTTAGTAAAAGTAAATCAAATTGGTTCTTTAACTGAAACGATTGAAGCTGTTCAAATGGCAACTAGAAATAGTTATACATCAGTGATGAGTCATAGAAGTGGAGAAACGGAGGACAGCACAATTGCAGATTTAGCTGTAGCATTAAATTGTGGTCAAATTAAAACAGGTTCAGCTTCTAGAAGTGATCGTATGGCTAAATACAACCAACTTTTAAGAATCGAAGAAGAACTTGGAGAAGCAGCATATTACCCAGGTAAAGATTTCAAATTCATTAAATAGAAATTATTTTTATCTATCTATTCAAAAGGCTATTCGAAAGGGTAGCCTTATTTTTTCAGATAGATTTGAGAATACTAATTTTTGAAAAATCACTATCTTTCAAGAAAATATCTATGGATTATCCCGTAATAATTGTCTTTATTATCCTTATTCTAATTTTACTATTCATAGGTTATCAATTGAATGAAGTTAGTAAGTTGAACAAGCAATTTCAAAAACAAAATAAAAAATTAGAAAATGAAAACTTTAAAATAAGATCAGATAATTCAAAGTTAATTGCAGACAATGCCCTTTTCGAAATTAATCAATTAAAATTTCAGTTACAACCTCATGCTTTACTTGGTTTGCTTGGAAATATTAAAAGGATTTCAAACAGATTAAACCGAGGCTTAGATTCATTAACAGAAACACTCGAATACATCCTTTATAAAGGGAATAATAATCATTTAGTGAGTGTAAAAGATGAAATTAAATTCATAGAAGATTATCTGGATTTGAATGAATTGTTCGTTTCGCAAGTTAATAATGTTAAAAGAGATTTTGAAAAAGTAGATGCTAGTTCTGATAACTTTTCTTCACCTTGTATTCCTCATTTAATAACAGCATATTTTATTGAAAATGCATTTAAACACGGAGATAAAAATCACAAAGATTTTTTAAGAGTAACAGTAAAATTGACGAATAACGACTTTGAATTGAAGATTGAAAATCAAATAAATTCCGATATTGAAGTAAAAAAAGGTGGTTTAGGCTTAAAGAATATGAACAAAAGACTTGAACTTCTTTTAAATGGCAGGTACACGCTTGATAGTTATGTCATGGATCAGCGATATTATTCAAATCTTAAAATTCAATTGGGATGAGTTTACTAAAAGTTGCTGTTTTAGAGGATGATCAATTGTTTCTTAAAGATTTAGTTGACAGTTTAAAACGAACAAAGCTCGTAGAAGTAGTTGTTGACGCTAAAGATTCTGACTCTTTTATTAAAGAAGTACAAAGTAACGAGGTTGATGCAGTTTTCTTGGATATAAAACTGTACAACGAACAAAGAAATGGAATAGATGTCGCGAATATTCTTAAAAAACCAACAATATTTTTTACAAGTGCAAGAAGTGAATACACCGATAGAATTGAAGCACTCAAAACATCAAAAGATTTCCCTCCTGTTGAAGAATTTAATAAGTCTCCTGATGTTGAAAGGTTGAAAATCATTTTGGAGAAATTTATTCCGAGAATTAGAGATTTTCAAAAACATTCTCTTGTTCGAATCAAAGTTAGGGGAGAAGAAAAACTCATTGACAAAGGAAATGTAACCTTTATTGTCTCTTCCAATAAAAATCATCAGATTTACTTTACAAATCAAGATAGTATTGAGATTTATGATAAATCTTTCGAATATTTTGTTGTAGATCTTGGTTTCGAAGAAAGTTCTTTTTGTCGTGTAGGGAAATCATACCTTGTGAATATTGAGCATGCAAAAATTGAAGGAAACGATGTGGTTACGACCTATTTTTCAAATGGGAAACAACGTTCTGAGAAAATTGAAATTCCTAAAGATAAACTAAGTGAGATAAGAAAAAAAAATCTAAAGTTGGCTTGAAATCCCTTCTCAATTGTACTAAATCCCTTTATTGAGGAGTAAATCCCTCGACAATTCCTCACCTAAATTTTTCGTATTTCCTTTGGTTCATCAAATCGATGAACTATGAAATTTTATCTAATAAAATTAAAAGGATCAGTACTCAATCAAAAGTTAAACACTTACAGTTTTTCTTATTCTATTCCTGAAAATAAATTACACCTCGACTTTCATTCTAGAAAAGTTCGACCCCCTTGAATTTACTCTAAATCAACCTTTTCTACATTTTTTTAATCAAATTAAATCATTTTACAATGAGTATTAGTAAAAATAAGAATACAAC
>VEQH01000022.1 GCA_018883325.1 Flavobacteriales bacterium | reverse complement strand
AGGTAGCACTGCTATGGATTAAAGTTTTAGTTTTCAAAATTAAAATTCAATTTCAGGGTTTAATGATACAAAAAAATGGTGTTTTTAACTTAAAAATTCGTTGACGCGAGTTTTTCAGCAGACCCTATTTAAGAGTGAAAAGATAAAAGTGAAGAGTTGTATTTGGGTAAAGATTAGCCACAATTAACTTCGAACAACGAACCTGAATCAAGCATCAAAAACCATCTTCGGGTAAAAATTCACTACAATTTTCTTCGACCCAAGAACTTAATTCAACATTAACACTTCGGTAGACTCAGTGCAATAAATTAAGCATTAAAAACTCAAAATTACCTTATCAAATACATTTTCCCTAAGCCTTTATGGAAGTAATTATCAGCGCCGGATTCAAGTTGTTTAATTTCTTTGCCATTGATTCTTGTTTTGACACGGTACAAATAAACACCATTTGCTAAAGGATCGCCAAATTGATCTTTTCCATCCCAAGCGAATTGAGAAACATTTCTTCCAATTTGAATAGGACCTAATTCTGATTCGTTTATTTCACGCACTACTTTTCCACTCACAGTCATTATTTGAATTTGAATATCGTCAGGGACTGCGTCGCCTGTAACTGTGAAAACAAATCGTGTGCTTGTTGAGAACGGATTTGGATAATTCATCATTTGACTAATCATCGATTCGTGAATGACTTCAAAGCTAATTTTGTATTCTAAATCACCTGAAAGATTTCCTGAACGGTCTGTTCCTTGAACGAGTAGGGTGTAAGTGCCCGTTTTTTCAAAGTAAGTTGGATAGATAATTTTGAATTTTTTATTCTGAGAAGTTGCTGGAATGTAGGTCATAATTTGATTTCCAGTGTTATCAGTAAAATAAATACGTTTTTGAATTCCGTCAGGATCTGTTAAGTAAATACCGAACAAAGCAGTGTCTGCATCGCTATTCATAATTAAAAACGGATTTTCATCTTTCAAAGTGATAACGATTTCACTTGTTGGCGCAACGATATCCTTGTTCATAATGTGGCGACCGTTTACTATAACATCCAACAATGGATTTTTATCTTCTCCAACAACCTTAAATGGAAATTGAAGTACGTTGTTGATATGTGACAATTCAGGTTGATCCAATAAAGTCAAATTAGCATCGACATACGGATTTACTTCCATATTGAACCAATTTGTACCAATCAATCCATTAGTTGAAATAGTAATTGTATCTCTCAAAGTTTCCCCAACTCGCAAAGAATCTGTTCGCGGATAGCTTAAATATCGTTTCACCTGATTCGCGTCTGTAATGTAATAATTCACTAACAAAGAATCCATTGGAACATTGCTGATATTGCGAATATCAACAGCAAATTTAGCTTGATTTCCTTCTTGAATCGAATCCATATTTGGAATCCAAGTAATTCCTGATGTTCCATCAATTGCTGCTTCGGCTAATGGAGAATACAAAACGTGCCAGTTTCTTAATTGACTTGGCGTAAGGAAGTTATTGTCTTTGTATTTAGCAACTAAGCGAATGTTTGGATAGAGGTTTGCATCGATTAAATTATCAAGATTTAGTAATGAATCGCCAGAATTTATCGTTGGGTAAATTGAATATTGATAAGTTCCGAATGCATTTAAAACTTGAACTTCAAGTGTTGTAGTATCTTGAGAATTAGCTTCCATTTTTTTGTAATTCCAATACAATGATTTCCAATCAGCAACAGGGCCAATTATCGGACTTGTCTCAATTCCAAATGATTGAACGCCAGAAATAGTTGTATCTAAGAAAATAGATTCATTGTTTTGTGAACACAATTCAACTACAAAATTAGGGTCACCTTTTCGAGTTAAAAAGATAAAAGGACGATTAGGTCTTCCTGGAACAATGCTATCAGAACCTAAATTCGCAAAGGTTTGAAAAACAGCTGGGTCAAATGTATTTATCCAATCGTAACGTGTTGTGATTGGAGAATAAATCAAAATGTAATCTCCAAAAGGAACAACGTTTTCCACCAGATTTCTGAAAGCAGCTAATTGCGTGGCACTATTTTGATTAAATGTAAAAAACTTCATTGGTCTTTGCTCACATCCACCATTGTCATTCGCATTTCCAAAGTTATTATTTGGATTTGCAACTGTTCCATTTGAATAGGTAAAGCGAGTTTCCCAAGCTGTAAGTGTCGATCGATCAATTACTGCAACTTGAAATTTCGGAGTAATTGTACAAATGTTGTAGTCTTGCTGAATTCCATTTAAGTACCAAGCATTGTCATACATATTAGCACCAGGCGTCGCAGCAATTGCTAAACAAGAAATATCCGAATAATTAGGTTGAAATTCTCTTAATTCAGTAGAGGAATTTAAATTTAATCCGACTAAATTGTTGGAAGTGAATTGATGATAGTCCGCTTGTCCCCAACCCGTTTTATTTGGAATGTATTGAAATGAACGTTGTTTCCAAATCAAGGTTGGTTCGATAAGTGCCACTCTCCAATAGTAAACAACACTATCCGCTAAAACTAAAGTTGAAATTTGATTGTTTGAAGCTAATTTCCATTGATTTGGGCTAACAGATTTAACGCCTCCAATTTCACTAATTTCTGCATAGCGTTTGAAGTTCGAATTGAATGTTGGAACTGTATCTATTTCAAAACGATAAGTTTGTAGTTCAGCCATAGGATTCAATGTTGAAGCATAAACGGTTATTTGATTAGTTGGGACAACCGCAAAATCCGCAGGCTGTATTGGTTCAATTCCATCAACTCCAATGAAAAAGTTTCGAATGATGCGATTGTTGGCAGATTCGTCATATTGTTCAGCAACTACATTTGGAATGTCAACACTAATTGTAAATTTATTTAAACCAATTCCGATAGTTGGCTGGAAAGGCATTTTTTTGGTGATTAATTTCTCGTAATCCATTCCAAAAACCTTGATGTTGTAAACAGAATCTATGATAGAATTCGGGAAATCACGTTTAATTTCGATGTTAAAAGTATCGACTACTGATTTACCTAAATTTCTTAGTAAAATTTTAACTTCAACGGAATCAGTTGCATACGAAATATTTTCAGGACCAAAATTCACTCTTGATTCTGTAAGTTCAATTTCAGGCTTGTTGTGATAATTCAATCGTAGCATAGGGTCACCATTCAATGTCATTTGGCAGAAAGTTGCTTCTGTAATCAAAGATGGGTTTGCTGTAAGGGCTGAATCAAGTGTGTTTTTAATATGTTCACCAATTGTTCCGCCATAATTGTCAGTACTAAATTGCTTGTAGAATGTTTTTGAAAAAGAATTTAAAGCGAATGAAAATCCGTAGTTAATTGTTCCAATATAGGCAATTACTCCACCATTTGGAGCCAAGACAAAATCTTGAGAGTTTGAAGTTGAATTGTGGAAAATGTTACCGTTATAGCACGAATTTGCAAGTAGAATTGGGTATTTACCTTGATTATTCCAAAATTGAGGTTCATCCAAATTAACATCAAATCCACTTTCTGAGGTGGTAAAATGACCAAAGAAATTCATAACGCTTACACCATCACTTATTCTATTTTTTATCGATTGAAGTTCTGAAGGTGTAATTGGGCTGCTGCTTTCTTTTTTGACAAGTCGTGTGTTTCCTGCGAAGTAATTTCCTTCAGCGATATTTCCCATTTCCGTTAAATAGCTTTGAAACTGAGACTGTTCAGCAATATCTGTTCCTCCAGCAAAATGGATTAATTGTTTTTGCCAATCTTTGGTAGCACTTGAATAAACAGCATTCTGTTTTTGTTGTTCTTCATATTGAATCACTTTTGAAAAATAGATCTGAAGTTCTTCTTCTGAAATTACAGAAATTCTTCCCGTTGGAATTAAAGGCGTG
This sequence comes from Flavobacteriales bacterium, assembly GCA_018883325.1. GTDB lineage: Bacteria > Bacteroidota > Bacteroidia > Flavobacteriales_D > Crocinitomicaceae > UBA952. The sequence goes on along the minus strand of VEQH01000022.1, from coordinate 46,829 downwards.
AATTTATCTGTTTGAGGTAGATTAGAAGTAATACAAGCATCGCAAGACGGCTGTCCAAAAGTTGGAATTAAATTGTTTGCGTAAGCAGCTGCATTCGTTCTAGAGCCAGGTCCAATATTTGTTGCTGAGGTAATGTTTGCCTCACGAATTCCTTTACCAACAAGAAATAATCCTACTGGTTTAATCGTCGAAGTTACATACATTTTGTGGGCAAATCTCCTCAAACCATTGATGTGTTTTGGAATTCCTCCACCATATTGTTGGCATAATTCTTCGATGTCAGCAAGAATTACATTGTAACTTCCACCGTTTGTTGAACTACGATAAGCGGCATATTCTAAGGTCTTATTTCTTAATTTCTCGTTGTAGATAAACAATAAAGCACCATCAATATTCGGAATTGCAGCAAAATTGGTGAATTCTCCCGTTCCGTTTACAGGTTTAAGACTAGCAACATTTATAAAACTTGTAGCATCTTCTAAAACAACTTGTTGTAAATCATTTAAACCATTGTTTGGAATCACAGCAACGTAGCCTCCATTAAATCCAGCTAATGGAATTTTTCTTGGAACAGCTCCAAAAACAAACATTGTTGGATTTGGCATATTTACATTGGAAATATTTAATCGAATTTTATTTTGAGTGGTAGCATTGTAAACTCTAAAAGTCACTTTGCTTGCATTGGCAAAAGAAGGAACTCGAGGGTATTTGAATGACCAATAATTTAAGGATTGAAAATCGGTTGCAACACCCAAACTATTTACAATCTGAACTTTGTAACCCAAATTTCCAGAGCTTGGAAAATTAGAAACAGGAATACTTTTGTTGGCAATAACTGCTTTATAACCGCGGAAAGTTGTGTCATAAATCACAAAATTTGAAGAGCCAATTGTATGTCTTGTTCGGTGATTTGGTTGACCAGACGGCGCAGCGGCATTTGAAGTACCAACAACAACCGCATTGTATCTTACATTTGGTGCGTTAACTCCTTGATAAATACTCGTTAATTGAGTGGTACTCATATCCCAAGTATAAGTGTTTGTGGCTCCGTTTTGTGGTGTTCTTCCCCATCCTTCACCTTCTACAAAAAATGAACTTGAAGCATCAGCAGATTTTTCACCTTCGTTGTATTGTTGATTGTAGAAAGTAAAATTTTCAAATTCCACAAAATCAGCAGCAGTCAATCCACTGAAATTTACATCTGTTTCGATAACGAATCGTTTGTTATTGGAAGAATTGTTCCAAGTGAAAAAATATTGAATCGTATCGTTATAAAGACTGTATTTTGGATTTCCCATTCCAGCCGGATTGCTGTAAAGCGTTGAATCTAACCAGCCATCATTTCTTTCTCCGTAAAATAGCAAGTAATCTCCGAATCCAAAAACATTATCACCTCCATCTTCAATATGAATTGGAATTTCTTTTTGTCGTCCAAAAATTTGAATATTACTTGATGAAAACGTTGACAATGGAACTCCAGATGAAGCTAAGGTATTGTAATCAACTTTGTAAATTCCTGATTGAACAACATTTATTGCGTAATACTTTTGGTTGTAGTTAATCCATTCGTTACCAAAAGTTTGTGTGTGTCCAATGGAAGAAATAAAAAAACAAGTAAAAATTAAAGTGTAAAACTTTCTCATTTAACAGCGTTTTTAGGTTTGTCTAGTTTTAAGCGAACTGAAAATATGTGTGTGTAGTAATTTGCTTCAGATGCGCCAAGTCTTGTAAAAGCGTAATCTAAAGAAAATCCTTTGAAAGCTAATCCCATTCCAATATTTGGTTGAATTCCCCAATATTTTGAATCGTCGAGATTTGTGAATTGTTGAATATTTGAAACACCCATTCTAACTTTCACTAATTCTTTAAATCCGAAAAATACGCCAGCGTGCGGGTCAATTGAAATAGGATTTGCACGAATCAATACGTTTCTTTTTCCGTCAGTTGTAATGTCTAAATCTATTTCACCACCTGCATTTAAACCTTTTGCTCCTATATCAAAGTTTCCAGCCGCAGCAAGTATGATTCTTGGTAAAGTCAATTCTAAACCATTTTGCGGAATTGCATTTCCTGTGTTTATGTAAACATTTCTTGTTGCATCGTCTAATTCAAAAACCCAAGCATTAAAAGTTGAACTCACATCGCGCGCCATCAAACCAAATTTCCAATGTTTTGGTAAGTGATATTGCAAACCTGCATCAATTCCAAAACCAAAAGATTTTGCAAAATCACCAACTTTACGATAGATTACTTTTGCTGTGCCGCCTAAGCTCAAACCAGGAACATTTAGCTTTCGAGCGTAGGACAACATAAAGGCATAATCTCCAGCAGTGAATGAAGTAACATTGTCGTAATTTATAACGCCATTGTTATCAATTAGTTGAGTAGTATTTGGAATGTCGTCAACACCAAAACGAATCGCAGCAAAACCCAAAGCGCTTTTATCATCGATTGAATGAGCAATTCCTAAGTAATCGTATTTAGCAATTCCAGCGAAATATTCAGAGTGCATAAAAGAAACTTCAGCCCATTTATTTATGCTTGTTAAACCTGCTGGATTCCAATAAATTGAGTTGGCATTTGCTGTACTTGCAACAACTGCATTCCCCATTCCAAAAGATTCAGCGCCAACACCTAAAGACAAAAACTCATTTGAATATTTTGGTGCGATAGTAGTTTCTTGTGCATTTAAAAAAGTACAAGTTAAAACGGCGATAGAAAGGCTAATTGATTTAATCATTAAAATTTTATTTATATCAATAACTAAGAGTTTGATTAAAAATTGTGTTCTTTGTCAAGTTGATTTACATTGAATTGTAAATTTATAGTAAACAAAATTAGTATTAACAGTTTTTTAAAACATTTGATTGTAAAATGTTCAATTTAGCGAATCTTTTTACTGCGGCAAACATGCTTTGTGGCTTTGTCTCTATAATTTTAACGCTTGCGGGAAGAATTGACATAGCTCCATTTTTTATTCTTGGAGGTGCAATGCTTGACTTTTTTGATGGATTTATTGCCAGAAAATTAAAAATCGCAGGTTCATTGGGGAAACAATTGGATTCCTTAGCTGATATGATAACTTTTGGTGTAGCACCTGGTGTTTTGATGCTCGTTATGATTATTTTGGGAATAGATTTCAGTTCATTGATTCCAGCGGAAGACGGCACAAGAGTTTATCAAAATGATCTAACTTATTTCGTCTATTTTCAAGTTGCAGCCTGGTTTCAAGCTTTAGTTTATGAGGTACCGAATAACTTTGATGCAAGTATAAAATTCTTACCTTTTGTTGCAATGGCGATTCCTTTTTTCTCTATGTTTCGATTGGCGAAGTTTAATATTGATGAAAATCAAAGTGATAAATTCATTGGTGTCCCAACGCCATTAAATACTATTTTCTTTTTGTTTTTCCCATTGTATTTTGCTTACAATCTTCAAAATTGGGGACATCAACCAAAGATAATTTACGCTCTATTCGATTGTTATACTTTAAGTGCTATTTCGGTTTTGTTTTCGCTGTTGATGGTTTCCAATATTCCTATGATTGCATTGAAGTTTAAAAACTGGACGTGGAAAGACAATTACTTTCGTTTCAGCTTAATAGGAATTTCGTTGATAATTATTCCGCTGTTAACCTTTTGGGCTATTCCAATTATCGTATTTTTGTACTTGTTTTTATCGCTAATTGAAAATTATCAAACAAAGAAAAAAAATGAAATTCAAAGCTGAAATTGACGTAATGCCACACGATGCATTATTAGACCCACAAGGAAAAGCAGTTACTAATTCTATGAAAAACATAGGTTTAGCTGAAATTGATGGCGTGAGAATTGGTAAACATATCCGTTTATTTGTGGAAGCTGATTCCAAGGCACTTGCTGAAGAAAAAGTTGATGAAGCTTGCAAAAAAATGTTAGCGAATCAAATTATGGAAAGTTACGTTTTTTCGCTGACTGAAGTAAACTAATACAATGAGGGGATTTCAAACTTTTAATCCTCAACTCAATGATTTTAACCCAGAATGGTATTACTCTTCTACTCAAGAGGAAGTAGCGTTTGCCATTGAAAAATCACACAAAGCATTTCTTAGCTATTCCAAATCAAGCCCAACTTTAAGAAGTGAGCTTTTACTTCAAATCGTTGAAGAATTGGAAAATGCTAAATCCACGATTGAATCCTTTTATTGCAACGAAAGTGGCTTGTCGAAAGCGCGATTTGAAGTTGAATTTGCTCGTACAATCTTCCAATTAACTTCATTTTCTGATTTTCTGTTAAATCATTGGACGCAATTGGAAATATATACTGCTGGAAACCAGGATTTACCTTCTTTAAAAAAAGAAAAGCGTCCAGTTGGGCCAGTTTTAGTAATGGGTTCGAGCAATTTTCCCTTGGCCTATTCAACAATTGGAGGAGATAGTGTTGCCGCACTTGCAGCTGGATGTTCAGTCATTGTGAAAGCACACCCAATGCATGTTGGAACAAGTTTGGAAGTTTCAAAGTGTATTTTTTCTGCTCTTGGAAAATTAAATTTAGATGAAGGAATTTTTCAACATTTGATTGATGAAGGTTTTGAAGTCGCAACGAAATTATTGAAAGATGATCGAATTAAGGCGGTTGGTTTTACGGGAAGTATAAAAGGAGGTCGGGCAATCATGGATTTGGCAAGTAAAAGAAAAGCTCCAATTCCAGTTTTTGCAGAAATGGGAAGCGCAAATCCTGTTGTTTTTTTAGAAAATGGATTTGAAGAGCAAATAAATCATTTTGCCTCACTTTTTGCTGGTTCAATTTGCAACGACGCAGGACAATTCTGCACCAAGCCAGGATTGATTTTTATTCCCAAAAACAAAAGTGGAAAAGAATTGGCAGTAAAAATCAGTAAAGAAGTATTGGAATATCCATCTTTTTACATGTTGCACCCAAGCATACAAAGCAAGTTTGAGCTTCTAAAAAAGGAGCGCGAAAGTTTGGTTGCTAATTCCTTGATTGAAAAAACAGGTCAGTTGGAGCCCTTACAAGGAAGACAAGCAATTTTACAAGTTGACGCAAACGAGTTTTTAAATCATCATCAATTACAAGAAGAAGTTTTTGGACCTTTTGCACTCATTATTTATTATGAAAACAAAAGTGAGCTGTTGGATTGCTTGGAAAAACTTGAAGGACAATTAACTAGTTCAGTTGTGGGTAATAGAATTGAAAGTCCTGAATTTGAAGAAGTAATTGATTTGTTATCGCTAAAGGTTGGAAGATTAATATTAAATGGAATTCCAACAGGCGTTCGCGTTGACGAGGCAATGAATCACGGCGGACCTTATCCAGCTTCTTCCGACAGTCGATTTACAGCAGTTGGTACGCAAAGCATTGCACGATTTCTAAGAAACCTTACATTTCAAAATTTCGATTAGTGTTTTTAGAACAAGTCTAAAACTTACTTAATCTCTTTGTAATTCTTTTTTTGGTTACGAATTACTTGGATTTTTTCGTTAGAATTATTCCATTTTGAATGCAAAATCCACCTTTATTCCTTCAAAAATAAACTTATGCAAATTCGTTTTATAAAATTTAAGCAGGCTCTTAACGTTGAAATAACTAATTTTGGACTCGAAAAAAACAAATAACTATGAATGAAATAGAAGCAAAAAAGAATTCCAACGGAGTTTTTATGATTATTATTTTCTTGCTATTAGGCGGTTTAGCTATCATGTCTTACATGTGGTCTTCCAAAAGAACAGAGTTAAATAACTGTACTAATGAAAATCTCACTTTAAAATCAGACATGCAAGGAATGAACGACATGATGCAAGGTTATGTTGGGAATATTTCAAACGACATTAAAAAAGACTTCAAAAACATGTTGGCAACTTACGATAAGTTAATTGCTAAAGATGCTTCTCAAGCTGACAGTTTAAATAAACAGAAAGAGAAAATCATGACTTTGATGAACGAATTAGACGCAGCAAAAAGAAGCGGTCGTTTAACAGCATCTAAGTTATTTAAATTGAATAAAGAAAACGAAACTTTACGTGAGATAATGAAAAGTTATGTGAAGCAAATTGATTCTTTGAACACATTAAATATTAAATTGACATCAGAGTTAGATGTAACAACAACTAAATTAACAACGACTACTGTTGAACGCGACATTTATAAAAAAGACGCTGAGGAGAAAACAGATTTAGTTAAAAAAGGAAGTAAACTTTCTGCTTATGGAATAAATACTGAAGCATTAAGAATGAAGTTGAACAAAACAACTGAACCAACTGAAAAAGCTAAAAATGTTGTTCAATTCCGTTCAAGTTTTACAGTTTCCGAAAATACTTTGACAACGCCAGGTAAAAAAACATTGTATTTACAAATCATTGCTCCAGATGGTCAAACCTTACAATCAAGAGGCGGTAATACATTAGAAACAGAAAATGGAACTGTTGCTTATTCGGATAAAAAAGAAATTGACTATCAAAATCAATCAGTAGATGTTACTATTTACTACGATTTAAGAGGAGAAGGAACACCAAAAGGAAATTATAAAGTGAAAATTTATTGTGATGGAACCTTAATCGGAACCGATAGCATTAATTTAAAATAGTAAGGATTATGTCAACGATTATTGAACAAGGAAGTGTAGCTTTCGAAATCGATCAAGCTACAGGAATTGGAACGATTACTTTTGGTCACCCAATGAGTAATTCATTACCGGGAAAAATTTTACAAAAACTAGCTGCAACAATTACGCAATTAGGAGAGGATGATACCGTTAAAGTTATCGTTTTAAAATCCGAAGGTGAAAAAGCATTTTGCGCAGGTGCGAGTTTTGATGAATTAATCTCAATTACTGATTTAGAAGTTGGGAAAAAATTCTTTTCAGGATTTGCAAGCGTTATCAATGCGTGTAGAAAATGTCCAAAATTCATTATTGGTCGTGTTCAAGGAAAAGCTGTTGGCGGTGGAGTAGGAGTGGCTTCAGCAGTTGATTATTGTTTAGCCGTTGATGCAGCGTCAGTAAAACTTTCTGAGCTAGCGGTTGGAATTGGTCCTTTTGTTGTTGGCCCTGCGGTTGAACGTAAGATTGGTTTATCGGCAATGAGTGAATTAGCTATTAATGCAACAGAATGGCGTTCTGCTTCTTGGGCAAAATCAAAAGGATTGTACATGGAAGTTTTCGATACAGTTGCAGAAATGGATGCAGAAATTGAGCGTATGGCATTGCAACTTTCGAAATCTAACCCAGAAGCAATGCGTATGTTGAAAAATGTATTTTGGCAAGGAACAGAAAATTGGGATACTTTATTAGTTGAACGCGCAGAAATGAGTGGAAAATTAGTGTTAAGTGATTTCACAATAGCTGCAATAAATTCATTTAAAAAGAAATAAAATATATTTTTTCCTTTTTCATTTGTAAATAAAAACTAAAATAGTATCTTTGCACCCCTAATTTTAGGTAATAAGCACTATATTAAAACAAAAAATACCGTGAATACACTAAGTTACAGAACGTTATCAGGCAACAAAGAAACTGCAGACAAAAAGTGGTTTATCGTTGATGCAGAAGGACAAACCGTAGGACGTATGGCAAGTAAAATTGCTAAAATCATCCGTGGAAAGTACAAAACTTGTTATACGCCGCATGCAGATTGTGGGGACAACGTAATTGTTATCAATGCAGAAAAAGTTGCTTTCTCTGGTACAAAATTGGTTGACAAAGAATACGTTCGTTTCTCTGGTTATCCAGGTGGACAACGTTTTACTTCAGCAGAAGACATGTTAAGAAAACACCCAGAGCGCTTAATCGAAAAAGCAGTTAAAGGGATGTTACCTAAAAACACTTTAGGAAGACAATTATACAAAAACTTAAAAGTATATACTGGTTCAACTCACAAACATGAGGCTCAAACACCAGAATTATTAAATCTTGATACACTCAAATAAAAATTATGGACGTAATTAACGCTTTAGGAAGAAGAAAAACGGCAGTTGCTCGTGTTTATTTATCAAAAGGATCTGGAACAATCTTGGTTAACAAGAAAGATGTAAATACAGTTTTCCCAATTGATGTTTTGCAAGCAAAAATTAACCAACCTTTCATTCTTACAAACACTGTTGGACAATACGATGTAAAAGTAAATGTTAACGGTGGTGGAATCAACGGCCAAGCAGAAGCAATTCGTTTAGGTATATCAAGAGCTCTTGTTGAGTTGGAAGCTGAAAACAAACCTTTATTGAAAGTTGAAGGATTGATGACACGTGACCCTCGTATGGTAGAGCGTAAGAAACCAGGTCAACCAAAAGCACGTAAAAAATTCCAATTCTCGAAACGTTAATCGTTATTGGAAGTTTAGCATCCAAACCATCGAGTACTTTAATAGTTTCTATTACCCTCTATGGTTGTGCAATTAGTATAAACAGGAAAGTAAACAAAAACAAAATATGTCTAAATTAAATTTTGAAACATTATTAGAAGCAGGTGTTCATTTTGGTCACCTTAAAAGAAAATGGAATCCAGCAATGGCTCCATACATATTCGAAGAGAAAAAAGGAATTCATATCATCGATTTGAATAAAACAATTGTTCACCTTGAACAAGCTTGTGCAGCAATGAAACAAATTGCTAAATCAGGTAAAAAAGTTCTTTTCGTTGCAACAAAAAAACAAGCAAAAGAAATCGTTTCTGAAAGAGTATCTAAAGTAAATATGCCGTTTGTAACTGAGCGTTGGACAGGTGGTATGTTAACAAACTTTCAAACAACTCGTAAGTCTATCCGTAAAATGGCTACGATTGATAAAATGAAATCTGATGGTTCTTGGGAAACATTAAATAAAAGAGAGAAATTATTTAAAACTCGTCAAAGAGAGAAATTAGAAAAAACGTTTGGTTCTATCGCTGATATGACGCGTCAACCAGCAGCTATTTTCATCGTTGATATTTTAAAAGAACACATTGCTCTTGCTGAAGCACGTCGTTTGAATATCCCAACTTTTGCAATGGTAGATACGAATTCAAACCCTAAATTGGTTGATTTCCCTATCCCTGCAAATGACGATGCTACAAAATCAATCTCTTTAATCTTAGATCAAATTTGTAACGCTATCCAAGAAGGTTTGGAAGATCGTAAAAATTTGAAAGAAAAAGATAAAGAAGATTCTTCCAAAGAAGTTGCAGTTGAGGCTACACCAGCAGTTGAAGAAACTCCTGAAGCTCCAGCAGCAGAAGAAAAAGCAGCAGAATAATTTATAACTAACTAATTAAATATATTTATCATGGCTATCACAGCTTCAGATGTAAATAAATTGCGCCAACAAACTGGTGCAGGAATGATGGACTGCAAAAACGCATTAGTAGAAGCTAATGGTGATTTTGAAGTAGCAGTTGACGTTCTTCGTAAAAAAGGTCAAAAAATTGCTGCTAAACGTGGTGATAATGAAGCGAAAGAAGGTTTAGTTTTAGCACAAACTTCAGCAGATGGTACAACAGGTGTTATCTTAACGTTGAATTGTGAAACAGACTTCGTAGCAAAAAATGAAGGTTATGTAAACTTCGTTCAATCTATCGTTGATATCGCTTTAGCAAAATTGCCAGCAACAGCTGAGGAATTGAAAGCGTTACCATACAACGATAAATTAACTGTAGATGAAAAAATCACAGAGCAAGTTGGTGTAATCGGTGAAAAACTAGATTTATCAAGCTACGCTGTAATTAACGCAGCTAAAGTTGTTGCATACAATCACCCAGGTAACCAATTAGCTACTTTAGTAGGTTTAAATAGCGGATCTGATGTAGTTGCTGAAGCAGGTCGTCAAGTTGCGATGCAAATTGCAGCAATGAATCCAATTGCTATTGACAAAAACGGTGTTGATGCTCGCACAATTGAAAGAGAAATCGAAGTTGGAAAAGAATTAGCTATTCAAGAAGGTAAACCTGCTGAAATGGCTGAGAAAATTGCAATGGGTAGATTGAATAAATTCTTCCAAGAGAACACATTATTAAGCCAAGCTTTCGTTCGTGATAATAAAGTTACGATTGAACAATTCTTAGAATCAACTGAGAAAGGTTTGACAGTCACAGACTTCAAGCGATTCTCATTGAGTTAATATTTAAAAGCTATCGAAATCGGTAGCTTTTTTTTTGCATCTTTTTCTTTGATTAAAACGATTATTTATCTTTGCCGACAATTATGAAATACAAAAGAATACTTCTGAAACTAAGTGGAGAATCTCTAATGGGAGAGAAACAATTTGGAATAGACAACAATCGAATTCATTCATACGCTCTTCAAATTAAAGAAGTTCGTGAAATGGGAGTTGAAGTTGCTATCGTAATTGGTGGTGGAAATATTTTTAGAGGTGTTCAAGCTGAAGCTGGTGGAATGGATAGAACGCACGGTGATTACATGGGAATGTTGGCTACGATGATTAATTCAATGGCATTGCAAGCAGCACTTGAATCAGTTGGTGTTCATACACGTTTGCAATCAGCAATTGAAATGAAAGAAATTTCTGAACCTTTCATCCGTAGAAAAGCAGTTCGTCATTTAGAAAAAGGACGTGTTGTTATTTTTGGTGCAGGTACAGGAAATCCTTTTTTCACAACTGACTCCGCTGCATCCTTAAGAGCAATTGAAATGAATGCTGATGTGATTTTAAAAGGTACTCGCGTTGATGGAATTTATACAGCAGATCCTGAGAAAGATAAAACAGCAACAAAATTCAATGAAATTACTTTTGATGAAGTTTATGCAAAAGGTTTAAATGTTATGGATTTAACAGCCTTTACACTTTGCAAAGAAAATGATTTACCCATTATAGTATTTGATATGGACACGCCTGGTAATTTGAAAAAGTTAGTTGCAGGTGAACAAGTTGGTACTATCGTAAAAAATTAATTAAAGCTAATATGACTGAAGAATTAGATATGATCTTTGATGAATTTAAAAGCGCAAATGGAAAAACGCTTGTTCATCTTGAAAACGAATTAACTAAAATACGTGCAGGAAAAGCTTCACCTGCAATGTTAAATGGCGTTATGGTGGAATATTATGGTTCAATGACACCAATTCAACAAGTAGCAAATATTAATACTTCTGATGCAAGAACAATATTAGTTCAACCATGGGAGAGAAATATGTTGAGTGAAATAGCAAAAGGAATTATAAATTCAAACTTGGGCTTGAATCCTCAAAATAATGGAGAGCAATTGATTATTTCAGTTCCACCTTTAACAGAAGAGCGTCGTCGTGATTTGGTGAAAAAAGCCAAAGCTGAAGCTGAACACGCGAAAGTTGGTGTAAGAAATAATCGCAAGGAAGCAATCGATATGATAAAAGATCTAAAAAATGATGGATTATCAGAAGATATGGCTAAAACGGCTGAAGAAGAAGTTCAAAAAATTACGAACGGAGCCATTAAAAAAGTCGATGATTTACTAGAAATCAAAGAAAAAGATATAATGACAGTTTAGTAAAAAACTAGATTTTTTAGAATCGGATATTGGAGACAGTATCCGATTTTTTTTTGCAATAAAAAAAAGCATTCGCACAGAGACGAATGCTTTTCCATTAACTCAAAAAAAGAATTAGAAATTATATCTTCCGTCGTTGATTAATTTTTGTGCAATCAATTGACGTGCTTCTTTATGGTTGAAAACTTCTGTTTTAGTGAAGCGTTTTAATCCCATTGTCATCATACGAACTTCATCACCTTCAGCGAAAGAATAAATTGCATCTTTTGCTGCTTTATTGATTTTATCAGCGATGTCATAGAAATAAGTTCTACAAATTGCAATATCAACTGCACTTGCTTCCTCACCAACTCGAGCAATTTTCTTTTGAACTCTTAATAATACTGATTCTGCTTGGTAAGTCCAAATTGCGATATCAGCAATATTCATAAGTACTTCTTGCTCTTTAGATAATGTTTGCATTAATTTTTGAACTGCTGAACCAGCAACCATTAGCAAACATTTTTTGAAACCTTCTAGGTAACGTTCTTCATTTCCAAGTGGTGTTGTAACCGGCTCTTGCATTGGAGGAATACTCATTAACTCACCAGCAACTTTCATAGCAGGTCCCATTAAATCCAATTCTCCTTTCATTGCACGACGCAACATCATATCTACAGTCAACATACGATTGATTTCGTTTGTTCCTTCAAAAATACGATTGATACGTGCATCACGGTAAGCTCTTTCAACTGTAGATTCAGCAGAATATCCCATTCCACCATAAACTTGCACAGCTTCGTCAACAACGTAATCTAAACATTCAGAACCTGCAACTTTTAAAACTGCACATTCAGGAGCGAATTCTTCGATTCCTTTTAACGTTGCAGCGCCTTTGTCCATTCCTGAAGCAATGAATGCAGCGATAGCATCATCAATATTTTGTCCAGCACGATATGTTGCAGACTCAACAACATAAGTTCTAATTACTTGCTCTGCTAATTTGTAGCGAATAGCACCGTATTTAGAAATTGAACGACCAAATTGCTCACGTTCGTTAGCGTATTTAACTGTTTCGTTGATTGTTCCTTTAGCACCACCCATAACACCTGCAGCCAATTTAATACGACCGATGTTCAAGATGTTTAAAGCGATTTTGAAACCATTTTCTCTTGTAGAAAGCATATTTTCTACCGGAACTTTTACGTTGTTAAAGAAAACTTGACGAGTAGAAGAACCTTTAATACCCATTTTTTTCTCTTCAGCATTCAAGCTAATTCCTTCGCTATCAGCCTCAACTAAAAATGCTGTTAGGTTTTTATCGTCATCGATTTTCGCGAAAACAGTAAACAAGTTTGCAAATCCAGCGTTTGTAATCCACATTTTTTGTCCGTTAAGAACGTAATGTGTTCCATCAGCAGAAAGAACAGCTTTTGTTTTTCCAGAATTTGCATCAGAACCTGATCCTGGCTCAGTTAAACAATAAGCAGCTTTCCATTCACCAGTTGCTAATTTTGGAATATATTTTTGTTTTTGAGCTTCATTTCCATAATAGAGTAGGGGTAAAGTTCCAATTCCAGTGTGTGCACCATAAGCAACAGAAAAAGAATGTCCAGGACCAAGACGCTCAGTAGCTAACAAAGAAGTTTTAAAGTCAACGCCCATTCCTCCTAATTCTTCTGGAACTGATAAACCTAACATACCCAATTCACCTGCTTTCTCCAAAATTGATTGCATCAAGCCATCTTCCATTTTGTCCATTCTGTCTAAAACAGGAACTACTTCTTGGTTGATGAAATCATCACACATTTTACCAATCATTTGGTGTTCTTCTGTCCATTCTTCTGGCGTGAAGATGTCCTCTGGATTTGTTTTACGGATGATAAACTCACCACCTTTAATTGCATTTGTACTCATATAATTTAGTTTTTAAATTTCAGTGTCATAAAAGTAAAAGAAAATAATTTATTATGCACGCATAATTAAAAATAATTTCATAAAATGTTTTAAATCCCTGTAATAGAAGTGGTTTTGTTTATTATTTCTTTTTTAAGTGTGAAAATCGTTCGAATGATTCTATTCCGTTGGTCTTACGTAGATTTAAATCACTGTAAATTTGAAATAGCTGGTATTTTCGCTAGTTATTCTAACTCAGTATTATTTTAAATTTCAATTGAATCTTTTCAAATCATTTATTTAACTCAATTTACAAATCTTGATTTAGGTTCTGAAAGGAGCAATTCAGAAGAAAAAAGTTCATCGAATGAATTTAATTACGCGATTAAAATTCAACAAGTTGATTGAATTGTATAACTATTTATACTTTTTTTTAAACTATACTAAACATTCATTTATCTTCGTTGTTTAAAGGTCGATGGCAGTTTATAAGATCAAAGATATTGAAGTACTTACGGGTATAAAAGCGCATACAATCCGAATTTGGGAGAAGCGTTATGGTATTCTTGTTCCCTCTCGGTCGGAGACCCAAATTCGTACTTATTCAGATAAAGAATTAGCTTATTTATTAAATATTAGTTTATTAAATAAATCTGGGCACAAGATTTCTAAAATCGCGAAGCTAGAAAATGAAGAAATTTCCAAATTAGTTTGGGATTTGAAATACAATTCTTCAGATAATTCTGACGATAAATTAATCTTAGCGCTTGTCGAGTTGGATGAAACTTTGTTTCGCGACACTTTAGCGACATTGATTAAAGAACACGGTTTAGAATTAACATTTACAAATTTCATTATTCCTTTTTTGGACAGAATTGGAATTATGTGGTTAATTGGCACAATAAATCCAGCGCAAGAGCACTTCATTACTAATTTGATACGTCAAAAAGTTATTGGTGAGATTGATAAACTTCCTATTCCTGATCCAAAGAAAGATTCAATTATGTTGTATCTTCCAGAGCATGAATGGCATGAATTGAGTCTTCTGTTCTATCAATTTATTCTAAGAAAAAAAGACATCAATACCATTTATCTTGGTCAAAGTTTACCTTACGATTCTTTGATGGAATGTATTGAAAAACTAAAACCTAAAGCTTTAATGACTTCGCTTTTATCTTCTGTGGATGAAAATTTCGTTGAAAGTTATTTCAAAAATATTGAGAAAAACACTAATGGAATCCCTGTTTTTGCTGGTGGAGCACAAGTGATGAATTATGAGCACAAACTGCCAAATTCAGTAAAAGTTATCAAATCTTATGCGGATCTAGAAAATTGTGTAAAATCGTTTATTCAAAATAAATCTACCAATTAATACCTTCAACTTCGGTATTCAGTTGTCTTTTTCTTTCTTGAATTATTTGTTGATTTTCAAGTGCTTTTTCACTTTTTTCATAAAGTAGCTTGTGATTTAAAGCTGTTTTTATTGCTTTAACTTTTTTACAAATTACAAGTGTTGATTCGGTCAAGTAAGTGGAAGCGAAACGTTGCCAAACGTAATCAATGGCTAATTCATTTGGATGTGAAAAGTCATTTTTGTAAAAACGGTAATCTCTTAATTCATCCATTACGATTTCATAAGACGGAAAATAGCTACAATTTGAATGGTTGGCTAAAGTTTCTACTGCTAAAAGTAGCTGTGCTTTTGAACGGTTATTTTCAACAATTCCATCTTTTAAATGTCTTACAGGGCTGACGGTGAAAACAATTTGAATAGTGGGATTGATTGAAATTATCCTCTCAATAATTGCTTCCCAAAATTGAATAATTTCTACTGAATTAGAATTTTGAACTTCAAACAACGCAGGATTTTGCTTGTGACAATTCGCTACTATTTTTTTGTTTGTTTTGTGAAAATATCCTTTTGCTGTTCCAAAAGTGACAAAAAGATGAGAAGCATTTAGTAACTGTTCTCTTACTTTTTTTCGTTCGTCAATCACTTTTTCTTCAAGTTCTTCAATCGAATAAGCATGAATTTTACCAGAACTTCCCCAGTGAAAAAACACATCGTCTTGCTGAATCACATCACAAGCGGTATTTTCTTCCAAGCTTTCAATGATTCCTTGTCCGATTGCAAAAGGATGAAACAAGGTTCCAAAGGGATTTGAACTAGCTTTTAATCCGTGAATTTGTGCTTGATTTCCAATTTCATCCGAGAAACAACTGCCGATGAAAAGAATGGTTTTTCCAATTTCAATTTTTGGTTCTTGACTTGGAATTTGAAAATTAAATTGAAAAGAATTCATTTATTGCACCATTAAAAATTCTGCATTTTTTAAGGCGGCTTCTGTTATTTCTTCACCACTCATCAATCTTGCAATTTCTTCAATGCGTTCTTTTTGAGATAATTGAACCACTTTTGTGGTCATTCGTTCTTCAATTAATTCTTTAGAAACAACAAAATGATGTTTAGCTTTTGCAGCGACTTGCGGTAAATGAGAAATGGCGATTAACTGAACACTTTCACCCATTTTTTTCAAAAGATTTCCCATTTTTTGAGCTACGTCACCAGAAACTCCTGTGTCAATTTCGTCGAATAGAATTGTTGGTAATGCTCTTTTTTCTGAAATCAACTGTTGAAGGGCAAGCATCAAACGTGAAAGTTCACCGCCACTTGCTGCTTTTTCAATCGGAACAGGTGCAATTCCTAAATTGGCCGAAAACAAGAAAGCAACATTGCTGTTCCCCGTTAAGTTTAAGTCTTCGTTTTGCTCTAAAGTGATTTCTAATTTTGTGTGTGGAAGTTTCAATTCAGTTAAAAGCGCATTCAGTTCTTTGATGATTTTTGGAACAGCCTTTAATCGTTTCTCGTGCATTGAATTAGCTTTGACTAACAATTCTTCTTGTGCTTTTTCAATGACTTTATTCAATTGATTAACCTCCGTTTGTAATTCCTCAACGCTATTCGTTTGTTGTGAAATTTCGTTTTCAAGTTCCATCAACTGTTCTTGTGTACTCAATCGGTGTTTGTTTAGAATACGATTAAAAGCATCTACTTTTTCTGTTAATTCATACCTTGAACTTGCGGAATCAACATTCGATTCCATAAAGGAAACAGCGTCGTTTGCCAACTCTTTTAACTCAATCAAAACACTTGTTGCACGTTCTTTAATTTCTTTAATCTCAGGATCTAAGTGTGCAACTTTTTCTAGTGCGTTTTTGGTATGTAAAAGCGATTCGTAGAAATTATTTTCATCAGTTAAAGCAGCTAATTCACTGAAAATAGTGTTCAATTGTTCGGATTGCTCCAATTTCAATAACTCACTTTCCAATTTAGAATAATCCGTTTTTGAAAGTTGTAATTGCGACAATTCATCTAAAACAAATTGGTTGTAATCTTGTGATTTCAAAGCTTGCTCCAAGGTTTCAACTTTTTGTTGAAGTTCTCGTTTCTTTTGCTGTTGCTGTTTAAAAGCAATAGCAAATGTTGCTCTTTCGCTAGTTAGTCCTGCTAAAATGTCAAGAATTTCTAGCTGATAAGTTTTGGATTTTAATTCTAGTGTATTGTATTGCGAATGAATTTGAACTAACTGAATCGCAAGTGTTTTTAACGTTGTAAGCGAAACAGGAGAATCGTTTATAAATGCACGTGATTTTCCGTCTTTACTAATTTCGCGACGAATCAGAATTGAATTTTCAAAATCCAAATCATTTTCATTGAAAAAAGATTGAAATTGTGAACAGTCATGAAATTCAGCTTCAACAATAGCTTTGTTTGATTTTGGACCAATTACTCCAAAGTCAGCTCTTTCGCCTAAAATTAAATTTAAGGCATTTAATAAAATTGACTTTCCAGAACCTGTTTCACCTGTAATTACTGAGTATCCATTTTCCAAAAGGATTGTTGTTTCATCAATTAAGGCGAAATTAGAAATATAAAGTTGGTGAAGCATTTTAGTTGAGTATTTCCTGGTAACGAGAGGAATTTCCTGAATCTAATTTTTTCAAAAGGTTTACAAAATCCGTTTTTTCTTTCGTTTCAGAATCAGATAAAACGTTTTTGAATTCTTGAATTTTGCTGTATAAGAAATTCAAAGTATTCAAGTTATTCGGATTTCGTTGTACGACAGGAGTCAGTTTGTTTAATGCATCATACATTGCTTTTTTACCCGCAACTTTATTTTCATAAAGCATATCAATTCCTTTTCTGTGGTACATGTAATTGCATTCTCTCACAGGTTCAAAAGCAGGTTGAAGTATGTTCTCAACCAACCAATAACGATTTCTTTTCCCTGTTTCATTGGCTTTCCATCCTGCTGCACCTGAAACTTGTGCATTCGTAACAATTTGTTGTGCTTTTGTGAAATACGGTGTTCCTCCTTTTAGTGAAAAAGAGTCATAATCCATTCCAAGTATGAAATAGGCGTAGAAAGAAAGGATTGAGGTTAAATTGTCTTTGAATTGGTTTTCATTGTATTGTAAAACTGCATTTCTTGAGAATGAAAATGCAACATCGTCATCTTGAAAGTTGAAAATTACAGAATTATAGTTTGAATTAAAAGCTGGTCGGCTGTGTTGAACCTGAATATAACCGGTGTAACTTCCTGTACTTGGAATTGTTTTGATTTGAATTTGAATATTACAATTGATACGTTCCTCCGTTTTGAATTCATCGTCTGTCCACTTCGTATCGTTCATAAAGTCAAAAATACTTTGCTTCATTTGTTTAATGATTTCCTGTTCTGTTGAGTTTACTTCAACTCGAGCATCGGTAAGCACAGAAACTTGGCAATTTAATTCTTGACTAAAAACTGATGAAATTGGAAAAATCATCAAAAGAAGTAAGTGATATAATTTCATTTTAATTTCAAAATTGATTCGATAATATCTTCTGCTACAGCGGTTTTTGATTTTAATTCAAATTCCTTTTTGGCATTGGTTTTATCTAAGATAGTAATTTTATTGGTGTCTCCTTGAAATCCAGCTCCTTTATTTTCAAGTGTATTCAATATAATCATGTCGAGTTGCTTAGACTTTAGTTTCAATAACGCATTTTCTTCTGCATTATTTGTTTCTAAAGCAAAACCTATCACTTTTTGTGAATTGTTTCTATTTTCAGAAGCCCATCGCAAGATGTCAGGGTTTTTAATTAACTCTAAATTTAAGGTTTCTTCCTTCTTTTTTATTTTTTGACTTTCTTGATTTACAGGTCGATAATCTGCAACAGCAGCAGCGAAAATACCAATTGTACATTCGTTCCATTTTATTGAAACGGCATGCAACATTTGTTCTGCTGATTTTATTGCGATGCGTTCTAAATTCGGATGATACAGTTCTAATTGCGTTGGACCACTCACTAAAATCACATTCATGCCGCGTTTCAAACACGATTCAGCTAAGGCAAATCCCATTTTTCCACTCGAATGATTGCCGATAAATCGAACAGGATCAATTGCTTCATAAGTTGGACCAGCTGTTATTAGAACAGTTTCATTGCTTTTTGTGCTTGATGAAGCAAAGTAATCGGAAAGATAAGTAGCTATTACTTCAGGTTCTTCCATTCTTCCTTCTCCTTCAAGCCCACTAGCAAGTTCTCCTTTTGTCGCTGGAATAATCAAAACGCCATCCGAGAGTAGAGTAGCACTATTTCTCTTAAAAGATGGATGCTGATACATATCTAAATCCATTGCTGGACAGATAATTGTTTTTGTTTTTAAAGAAAGATAGGTTGCTAATAACAAGTTGTCGCACAGTCCATTTGCCATTTTGGCTATTGTATTTGCTGTGGCTGGGGCAATCAAAAGAACGTCTGCCCAAAGTGCTAATTCGACATGATTCGTCCAAACGCCTGTTTGTTTATTCCAAAATTCAATATGAACGGGATTTTGGGATAAAGTCGAAACAACGAGTGGACTTATAAAATCAGAAGAGGCAGGAGTCATTATACATCTGACTTCTGCCCCTTGTTTTTTTAATATCCGTATGAGATACGCAATTTTGTAAGCTGCAATACCTCCTGTTATACCAAGAAGAATGCGCTTTCCTTGCATTATGCTTTTTCTTCTGGTTGACGAATGTAAATTTTATCGTCTAATAATTCTTGTGTTGCAATTGCAGTAGATTTTGGCATACGTTCGTAATGCTTTGAAATTTCAATTTGCTCACGGTTTTCAAAAATCTCTTCTAAGTTGTCAGTCGTAGTTGCAAATTCTTGCAATTTTTGAGTCAACTCTTCTTTCATTTGTGAGCTAATTTGATTTGCTCTTTTTGAAACAGCAACAAGCGATTGGTAGATGTTACCAGTTTTTTCTTCCAAACGAATGGTATCTCTTGTGATAGTTGATTTTTCTGCTAAAGTTACTTTTTGACTCATTTTAAATCGATTAACTGTTTAATTATTTTTATCTTTTCCTAATTGTTCAATATATCCTTTTAATTCTTTGAGATAATTTGAGTTGGGATAAAGGATTGCAAAGTTACTGAATCTTTCATTAGTTTGTTCAATTCTTTCCAACTTTTTACTTGGAATACTATTTATGGAAAGTAAATAAGAATTTTTAATCAATAAATAGTTTACCTCTTCAATGAATTGAGACTTGGAATATTTCTCCATAAAAATCTCTGCTGCTGTAACTGCTGCTCTAAAATTTTCAGTTTTTGAGTACAAACGAACTTGTTCAAAATCTTTACGTTCCAATTTAAAGCGCAGATTGTCAATTACTTTGTTGCAAGAATCAATTAGTTTTGAATTTGGATAGCGATCTATAAATGATTGAACACTAACGATTGCTTGTTCTGTCTCTGTTTGATCTAGTGCAAATTCAGGTGAGTTTTTAACGTTACTTATTGACATTAAAAAATAGGCTTCTTCTGTTTTTGCACTGTAAGGAAAACGCTGAATGTAAGAACTGAAATAATAGCCAGACATGTAATAATCTTCCATTTCGAAATAGCTTTTCCCCAAACGATAATAAGCTAATTCTCCTTCTCCTGATTTTGGTGCATGTTGGTAAACTTGTTCGTAAAGTACAATGCAACGATCGTATTCTTTTTCATCGAAAAGATTGTTTGCTCTTGTAAATTTTGCTTGGTAGTTGTCGCCTTTTACAATTTGATTATAATCCGAACAAGCAACTGCCGAAACAAGGATTAATAAAAGTGCGAAATATTTAATTGGGTTATTCATTTTTATTTTATCCTTAAACTTCTGCCAACTTGAAGTACGGTTGTTGGTTTAATTCCGTTCAATTGGCAAATTTTTGAAACGGTTGTGTTATTTCTATCTGCAATTTCTGTTAGCGTGTCACCAGATTTAACTCTGTAAAATTTATTTTGTTGTGTTTTAACAACGACAGGTTTCACAATTTGTTGTTGAGCTTCTTGATCTACATGGTCGTCTGGATGCGCTTCATAAAAATCACTTGGTTTCGCTCCGGGCTTGAATAAACCTCTGTGGACAAATAAATTTTCGTTTTTCAATTGCTTGGTTTCGAAATTAATCATTTCTTCTGGATTAATTGGAGCATCGTAGAATCGCACTTCAAAATGTAAATGTGCACCAAATGAACGTCCTGTATTTCCTCCTAAGCCTAAAACTTCTCCTGCCGCAACTTCTTGGTCTGGGAAAACTAAAAATTTACTTAAATGCGCGTAAAACGTTTCCAAACCGTTGTAGTGTCTTACGATTACTAAATTCCCGAATCCTCCTTCATTGTATTTAGCGTAACGAACTTTTCCTGCCCACGCGGAAACAACAGTGTCGCCCGTATTCAAATTCAAGTCAATTCCATTGTGATTTCTACCGCTTCTAGGACCGTATCTCGACGTTACAACTCCCGGGACAGGAATCTTGAATTCAGAATGCACTTCATCGTTCAAACACAACCAAATCGTATCTTTTAATTTTGATAAATCGTTGTTGCGAGTTGTAAAACAAATTTCATTATTCCAAGGCAAGGTGTAAGGTATGTCTTGTTGGGTCGTCATTATTTTGTGAATGCGCGGGTTGAGTACGCCGTCAAATGTATTTGCTTTAACCAAAGCCCACGTTTTGTTGGAATAAATTACCATTCTTCCAAACTGAGTATCAATTGTATCTAATACTTTTTGCGCCTCCAATGTAACTGGAAGAAACAGAAATAAGAAGGGAATAAGATGAATTAACTTGCGCAAGCGTATTTTTTGGAAGCCCAAATATAGTGAATTATCCTCAAATAGCTTTTACATCAACGATTTCAATGTTGAATAATACCGATTCGTTAGGTTGGATTAAATTCGCGTAACCCCTGCTGCCATAAGCTTGAGGACTTTCCAATAAAATTAAATAACGCTCTCCTTTTTGCGCATTTTTAAGAATTTTTCGCAAACCGGGAACGATTGATTTTTGTCCGGGAATATACTTGATAGGGAAATTTGAGAGGTAAGTATTCATTACCGCAGCTTTCGATTCTGTTGAAACGATTGTGTGGAAAGAGATTTCACGGTCAGCTTCAATTTTTTGATTGGTTTTTTCAGCATCTTTTATCCTCCAAGATGTAATTCCATCTTCATTGAATCCTGGAGTAACAATCGCATAGAGTTTTGCAAAAAGCCAATTTGGTGAATCTGGCGGAATTACTCCTTTTATGCTTTTTTTACCTAAAGCTAATTCAGCAGGAATCTCAATTTTGGCAAAATCTCCAATGTTTAATTCAGTGAAAGCTAAATCCCATCCAGGTGTTTGCATGTTGAAACCAACGATAAATGGAACTGCAGGAAGGTTTAATTTGTTGTTTCCATCAACAATTTTTCCATCGGGAAGTGCCAAACGGTATTCCATCAATACCATGTCTCCTTTTTTGATTTTTTGACCATTTCCTTTGACCATCCATTTGATAACGATGCCATTATCCAAGGTTTTTGTACGTTCTATTTTACCTTTCTCAAAGTTTTTTAAATTGCTTTTTGCTGCTGTAAAACTCGTGTCAACTGCTTTTGCGTCCACTTTTGGTTTAGCAGAAACTGTGTTTTTTTTTGCTGGTTTTAAGTTGCTTTTTTTGGGGTCGTCGCAAGAAAACAAGACAAAAGCAAAAAATAAAGAAAGGGTGAAAAGGTGTTTCATTTTAAACTAATTAGTTCTAAATCAATGTATAAAATCGCTTGAGGAGGAATAGTTTGTCGGTCTCCCAACAATCCATGACCTAAATAACTTGGTAAGATAAGTTTTGCTCGATCGCCAACTTTCATATATTTTAAAGCCTCGTGGATTCCTGATTCTTTCTCGCTTTTGTCTATCGCGAAGGATTCAGTTTTGTCGGCTTCGGTTTCATATCGAACTATTCCGTCGAGTGTTTCAACTTTCACTCGGATGTTAGCTGTTTGTCCTGATTTTGCTAATGCTCCCGCTGGGCCTTGTTTGTAAATCATATAACGCAAACCAGAATCTGTAAGCGTCATTTTTAAATAAGTGTAATGCGCTAAGAATAATTTTATCTGAATTTGCTCACGTTCGTTGATTTCTTGGTTGTAATCAACAGAATGATTATCGCTCCATTCACTTTTTTCAACCTTTTTCTTTTCACCACGACATGCGCTTAGAAGGATAGTTGAAAAAATCAGAAAAAAAGCAATCGATGGTTTCATCTGTAAATAATTTGTCTTTTAAAAGTCACATAAGTCAGCTGAAAGGTAAGTAGAATAAGCCTTGTTAATTTTATTTTGCTTAATTACCTTGCTTGCTTACAGCGTTAATTCTTCTACTAACGATTTGAACCTAGATAAAGTTACATCTAATGTTTCTGAGCTAAAACCGCCTGCCGCATATTTGTGTCCTCCTCCTTCAAAATGTTTAGCTGCAAATTCATTAACAAAGTAATCTCCTTTTGAACGGAATGAAATTTTAATTCCTTCTTTGTGTTCCATAAAAAGTGCCGCAATCGATAAGCCATCGATGGATAAAATCACATTTACCAATCCTTCTGTATCTCCTTTTTGATAATTAAATCGGTTCAATTCCTCTAACGAAAGCGTAATTATTCCCATTGGAAGATTTGGGATGATTTCAAGTTTTTCAGCTATTGCATAACCACGTAAACGCAAGCGATCCATTGTGTTCGTATCGTAAATTGCTTCGTGAATTTTGTAATGTTCCACTCCAATTTCTAGCAATTTTGCTAATGCCAAATGGGTTGATTTGTCAACAGATGGAAAACGAAATGAACCTGTATCCGTTAATATTCCGAGATAGATGCCATTGCCAGCAGGAACGTTTAATTTGTCGAGTAGATTCAATTCAGAGATACAATCAAAAATCAATTGTGCAGTTGAGCAAACGATTGGTCTGGAAATGGTTAACTCGCAGAATTCTTCAGGGTTTGGGTGATGATCAATCATTACTTTAACCCCTGAAAATAAATCAAATATTCCTTCCATGTTTTTGCCAACACGACTTTTGGCATTGTAATCTAAACAGAAAAGTAGTTGAAAATCATTTAATAAAGCCTTCGCTTTTTCTTCGTTTTTGTCGTAAATCAAGTAATCAACATTCGCCAAAAAAGGTAGGAGGGAAGCAGAGGGTTCGTCGGGAATGAGAATGTATGCTTTTTTACCTAGATTTTTAACGAATTCATACCAAGCAACAGAACTCCCGATAGCGTCACCATCGGGAGATTTATGTGTTGTAATTAAAATGGAATTATTGTTTTCTAAAAGCGATTGCAATTGTTGTATCATGCCGCGAAATTACTCTTTCTTTTGCATTTGCTCATCTTCCTCTGGATCTGGAGGAAATAATTTAGGCGCATCTGTTTTGTTTTGCAAGCGATCTAAAATATCCTCAACTTGAGAAATTGACACTCTTTTTGCAATTATTTTTTTGTCTTTATCTAAAATGTACACAACTGGGTTTGAGAATATATCATAAGTTGTTTGGTAATTTAAGGACTCTAAAGTTGTTGGTTTTCCTTTTTCACCTGGATAAAGTGGTACTAATTTCTCTGGTTCTTTTTTAGCGATTTCGAATAGTTTTTCAGTTACAGCAACATTGATAAATTTCAAGTTGTTTTCTCTGATGAATTTTTTCCAACTGATAAAATCTTTTCCTGTTGCTTTTCCGATTGCGTAGATTTCAACGTTTCTTGCTTTCAATTTTTCATCGTATAAGCGACTTAATTTTGGAGTTGTTTTTTTACAATGTCCACATTCTGGATCCCAGAAATAAAGAATGGTGTACTCAGATTTTAAACTGTAAAAATCGCGGTAGTTTACATCTGTTGTATCTCTTAAAATCAAGTTTGGCGGACGAACACCCATCACCAAATTCATTTTGTTTTTCAAGTTGTCGCACAATTCAGGAATTTTTGCTTCGTCAACCCAAAATGCTGGGTATTTTCCTTCTGAATTTTTTGTACAGAAATAGCGATCCAACATGTATAAATAAACTTTATCCATACCCATGATTTCACTTTTTCCGTAAGTTGAAGCAACCCAACCTACAACGTATTCAAACATTTTAGATTTTGGATTTAAGCGGTCGATGAATTCAAATGCGTGCGGAATAACTGTGTCCCAATGTTGGATAATCATATTTTTACCGAAGTAATATTCCATTTTATTGTGAAAAACAGGATTGTTAACCAATGCATCATCTTTTAAATCAACGTTATCCCAGTAATGTTTTCTGTAATATTTGTATTTGAATGTAGAGTCAATTACAACACCTTTGTCGTTTTTCGGTGGCTCAGGAATATCGATTTCCATTGACATTTTAACGATTTTCGCTACTAATTTCCCTTGATTGTTGTTCACCAATGTTTTTTGGTAATCTTCAACCTCTGTATTGATTCCGTCAATTTGGTCAGATAGCTTTTTGTATTCAGGATCTTTTGGGTCTTGATTTTTAAGTTTACTGCGTTCTTCAGCAAGCTTGTTGATTGTTGATTTTTTGCTACTGATAAAGTTTACATAAGGAATGAAAACAGTATTTTCTGCTGATTTTTTAACTTTCATCGTTGCCATGAAATCAGGACCTGTTGTTTCCAATTGAATATCTTCGTTGTTGTAAACGAATTCAAAGTAACGTTGTCCTGGCAAGTACAAACCAACGATTCCTGGTAATTGTTTTTTTCCTTCAAAAACAACTTCACCGTTTTTCAATTCGGCTGTATCGGCATAGAATAATTTTTGCCCAAAATATTTAATCAAATAAACTGTAGTGTCTTTTTGACCGTTTACTTTGATTCTGATTTTCTGACTTGTCGCACTGAGTGAAATACAAGTTAGTAATAAGAATAGAACTTTATTTAATTGAATTTTCATGTGATTAAACGTGTTTAGTTTGTACGAATTTGATTGAAATTTAACTTAAAACAAAAAAATTAACATTTCTTTAACCACTCATTTATTGTGAAGCGAGAGCACTCCTTTGTTTGCGGTAATTAAGCTTGAAATGGCAAAAATCAAGAGACTCAGCGCTAAAGTGATTACAGAAATCCAAGAAATAGATTGGTTGAGATTGATTCCTCCCGTTTTAAAGATTTCGTCCACAATTGTTTTCAATCCAATGAAAGACAGAAATCCCAAGGAAGCTATTATCACAAAGAGTTTCAAGAAATAGCTGAAAAATGCATTGATTAGTTCTTTGGGAGCAAAT
Organism: Flavobacteriales bacterium; assembly: GCA_018883325.1. GTDB lineage: Bacteria > Bacteroidota > Bacteroidia > Flavobacteriales_D > Crocinitomicaceae > UBA952. The sequence goes on along the minus strand of VEQH01000022.1, from coordinate 20,880 downwards.
CCCAAACGCAGAAGTGTTCGGATTTCGTATTTGTTGTGCGTCATTAAAAGTTGAAGGTATTGAATCAAAACCAAACCTGAGAGCAACACTGCTATCACCGAAATACCAGAAATTACGCCGAAAAGTGTCCCAACAATACTTTTTAGTCGGCTAACTACAACTTGCGCATTTCGAGATTCCAAGCCATGTTCGTCCATATATGCTTCCAGTTTGCCAAATTCTCCTTCTTTCCCTTCAATCATCACTTGTGTAATATTCGCTTCGGAACCATCGGAAAAATTTGCATTGGCATAATTCATAAATTCTTCAGGAACCAACAGCGCTGGAATTTCATTTGTGAAACCAATAATTTTAGAATCGACCCATTCTTCTTTTTGACCGTTTGAAATTCGCAACTTGAAGTTTATATCTAAGGCCAGTTCATCTGAAATTTGAGGAATTCCGCTTGCGCTCATGAAGGTGTTGAGCATAACGATAAAATCGCGCGGCATAATGATTGGAACAAAACGATCGCCTTTTTTCCATTTCCATTTATCAGATTTTACATCTAAGAATTTTTTGTCAACTGCTTGAATGAAAACATCCGTTTTGAAAGGCGGAATTCTTTTTTCATTGAGTTCCAACCAAACTCGAAAATTGTTGCTTACGACCGCTTGCACATCTTCGATAAATGGTTCTTTTTTCATTTGTTCAATTTCTTCCAACTCAAAATCTGTTTTGGTTAAATTCAGCGTGCTTGAGCTTGTAACTTTTCGTTGAATGACTAAAATATTTGCGCCAACGATTTCGGAATCTTTCCCAAATTCACTCACACGGAGTAAATAATGAACCGAGGTAACCAGAAAAGTAATGCCAATAAAAACACCGAGCAGTGCAATGTATAATTGCTTTTTATCTTGGTGATTGAATAATAGTTTTCGTATCATTTTTTAAAGTTTTATTTCTCTGTTAAATGAAACGGCATCGGTTGAATTTAAAGTTGTCAAGATAAAACCTGCTTTCAACTCATCGCATCTTTCATTGATTAAATGCATACATTTCGCTGCATTTTCAATGTCTAAATGCGAAAATGGTTCATCTAAAATAATCCAATCGAAAGGTTGCAAAAGTGCTCGAACGATGGCAACGCGTTGCAACTGTCCCATGGAAAGAATCGCGCATTTTTGATCCCATTTAGCTGCTAAACCAACAAAATCAAGGTAATATTTGGCTTTTTCGCTGTCGAAATTCCCTGTTAAAGAAGCTTTTAATTGCAGGTTTTCTTCGACTGAAAGTTGAGAGAAAAGTTGTAAATCTTGAAAAACAACAGCCATTTTATGTTGCCGAATTTCAGTCCATTTTTCAATAGAGAAATCTTTAATGGATTGATTGTCAAATAAGATTATTCCTTTGTAATCTGTTCTTAACCCATAGGTGAAATGCGTGAAAGTTGTTTTTCCTTTTCCACTTGAGGCATTCAAAAGTACGCGTTCGCCTTTCGACATCGTCCAAGAATTCCCCCAAAAACTTGTGGAATCGAAGGTTAAACTAGCGAAAGGTTCTGGTACAACATTTTCAAATTTCAATTCCATTTCTATCGATTTTGTAGTCTGGTTTCAAGAATCATTCCACAAAAGAAATATTTAATTTTTAATTGAAAAGAAAAAGATTAAATGCTTATGAGCTTGTTTTCCAAAACTTGTTTGAAACGAACTCAAATTGAATTTCCTACTTTGATTTAAATAAGGTCTAAAAAGATTCCTCATTTTATTCGGAAGGACTAATCGAATAGGGTAGGTGGCGAAAATGCGAAGCATTTTCGCATTCATCTCCCAGTTCATAAGTCATTTCGAGTGTAGCGAGAAATCCTATTAAAATATATTTCATCTTTTAAAGCTGTTAAAAGTGACATCTCGGAATGACATTGCGATTAGAGTAATTGGCGAAAATGCGAAGCATTTGCGAAGGACTCACTTGAAACAAGTCATTCCGAAAATAGTGAGGAATCTATTAAAAAGAATTACAATAATTGAAGATTATAAAATTGTAACAGATTTAAATAAAGGTCTTAATTTCATAGTTGAAGCAGAAGCTGTATTGCTTTTGCTTTAATAGCATTTGTTTTCGAAGTTTCAATTCAGAATTTTAATACTTTAGCGCAAAATTTTTTAAATGCGTAAATTTTTGAACAACAAATGGATTAAAGTTCCATTTACGATTTTTCTTTATGGTTTTGCTATTTATGGTTTCATTTTAACGGCTACTTATTTCGCGGTAACTTTTCAATGGACGAATGAAGCTGGAAGATTAGACGAAAACAACCGCTATTTTCAAGAAATGCACGATAAATACAATCAAGGTTTCAAGGTTGATAGTGCTTCAATGGCGCGCCACAGAAAAGAGGCAATGAGTAGAATTTTGGTGCTACAGGAATTTTATCCTGTTAACGCGGAGTACATTCTTTCTGTATTATTGAAAAGTAAGAATGAAAAATTGGCGCTTCGTATGTTAGATGCCGTTGATTTGCGCTTGATGAAAAACAAAGATTATCGAAAAGCGGTTTTGAAAATGCGTGCAGAAATGCGTAAAAAGAAAAAAACGAATGGACTTTCAGTCTTTGAATGGATGAATATTGCAGAATGGCAAGATTTCAAAATTGCGGTTGCAAAAGATAAATACTACATTGATTCAGCGGCGAAAGTTACTGGTGTTGAGCCACGTTTGATTGTAGCCTGTTTGGTTGGAGAACAAATTCGTTTGTTCAATTCTAGCCGTGAATCTTACAAACGCTACATTGGACCGATGAAAGTGTTAGTGTTGGAAAACCGTTTGTCTTATGGTGTTACTGGAATTAAGGAAAGCACTGCAATCAAGATTGAAAACTACATGAAAGACAAAACAAGTCCTTATTACATGGGAGAAGAATACGAACATCTTTTAGATTACGATTCAACGAATAGTTATGTGAATAATATCAACGATACAATGAGTGTGCGTTTGAGACGTTTAGTGCAATTCAAAAATCATTATTATTCGTATTTATACACTGCTTGTTTCTTGAAACAAATCAAAATGCAATGGGAACGCGCAGGCTATCCATTGGATGAACGTCCTGAAATTCTGGCTTCTTTATTCAACTTAGGCTACCAAAAATCCAAACCTAAGAAAAACCCGGGTGTTGGTGGCTCGAACTACAAAATCCACGACACGGAATACACCTTTGGTTCAGTTGCCTTTGAATTCTATTATTCTGGTGAATTGATGGATGTTTTTCCATATAAGCGACGAAGTTTTGATTACAATTAAACGAAAAAGAATGTAAAATGTAGAATGAAGAATGTAAAATTTTACATTTTCAATTTTACATTTTCAATTTTAAAATATGGTTTACACCGGTTCCAACAATCGCAAAAGCTTAATCGACTTAGAAATTCCTGAAAATTTCAATGGCGAATTGCTTGTTTTTGTTCATGGTTTTATGGGTTTCAAAGATTGGGGAGCTTGGAATTTAATGCAAGAATATTTCACAAAAAAAGGTTTCGGATTTTGTAAATACAACGCCACACACAACGGTGTAACGATCGAAAATGGCATCGATTTCCCCGATGAACAAGCTTTTGGAGAAAACACGTATTCCAAAGAATTAAACGATTTAATTCACGTTTTAGATTGGTTGGAAACAAAAATCGACCTTCCATATTCTGTCAATTTGATTGGTCATTCGCGCGGTGGTGGAATTGTTTTACTAGCTGCAATTGAAGATAAACGCATTAAAAAAGTAGTTACCCTTGCCGCGATTTGTGACATTGCGTCGCGATTTCCAACAGGAGAAGCGTTGGAAGAATGGAAAACAACAGGTGTTCGTTATGTTGCAAACAGTCGCACGAGACAAAAACTGCCAAATTTCTATTCACTGTACGAAGATTTCAAAGCCAACGAAGACCGTTTGAACATTCAAAAAGCCTGTGAGTCGATGCAACTCCCTGTTTTAGTCATTCATGGCGACAAAGACACAAGCGTTCCCATTTCTGAAGGTGAAAAAATTGCTTCGTGGCTACAAACTGAATTAATTACAATTCCAGAAACCGATCACGTTTTTGGTGCAACGCATCCTTGGAACGAAATGAATTTACCTCCTAAATTGGAAACAATTTGTGAAAAAATGAACGATTTCTTTCGACTCGATTAATACATCGCTTTAGCTTGCTTATCTTTACGTTTTTTCAAACGTATGTCGAAAATTCTCGGAATTCAATCATTTATAAAAAATTACTCCACAGCTCAAACGAGGCAACGTGCAAGCGATATTTCCATCTCGAATTTACAAGTTGAAGAAGATAGAATTACTGCATCTGCTATTGGTTCAGAGGTTTATTCCATTACTATTGAATTCAAAGGGGACGAAGTAAAAAAAACAAATTGTTCATGTCCGTATAATTTTGCAGGAGTTTGTAAACATACTGTTGCAACTTTAAATCAAGCAATTTATGAACTTGAAACGCTCGAAAATTCAACTCTTTTTGGTGCAGATTTACCCAAACCAATAGAAAAACCACATCCGACTGATTATTCGATTCGCGATTTTAGTTTCGACCAACTCAACGATCGTTTTATTTTTCAGCGCTCAAGCGGCATTCAAACTGATTTTTTTCGCTATTACGACATTGAACACATCGAAGAAAACTATGCGCAAATAAGCGTGATGATTACGTTTTATCAACGTCAACGCGTCAAAATATATTTACAAGATTCACTGCTGACGCTTTCATGCAACTGTAAAGTAGAAAAACGAAAATTGTGTTCGCATCAAGAATATGCACTCAATATTCTCAAAAACGAAGACCACGTCCGTATTCATTTTGATCCTTCATTTAAAGCGACTCAACTCAAGGATTTTGCGAAGCTTTACGGAATGGAAAACGAACCTGATTTAGAAAGTTATTTCGAGGTCAAATTTGTAGATTCAAAATTGAAAATCACGCCAAAAATTAAAGGTTTGCAAGCAATAAATGCAAGTGAACTTGAAAAATTGGAAGCCTTGATTCCTCAACTTGAATTTCAACCCAATAAGTTTAAAGCAAGCACTTCACAAACCGAAGAACAAATTTTCTTAGTTATTGGAAAACAAACCTATAACGAACATTTTTTCATCGCGCTTCAATCCGCGAAATTGACGAAAGATGGTAAAATCAAAAATCCAATTTCGAAAATTGAAGCGAAACAATTATTGCTCGAAACAGAAGTAGGAGAGGAGATTAAATTCTTTTCCAGCTTGACTTCTTTCGAGGAAAAAAACGATTACTACAGCTATCGATTGACTCCCGAACAAATTGCTGATGCGTTGAAAGCTGTGGTGAAAAATCCAAGAAATTATCCCGTTTATCAACATAATTCGCGCGTTTCAGACAACATCACTTCCAAATCAATTGAGCCTGTAAACTTTAAATACGCAGAATTGAGTTTGTTGTTGAAAGTCTCTTATAAAGATACTTTCTACGATGTTTCTCCTTACATCGTTTTGGACAACAACGCGACGGCATTCTCAGGTTTTAAGTTGAAATACGATTTCTTCTTGGAAAAAAACAACGAATTGATTCCCCTTTTAAATTCAAGAGTAATTCAAATTCTAAGGTTTTTCAAGGCAAAAGGAAACAAACTCATGATTCATGAATCGCAGTTTTCAGCTTTTAGGACTAAAATTCTGGACGGATTGGAAGGAAAAGTTGAAATTCAATACACGTTTTTAAAACCTGCAACGAATGAACAATTAATTGAAAGTGGTTTCGATCAAGAATTGAAAAAAATCATTTATTTGAAAGACAGCGAAGATTTTGTGACGATTACGCCTGTCATCAAATATGCCGAACGTGAAATTCCTGCACGCAGTAAAATGCGACTGTATGCACTGGATTCCAAAGGTTTGCAATTTGAAGTCACACGAGATAGCGCTTTCGAAGCTCGATTTGTTGAATTAATAAAGAGTTCGCATCCGCATTTCGAGGAGCAAGAAACAGAATTTGATTTCTTTTATTTGTACAAACAACGCTTTTTAGACGACGGTTGGTTTTTGGATGCTTTTGAAGCGTGGCGCAAAGAAGGTGTAGAAATTTTGGGCTTCAACGAATTGAAAAACAACAATTACAGTCCACATAAAATATCGACTTCGGTTTCCATTTCAAGTGGCATCAATTGGTTCGATACCTTGGTGGACATTAAGTTTGGCTCCGAAAAAGTGAAATTGCGCGACATCCAAAAAGCCGTTTACAACCAATCAAAATTTGTGAAACTTGGCGATGGAAAAATGGGAATGTTACCCGACGAATGGCTGGAGAAATACGCTAAGTTTTTTCGTTCGGGAGAAATTCACGACAACTCAATTCGCAGTTCGAAAGCCAATTTCACGCTGATTGATTCCTTGTTTGAAGACGAAGTGTTGCCAAATGAAGTGAAAGAAGAATTGTCGCTTTTCAAAACAAAATTTGCACAATTCAACGCCATTGACGCTGTGCCTGTTCCGAAGAAATTAAAAGCAAAACTTCGCGACTACCAAAAACATGGATTGAATTGGTTGCATTTCTTGGACGAATTTAACTTTGGCGGTTGTCTTGCCGACGATATGGGACTGGGAAAAACCATTCAAATCATTTCGTTTATTCTTTCCTTGAAGGATAAAAACGGAAAGCGAACCCATTTAATCATTCTTCCTACTTCGTTGATTTTCAATTGGAAAGTAGAGTTAGATAAATTTGCGCCGAGTTTGAAATACCACATAATTTATGGTTTGAATCGCGAAAAAGACCACGCAAAAATTGACAATTACGACATAATTATCACCACTTACGGAACGATGTTGAGCGACATCACATTTTTGAAAAATATCCAATTTGACTACATTTTCTTGGATGAATCGCAAGCGATAAAAAATCCAGAATCGAAGCGTTATAAAGCTGTTCGTTTGTTGCAATCGCGCAATCGAATCGTCATGACAGGAACGCCAATCGAGAATAATACCTTTGATATTTACGCGCAATTTTCCTTTGCAAATCAAGCTTTATTGGGAAATCAAACGCATTTCAAAGACAATTATGCCATTCCGATTGATAAATTCAAAGACAATAAGCGCGCAAAAGAATTGCAACAGAAATTGAGTCCGTTTTTGTTGCGAAGAACCAAAAAGCAAGTTGCAAACGAACTTCCAGACAAAACGGAAATCGTGATTCACTGTCCGATGGGTGAAAATCAACGCCGCATTTACGAAACGTACCGCAACGAGTTCAAGCAATTCTTGGAAAAAGCCGACAAAAACGACGAGTTGACCAATAACAACATGCACATTTTGCAAGGTTTAACCAAGTTGCGGCAAATCTGTAACTCGCCCGAATTGTTGAACGACGAAGCGTATTACGGCAATGAATCCAGCAAACTCGATGAATTGTTAGCGCAAATTGAAGCGAAAGTTGGCGAACATAAAATTCTCGTTTTCTCCCAATTCGTCAGCATGTTGGAACTTATTCGCAAGCGTTTGGACGAGAAAGAAATTGCTTACGAATACTTGACCGGGCAAACTAAAAACCGTTCAGAAAAGGTGCAATCGTTCCAAGAAGATTCCGAAAAGCGCGTGTTTTTAATCAGTTTGAAAGCCGGTGGTACAGGTTTGAACCTCACAGAAGCTGATTACGTCTTCATCGTTGACCCGTGGTGGAATCCAGCGGTGGAAAACCAAGCCATCGACCGTTGTTACCGCATTGGTCAAAAGAAAAACGTGATGGCGATTCGCTTGATTTGTCCAGACACCATCGAGGATAAAATTCTACAATTGCAAGCAGGCAAAAAAGAACTCGTGGAAGACCTCATCAAAGTGGACGAAAACGCTCGAAAATCCTTAGCGAAAGAAGATTTGATGGAACTTTTAAAGTGAAATGGAGGTTTGGTTTTCGATTTTTGATGTTGGATTTTTGATGTTGTGGGATTGATGATTTTTAGTTTTCTTCATTTCTATTGAAAAAGAAAGTTTTTATTAAAATCAATGATTTAGCTTACTACAAATCCTCTCTTTACAAACACCAACCAAAATCAATTGACAATTAACTGACCGAAACCAAGAATAAGCGGAATGAAAACTATAAATTTGTTTAGCTCAAAAAAACAAATGACTAATGACAGATAAAATAGCAAAACCATTTTTAAAATGGGCAGGTATTAATGAGATTAAAAGAGTTTTGCTTATTATATTATAATCTTTAAAAGTAAACTTTTATATTTATATGAATTTACATTTCAATACTAAACTTGCTGAAGGTTATTCAAGTAATTCTCAAATTGCTCGAATTTTAACTGAGCAATGGGTTAAAGAAAATTCATATTGTCCTTGTTGCGGTGAGTTACCACTTAATGAATTTGAAAATAATCGTCCAGTAGCCGATTTCTATTGTATAAAATGTTTAGAAGAGTTTGAATTGAAAAGTAAAAATGGAAAACTTTCAAATACAATAGCTGATGGTGCTTATGCCACAATGATTGAGAGAATTAATTCAAATAACAATCCTAATTTTTTCTTTCTAACCTACACCAAAGAATGGTCAGTAAATGACTTTTTAATTATTCCGAAACAATTTTTTTCTCCAGAAATAATTATAAAAAGAGCTGCCTTGTCTGAAACGGCAAAAAGAGCTGGTTGGGTAGGATGTAATATCGATATCTCTAAAGTCGCAGATGCAGGCAAGGTATTTCTCATCAAAAACTCTCAGATTATCAACCAAGAAATTGTAACTGAAACCTTTAACAAAACCTTATTTTTAAGAACTCAAAAGAAAGAATCAAAAGGTTGGATTTTAGACACTTTGGCTTGTGTAGATGCAATCAAAAAAGAATGCTTTTCACTTGATGAAATATACAAGTTTGAAGAAAAATTAAGATTAAAATATCCTCAAAATAATTTCATTAAAGATAAATTAAGGCAACAATTACAGTTATTGAGAGATAAAGGAATAATTGAATTTGTAGGTCGAGGGCAATATAGAAAAATCTAAAAAAATGAAAAAATTTATTATCTTAACCCCTGAAGGAGAGACAATTGCACCAAATGAAAATTTCGAGGTCAATAACCTACAAGTTATTGGTTTTGTTGAAAATGTAAAAGACGAAAATGAAGCAATTTCCAAATTACTGAAAGAAAATGACTGGATTTTTGATGCACAGTTTAATGTTGCAGAATTTATTCTTCATGAATTACTTTAGTATTATAAGTTTCCCCTCAATTCCTGAATTTCTTAAAGCTTCAACATTTTCTTTGCCGTAAGCAATAAAAACACTAGGAGAACCTGGAGTTCCTACTTGTTTGCCTTTTAAGTTAAAAAATTTAATTCTTCCTTTAACAAAAAGTAGAGCATTTGCATCATCCCAAATGTGATTAAAGAATGTTTTAGTTTCAGTTCTTGCGAAAATTAAAGCGATTCCATTTCCATGAATTTTTAATTTTTCTAACCATTTTTCCATTCCTTTTCCGTAGGGTGGATTCATATAAACCCTTCCAAACCATTCTTTCTGTAATCCATTATCTTTGACAGTATAATTGACTTTTGCATGCGTAAATGGTGGATTTTCAGGTGAACAAGGGTCTAAATCAAACTCTCCTAACATTTTTACTAATATTGGAGGTGTCAACCATTCAACTGTTGTTTGTTCCGCTCTTTCAAAAGTTACATCCATGTCTAAAAATTTCAACAAAGATTAGATCAAATTTTGAAAAATAAAAATTATAAATAGATCATATTCAGATATTTACACACAATAAGTGTGATTTAAAAATTTCTAAAAAGTTAATCAATTCAAAATCATATTACTAAGTGAAAAATAATTTTTTATTTATTTTCAATCTCTTTATTAGGAAGTTCCACTACAGGAATTGCAGCAAACTTATTAAATCGCCGCTTTTTAGGAATTGAACAAGAAGATGAATTTTTAGAAATCAGCAAAAACAGAAAATTAGAAATTGAGGATGATTCCAAAGCAACTTTGTACCGACAAAAAATAGGTGGTTTTAATGATAAGAAAGAATTGGAAAACTATTTGGTTGAAGAACCACAAGCTGAATACAAAAATGAATTAATCTTATAATTAGAACATTGCTAGCTTTCAATCCTACAAAAATAGGTAAGTGCAATTTTCAAAATAAAAATAAAAGATTTTCTTGCGAAGGATGAATAAATAACTTGATGAACAATTAAAAGCTTAGTTTTTTTCTCAGAATAAATTCACTCAAAAACACTTTTAAAATGAAAAATTATCTACAAATTTCTAGAGAAGATTTTATGAAATTCTTCCGTGATGATGAAAAGTTAAATGAATTAACAGTGGATGATAAACTTGAAATTTTTAGAACAATTTTGGATGGAAGTTCCGATTTGACGAAAGATTTACTAATTGAAATTTTAAGGGATTATTGTGTTGATCATCTCGAAGTTATAGAATCTTCTTATGAATGACGTTTTTGAAGATGAAAACTTTGATGAATGGAAGTGAAAAAATAGCAAGTGGTTTGGTTAATACTTCACCCAATCAACTGTCTTTTTTAGCCATTCGAGGGTTTGAAATTCTTCGGAATCGGTGTTTGGTGTTGCGTTGTATTCCCATTTTGCCATTGGAGGCATGCTCATTAAAATGGATTCCGTGCGACCACCTGAGTAGATTCCGAATTTGGTGCCACGGTCGTGTAATAAGTTGAATTCAACATAACGAGAACGACGCGAAGCTTGCCAAGCTAATTCTTCTTCAGTTGCTTCGGTAACTGGTGCAAAAGCAATTTGCTGCCCGTAAAGGATTGGGAACAATTTCCCTAGTTCAATACAAAATTCAAAGATTTTCGATTTTTCTAAACCACAATTTTCATCCAAATGATCGAAGAAAATTCCTCCGATTCCGCGCGATTCACCTCGGTGTGGCAAATGAAAGTAAGTATCTGCCCACGGTTTGAATTTGGTGTAAAAATCAGCGTGGTATAAATCACACAATTGTTTCAATCCTTGATGAAAAAGTTTAGCTGCTTCTTCGTTGACATAATGCGGTGTGAGGTCAATTCCACCACCAAACCAATAAGTTCCATTGTCCAACTCAAAGTAACGCACGTTCATGTGAATAATAGGATGTCGCGGGTGAAAAGGATGCAACACAATCGAAACACCTGAAGCAAAAAACGCATTGCCCTGCATTCCTAATTGTTTTTTCATCGCCTCACTAACAGGACCTTCAACTGCTGAAAATGCAACGCCTCCTTTTTCCAAAATGTTTCCATTTGAAATAGTTCTTGTAAAACCGCCACCACCTTCAGTGCGCGTCCAAGCGTCTTCTTGAAAATGAGCTAATCCATCAATTTTCTCAAGCGCATCACAAATGTGTAATTGCAATTTTCTGAATTCCGTTTTTACGTGTTCACTTGTCATTGATTGTCAATTTTAGCTTCAAAATCTTGAAATTTCAAAACGAAACCACCTTCATTTTGAATCCCATTTCCTTTTCCAATTTGGTTTAATTGATACGAATTAATCAATCCTTTTTTCATTTCCTTGTCGAGAAAGAACGCCGAACAAACATTCAACACAGCATCGTAACCTTGACAAGCTGTTTTTGTTAAATCGGCACTGTACGCACGTCTGTAAAGTTTGTGGAAATTAATCACTTGCGGGTCGCGCAAATCGAAATGAGTTGGCGAAGCATAGGTAAATTCGTATTTGTTCATAATCGTACCATTCACTTCTTTCCAATCCGCCCATTCTTTCAAACCGAATAAACTAACTGTTTGATTCCCTTTGTATTTATCCAATAATTTCAGCACTTTATCTTTATCCGTTGACAGGAAAATAAAGATAGTTTGCGCACTTAAACTTTCGAAATTTTTAAAGTTTGTCCAATCAGCTTCAATGACTCTTGGACGTGAATTTTTCGCAGGAAATTCCTTGAAATAATTCATAAAAACTTGATTCATCCAATCTTCGTCAGGTTTCGTTCCTTTGATTAAAACGATTTGTTGGTTATCGTGTTTTTTGTAAATGTGATAAGCTAAATTTCTGATTAAGATTTCATTATCAGGATTTAGTGCGTAAACATAGCGATTTGCTTCTAATAATTTTGGAGGCATATTTACACTCAAAACAACTCTCACTTTATTCTTTCTACCCCAATCAGCAACGATTTCAGCTTCTGCAACTTGAAGCGGTGCAAAAATTAAATCCATTGTTTTAAATTCTGGCTTTGCTAATTGCTGTTGAATTGTTTCGTTTTTCGCTTGGTAATCATAGACATAAAAATTAGCTCTGAAACCCATTTTTCGCAGTGAATCGATTGCTAAACTTGCTCCCATATAATAATCAAAAGCTGCATTGACAACCGATTTATTGTAGGTTGAAGTTGAATCTAAATTAAAAGGCAAAAACAACGCGATATTGTAGGAATCTTTCTTTTCAAAAACTAACAAAGAATCTTTTGAAGTGCGATTTTTAACGGGAACTTCACGGATTTTAACAGCTTCAATTTTTTCCTTTTTAAGTGGAATTTTAATACTTTGTCCTGTTTGTACTTTGTTGGAATTCAAATTATTGACACTTTTTATCGTCTCAACAGGAATCATAAAACGCTTGGAAATTGTGTAAATCGTTTCTGTTGGCAAAACAACGTGGTTAATAATCGAATCTTTGAAAGAAACATTGAATTTCGATTTCACTTCCTCGCTCGGTTTTGGAACTTCGCGCGTGTTTTCTTCAACACTTACACTCAATAAATCCACTTGAATGCGAGGCACAGCATTTTCCAATTTCAATCGCTGACCAACTTTTAAACCACCTTCGCTTCCCGGATTTTTCGCAATAATTGTGTCGACAGGGACAGCGTACATTTTTGAGATTGCGTAAAGCGTTTCTTGTTTTTGTACGGTATGAATTATGGTTTTTTCTTCCGCTGGAATAAGCACCAACTGTCCATCGTTCAAACCGCGTTCAATACCAGGATTAGCTTCCAAAATATCTTCAACCGGACAATTGTACATTTGTTGTAAACCAAAAATACTGTTGCCGTCAACAACGGTGTGATTATAGTATTTTTTACCGTCTTTCTGAGTGATTAGTGCATATTTCTGCGCTACAAATTGTTGTAAACTCAGTAAGAAAAAGCAAAACAAGAAGAAAGCGTTTTTAATTCTCATTATTCCCATTCGATTGTTGCAGGTGGTTTGGAACTGATGTCGTAAGTCACGCGATTGATTCCTCGAACTTGATTGATAATTCTATTCGATATTTTAGCTAAAAATTCATACGGTAAATGACACCAGTCAGCAGTCATTCCATCCGTTGAGGTTACAGCGCGCAACGCAACAGCATTTTCATACGTTCGTTCGTCGCCCATTACACCAACAGATTGAATCGGAAGGAAAATTGCTCCTGCCTGCCAAACTTCATCGTATAAATTATCTTCTTTCAAACCGTCAATAAATAGTGCATCGACCTCTTGCAAAATGCGTACCTTTTCTGCAGTCACTTCTCCCAAGATGCGAATTCCCAAACCTGGCCCTGGGAACGGATGTCTTCCCAAAATACGTTGGTCGATGTTTAAAGAACGTCCGATTCTTCGCACTTCGTCTTTGAACAATAAGCGCAACGGTTCAACCACTTGAAGTTTCATGTAATCAGGTAAACCACCTACATTGTGATGCGATTTTATAGTTTGCGAAGGTCCACCAGTTGCTGAAACGGATTCAATCACATCTGGATAAATCGTTCCTTGACCAAGCCATTTTGCGCCTTCAACTTTTTTCGATTCTTCGTCAAAAACGTCCACAAACACTTTTCCGATTGCTTTGCGTTTTAATTCAGGATCCGTTAAACCTTTTAATGCTTCATAGAATTTTTCTGAGGCATCAACACCTTTAACGTTCAAGCCCATTCCTTGGTAGGACTCTAAAACGGAAGCGAATTCATTTTTACGCAACAAGCCGTTGTCAACGAAAATACAATGCAAATTTGAACCAATTGCTTTGTGTAACAACACAGCTGCAACTGAAGAATCAACACCGCCTGACAATCCTAAAATCACTTTGTCATCGCCTAATTGTGCTTGTAATTTTTTAGTCGTTTCCTCCACAAATGAATCTGGAGTCCAATCGCCTGCGCAGCCACAAATCGTACGAACGAAATTTTTCAATAAAATGGCACCTTCAGTTGAGTGGTAAACCTCTGGGTGAAATTGAATTCCGAAAGTTGTTTCCCCTTCAATCGCATATCCAGCCACTTCAACATCGTGCGTACTTGCAATGATTTTATAATTACTTGGGATTTTTTTAATCGTGTCTCCGTGCGACATCCATACTTGTGAGCCGAAAGTCATACCTTTTGTCAAAATATTGTTTTCGTCCACAAACGTCAAATGCGCTCTGCCGTATTCACGTGTATTAGAAGGCAACACTTCTCCGCCGAAATGATGCGACAAAAATTGCGCACCGAAACAAACGCCAAGTAAAGGCATTTTTCCTTTAATCGCGGATAAATCTGGTCGAGGAGAAGCTTCATCCCTCACTGAAAACGGACTTCCAGAAAGAATTACACCTTTGATGTTGGGTGTTAACTCAGGGATTTTGTTCCAAGGGTGGATTTCACAATATACGTTTTGTTCACGTATTCTTCTGGCAATCAATTGAGTATATTGAGAACCGAAATCTAAGATTAAAATCATTTCATGCATGGGAACAAAGATAATTCGATTCGATTGTTTGAAACCAACTTTTTTAAGTATTAATAAACAGAGGATGTTGAAAGGTGGGAATAATTGATTGATTTTAGCATTTGTTCATCCTAAACAACCAAAAAATGAATTCTGTCCTTTGATACGGTTGATTTTTACATCGCCCTGATGGATCTTCCCGAATTTGGTTCAATGGTTAAATAAAATTTCGTGACTGTTTTGTAAAAATTTGATTTTTTATTAAATTTAGCTAACAAATAATTCAGATTCAATAAAAGCTCCGTAGGAGCGAGTTGTTATTAACAGTAACAAAAAACACAAATGTCTAAAAGCTCTGTAGGATCGGAATGTTTAAACAAATATAAAACATAATAAATCATGGCGAACACCTATACACAAATGTACATACAGATTGTATTTGCTGTAAAAAGAAGACAAAATCTAATTCAAAAAAAATGGAAGGACGAATTGCACAAATACATTTGCGGAATTGTAAATGGAAAAGGACAAAAAGTCTATGCTACTGGAGGAGTTGAAGATCACATACATATATTGGTAAGCATAAAACCGAACATTGCTATTTCAGATTTGGTGAGGGACATTAAAGCCAATTCCTCAAAATGGATAAATGAAAATGAATTTGTAAGAGGTAAATTTCAATGGCAAGAAGGCTTTGGTGCATTTTCTTATGCTCAATCACAATTAGATAATGTCATTGCTTACATAAACAATCAAGAAGAACATCATCAAAAAAAAAACTTTAAAAATGAATATTTGACTTTGATTCAAAAATTTAATATTGAATACGATGAAAAATACCTTTTTGATTGGCTTGAATAATTTCGCTCCTACGGAGCTATTGTTATGCCGCTACTACGGAGTTGTTGTAATGATTTAATAGATGCTGTATCTATTCTAAACTTAATTCTCAATTCTGTTGCAAAAAATTAACAAGTCTCTAACTTTTACTAAGTCCTACTACTAGTTAATTGATTATCTTTGGCTCTTGCAAAATTTACAATTACATGATTGGTGACTTATTAAAAAAGATTTTTGGCGATAAAAACGCAAAAGACAAAAAATTATATTGGCCGTATGTTGAACAAACATTGGCTGAACTTGAGAATATTAAAACACTTTCCGACCAAGGATTAAGAGATAAAACTAGAGCATTTCAAGCTAGAATTCGTGCTGAAAAACAATCACTTGAAGACGAATTGAGTGGTTTGAGAGCCAAAGCTGAAGATGTTAACACGTCAATCGAAGAGAAAGAAAACCTTTTCGAAAGAATTGATAAACTTGAAAAAGCAATCGACGAACAAATCGAAGTAACCTTAGCCGCAATTCTTCCTGAAGCTTTTGCAGTTGTGAAGGAAACGGCTTCTCGTTGGTCAACTAATAATAAATTAGAAGTAACTGCTGAAGATTTTGATCGCGATTTGTCGATGAAAAAAGACGGAATCACCATCGAAAACGACAAAGCAATTTGGCACAGTGAATGGACAGCAGCAGGTGCGAAAATCAATTGGAACATGGTTCATTACGATGTTCAGTTGATGGGAGGTGCCGTACTTCATAAAGGAAATATCGCTGAAATGCAAACTGGTGAAGGAAAAACCTTAGTGGCAACATTACCAGTTTACCTAAATGCACTTGCAGGAAAAGGAGTTCACATCGTAACTGTAAATGATTACTTAGCAAAACGTGACTCCGAATGGATGGGACCTTTGTACCAATTTCATGGACTTTCAGTGGATTGTATCGACAAGCACCGACCAAATTCAGCGGAAAGACGTAAAGCATATCTAGCCGATATTACTTTCGGTACAAATAACGAATTTGGTTTCGATTATTTGCGTGATAATATGGCGGGACATGTGGATGATTTAGTACAGCGCAAACATCATTTTGCAATTGTCGATGAGGTCGATTCTGTTTTGATTGACGACGCAAGAACGCCTTTGATTATTTCTGGTCCAACACCAAAAGGCGATGAGCATGAGTTTTATGAATTGAAACCACGCATCGAGCGAGTAGTGGAGGCTCAAAAACAATACGTTCAACAATGTTTAATTGAAGCAAAAAAATTACTTGCCGTAATCAATACGCCACCTGAAGATAAAAACGAAGCGAAACGCATGTTGGATGAAGGTGGAATTGCTTTATTGAGAGCGCATAGAGGTTTGCCAAAAAATAGAACTTTAATCAAGTTTTTATCAGAGCCAGGAATTCGCGTTCACTTGCAAAAAACAGAGAATTACTACATGCAAGAGCAAGGAAAACACATGAAAAAAATTGATGTGGAATTGTTCTTTGTGATTGATGAAAAAAACAATACAATCGAGTTAACAAATAAAGGTATCGATTTAGTTTCAGGAGCTGATGATAGAGATTTCTACATTATGCCTGACATTGGTGCTGAAATTGCTAACCTTCAAAAGTTAAATTTACCGAAAGAAGAATTTTTAGCTAAAAAAGATATTCTTGTTCGTGACTATTCAATTAAGTCGGAAAGAATTCATTCGATTAACCAATTATTGAAAGCCTACACTTTATTTGAAAAAGAAGTAGAATACGTGATTCTCGAAAATAAAGTTAAAATCGTCGATGAATCAACAGGTCGTATTTTAGATGGAAGACGTTATTCTGATGGTTTGCACCAAGCAATTGAAGCGAAAGAAAACGTACAAGTTGAAGCTGCAACTCAAACGTATGCAACGGTTACGCTTCAAAATTACTTCCGTATGTATCACAAATTAGCTGGTATGACAGGTACAGCTGAAACGGAAGCAAAAGAATTCTGGGATATCTATAAATTAGATGTAGTTGTCGTTCCAACGAATCGACCAATTTCTAGAAAAGACCAAGATGATTTTGTTTACAAAACAGCGCGTGAAAAATACAACGCAGTTATTCAAGAAATTGAAACTTTAGTTGCTGCTGGTCGTCCAGTATTGGTTGGTACAACAACGGTTGAAATTTCTGAATTGTTGAGCAGAATGTTGTCGATGAAAAAAATCGAGCATCAAGTATTGAACGCGAAATATCACCAAAAAGAAGCGGAAATTGTTGCCAATGCTGGTTTAGCAGGAGCTGTAACAATTGCTACGAATATGGCTGGTCGTGGAACTGACATTAAATTAGGACCAAATGTTAAAGAAGCTGGAGGTTTGGCAATCATTGGTACGGAGCGGCACGATTCTCGTCGAGTTGACAGACAGTTGAGAGGTCGTTCTGGTCGTCAAGGAGATCCAGGTTCTTCTCGTTTCTTCGTTTCATTGGAAGATGATTTGATGCGTAAATTTGGTTCAGAGCGTATCGCAAAATTGATGGATAGAATGGGATTGAAAGAAGGCGAAGTGATTACCGCTGGAATGGTTTCAAAATCTATTGAGCGCGCTCAGAAAAAAGTAGAAGAAAATAACTTTGGTGTTCGTAAACGTTTGTTGGAATACGATGATGTAATGAACGCACAACGTAAAGCGATTTACAAAAAACGTAGAAATGCATTGTTTGGTGATCGTTTGGATATCGATGTTGACAATATGTTCTTTGAATTGTGCGACAATACTGTTAAACAATTTGGAAACCTACCTTTTGATGAATTTGAAATTGAATTGATTCGTTTAGTTGGTATAAATTCCCCTGTTGAAGAAAGTGCTTATGCTTCGATGTCGAAAGATGATTTAGTGCATAGTATTTACAACTCAATGCGCGAACAATACGTTCGTAAATGTGAGAAAATTGCGCAACTTGCAATGCCTCAAATCACGCACGTTTATGAAACAATGTCAGATCGTTTCAAAAATATTGTTTTCCCATTAACTGATGGCAGACGTGAAATGGAGCTTTTAGTAAACTTAAAAGAAGCTTACGAATCGGAAGGAAAAGCAATTTCAAAATCGTTCGAGAAAAACATCATTTTAGCTAAAATTGACGACGAGTGGAAAGAACATTTACGCGAAATGGACGATTTACGTTCAGCTGTAAATAACGCAACTTACGAGCAAAAAGATCCACTAGTAGTTTACAAACTAGAATCGTATGAATTGTTCCGTTCGATGATGAATCGTTTGAATGAAGGTGCTGTTGAGCTTTTGATGAATTTGGATATGCCAATTGAACAACAATTGCAAAGTACGAACCAAGAAGCGAAACAAAGCAACTACGAAAAAGCACAAATTAACAACGGAAACACAAGTTCAACAA
The DNA here is from genome assembly GCA_018883325.1 of Flavobacteriales bacterium. Taxonomy (GTDB): domain Bacteria; phylum Bacteroidota; class Bacteroidia; order Flavobacteriales_D; family Crocinitomicaceae; genus UBA952. Next base: position 1,968 of record VEQH01000022.1, on the reverse strand, counting down.
ATCCACCACAATTCCAAGGAAGACAAGGTTATCAGCAAGCAATTGAAAATTCTTTTCCTCAAGAAGAGAAACGTCAACCTGTAATTGCAGAACCAAAAGTTGGAAGAAATGATTTGTGTCCATGCGGAAGTGGCAAGAAATATAAGCAATGTCATGGTAAATGATTCGTGCAGGAAGTGAAATAACGAGTGTCGCCTTTGTAGGCTCAGGAAAAGTTGCAACTGGTTTTGCTAATTTATTTCACGATGCAGGATTTACCATAACTGGAATTTACAGCAGAAATATAGAAACAGGAAGGGCGCTCGCTGCAAAAGTCGAAGCGCCTTTTTTTGATTCCGCTAAAGAATTAAAAGCGGATTTAATTTTAGTCGCCGTTGCGGATCAACATGTAATTGAGCTTGTGAATTCCTTTTCTGTAAAACAGTTAGTCGTTTATTCTGCAGGAAGTATTTCTCTAGATGCCATTGAAGATAAGAAATCAAGAGCCGTTTTTTATCCTTTGCAAACTTTTACGGAAGGTAGAAATTTAAAGGCAGATGAAATCCCAATTTTGTTGGAAGCAACAACTAAAACCTTAAAAAGGAAGTTAGAAGCTATTTGTGAAGATATAGGTTTTAGTTTCCAGCATTGCGATTCAGAAAAACGAAAAAAAATACACTTAAGTGCTGTTTTCTTGAACAATTTTGTGAATCACTTAGTTTATATCTCGCAAGAAGAAGCCAATAAAAACAAATTGGATTGGTCACTGTTTCAACCTTTATTGAATGAAACATTTGAAAAATTGAAAACTCTAAGTCCTTTTGAGGCACAAACAGGTCCAGCGAAAAGAAACGATCGATTGATTATTGAAAATCATCTTTCGTATTTAGAAGGACGAAACAAGGAAATTTATAAATTGCTCTCACAAAACATAATCGAAACGTATTCCAAAAATGATTAGTTATAAAGAAAAATTAAAAAACATTAAAGTATTCATGTTCGATGTGGACGGAGTTTTAACGGATGGACTTGTTTATTTAATGAAAGATGAAATTGTACGCGCGTTGAATGCCAAAGATGGTTATGCGCTTCAATATGCTTCTAAAATGGATTACAAAATCTTCATTATAACTGGTGGTCATTCAATCGAGGTAAAAGAAAGATTATTAGGATTAGGCGTAACAGAAGTACATTTATCTACACATCATAAACTAAGTAAATACCATGAACTACAAGCTAAATATGGCTTTGGCAATGAAGAAGTATTATACATGGGAGATGACATTCCTGATTTACCAATTTTGAATTTAGTTGGTCTTTCTACTTGTCCTCAAGATGCTTCTATCGATATCAAAGCAGTTGTAAATTACCAATCACCAATCAACGGAGGTAAAGGTTGTGTGCGTGATGTAATTGAGCAAACGATGAGGGTTCAAGGAAAATGGATGAGTGATAAAGCTTTTGAGTGGTAGTTTTCCATCTTCAAAGAATTAAAAATATTTTCTGTTTCTAACGACTTAAATTAAATTCGTGAAAATACTCAACATTTTCGCCAATTGTCCTAAGTAAAATAACTCTTCCTAATATTGACAGGAAACACTTTGTCAGTAATGGTTTTAAATCATCTAATGAGTTTTCGTTGTTTCTAAAAGGAATAACTTTCTTAGTATGAAAACTAACAAATAACTTACAATCAATTATTTCTTATCCTTTAAACCTGAGTTCGATTGTAAAATTGAAATTCAGATTAACATAAAAATCTGTTAGACAAGGCGTTTTATCGAAGATTTAACTTCGTTGCTGCTACGCGGTAGCGGGCTAAATTGAGAGGAAACAACGAAGTATAACTGGTTTTTATGTAAAGTGAAAAGGAATACCGCTGATAAACAACGATTTACTTCACAACACTTTATCGATTTATCCCGACACCACGGAGTAGCACCGAAGGTAAACCTTCAAAAGTATTGTTCGTAACTCATTGTTTCTGAG